>NZ_JBFROW010000039.1:0-78753 GCF_041471665.1 Vibrio sp. 10N.261.51.F11 | reverse complement strand
CTAATTAAATGGGGGATTAATTGGATATCAAAAAATTAAATCTAGTTAAGTTTACGTTATTTAAACTTCGTCAATATATTTCCAATACTAAATTGAATTAAATCACCAATTAAATTTATATGGTGATCCAAACCTTTAGTTTGACCTATTTTGGTTAACCAATAGTCCATTAATTATTAAAATTGGTCATGTACTTATTATTATACTAACAATAGGATCGTGACCATGAAGCGTCTTACCCTGACACCTATAGCAATCGCGTTGCTTCTTGCAGGATGCAACTCATCTGATAGCGACAATAACTTCCAACAACCCCAAGTTCACTCTCGTGTTCATGATGTATTGAACGTTGAAGGTTACCAATTCCGAGATTCTAACGGCAATGGAACACTTGAACCCTTTGAAGACTGGCGATTATCTCCAGAAGAGCGAGCAGCAGACTTGGTTAGCCGCATGACGCTAGATGAGAAAGCCGGCATGATGCTCATTGACACCTTAAACTCGTCCAAAGGTGGGCTCGTTAGTAGTAAAGGACAAGACATGATTGGCGATGCCCAAATGACGCGCTTTATCTTCCGTAACAGCGTAGTTGAAACACCTACCAATGCGCCTGATTGCGATTCAGGCCGTTCAGGTTGTCAGATAACCCCAACAGAAGCTGCCCAGTTCATGAATAGTGTTCAAGAACTGCGTGAACAGACGCGAATGGGTATCCCCGCTCTATTCAAATCCAATGCTCGTAACCACATAGATCCATCAGCTAAAGCAGGGATCAACGTTTCTTCAGGTGCCTTTTCTGCTTGGCCTAAAGAGGCAGGTTTAGCAGCCACTCGCGACATGGATTTAATCACTGAATTTGCAGGTATCATGAATGAAGAATGGTCTTCAATTGGCCTACGCAGTATGTACGGATACATGATGGATTTGGCGACAGAACCTCGTTGGTACCGAGTACACGAAACCTTTACCGAAGATGCAGATTTAGCGTCTGACATTATGCGCTCACTTATCAAAGGGTTGCAGGATGGCGGTGAGGTCAACGAAGACAGTATCGCGCTAACCATCAAACACTTCCCTGGTGGCGGTCCACAAGAAAACGGTGGTGACCCACATTATGACTTCGGTAAAAACCAAGTCTATCCAAAGAACAATTTTGATTACCACCTAAAACCGTTTATTGCTGCGATTGAGGCTGGCGCTTCTTCAATCATGCCTTACTACGGCATCCCTGTAGATCAAAAGTGGATGCCAAACGATGTTGGTATGTCCTTCTCAAAAGGCATTGTTACCGACCTTCTCAGAGACGAATTGGGCTACACAGGTAACGTGAACTCAGATACCGGCATTATTGGCGATCGTGCATGGGGTGTGGAACACAAAACGATTGATGAGCAGGTTGCCATGGCGGTCGAAGCTGGAGTCGATGTTCTTTCAGGTTTCCATGATAAAGAAGTCATCGTGAAACTCGTGGAAAAAGATCTGCTTACCGAAGAGCGTGTCGACCTATCAGTCACACGCTTACTTGAAGAACAATTCAAGCTTGGCCTTTTCGAAAACACTTACGTTGATGAGAAAAAAGCCCAAGAGATTTTAGGCAACGAGAAGTACCAAGAACGCGCTGATTACGCACAGAAAAAGTCTGTCGTATTACTTCAAAATACCAATAAGACTTTACCTCTAGCTGAATCAACCGCACAAAATCCTGTTGCTCTGTATGTCATGGGAATGGACGAAAACATTGCAGGAGACGACAAGTACAACTTTACCGTGACTTCCGGAGATTACGAAGCGGGAGAAACGCGTCCACCAGTACCAGCCGATACGGACTATGCGGTTATTCGTGTTCGCGTATCTAACGAAGGCTCAGATCCTGATCTTATCTTTGGTGGCGCGAACCCAGATGAACTCGATATTCTTGCGTTCAGTGAAATGGCTACAGCTGCATCTTGGCATATTGAACCAAGCCTAAGCGACATTAAAGCCGTTATGAACGAAGTGGGCGCTGACAAAACGGTATTGTCCATCAACTTTAGACAACCCTTCGTGCTAGACGATCAAAGTAATCTTAAGCAAGCCGGTGCCGTGATCGCCACATTTGGTGTCTCGGACAGCAACCTAATGGAAGTACTTTCAGGCAACTTTGCTCCTCAAGGAAAACTGCCATTTGCTTTAGCGAACAGTGCCCAAGCCATTCAAAACCAAGACTCAGACTACCCTGGGTATGATCAAGCCGACACCCTTTACCCGTTCGGACATGGTTTAAGTTACGAATAATATTTGAGCTAATTCAGGCAGTGTTGAGCACTGCCTTTCCTTCTTAGATACCAAGGACAAAGTCATGGAACATATCTTACAACTGGGTTGGGATGATCACGCTATTCCACATAAAATCTGGATAGAACAATACTACGATGGGTGTCGTATCTGCTTGAAAGTCGTAAAAGACGTTGAGCCAGAAATGCTCTCATTGATTGTTCCAAATATTGATGTGCAAACCACTCATAAGGCGTGGCAAGGCAAAGCGACGAACATTACACCAGCCTATGATGACGGCGTGTTGTTCACTCAAACTCGCTCGCTATTCAATTTGCCTCATGGCTGCGTGATTTGGGCGGTAACACATATCCAGATGCAAAACGGCTTAAAAATGTCGGCAGACAAATTGTGCTTCGTACCAAAATACAGCAATCAAGATTCTTGTTTTAAGGTTCCAGCATAACGTAACAACAAGCCGAGTCGCTTATCCAACTTGGCGCTAATCTGCGAAGAACCATAAAAAAGGCCAGCGTATACACGTTGGCCTTACTTCTGTCTGTCATCAGGATTAAGCACTAATCAATCAACACCAACGAATCGATGGCATTGGATTCATTTAGATATCTCATTCTTGGCGGGCATTTGGCACCCGTAATAAGACAATGCTCATTCTAAAAAGACGAAATAAATTTAAAAAAACTTATTTCGCCGTTTTGATCATCGTAGCTCGCGGTTTACAGCTGAGGTTCTTGGGTCTTATTGACTATGAGGTCGCGAAGCCATTTGTGGCTTGGTTCAGAATCAAAGTAACGGTGCCAAAGCAAAAACAAACCACCGGGAACCAACTCAATAGGAATCGGCTTCATCACCAGTTCGCCACTCTCAATATAGTCACGAACCGAGTTGTACGGATAACACATCAGCAAATCGCTTTGTTTGCACAGCTTTACTGCGCTGGTGATGTCCGACACGTTGGCGGCTTTGTTAATTTGAAGCTGTTTGGCTTGCAAGATTTCCAGTAGCAACCAGTCGCCAACGCCACCGGTCACCAACTGAATATGACGGTATTTAAGGAAGGCTTGCAGATTCCACTCTTCTTGAAGTACTGGGTGATCATTTCGCATCAAGCACACAGAGTAATCTTGCAGCAACTCGACGTGGTTTAGCTCGGCAGGGATATTTTGAATGTGGGTGCTAGCCCTTTCATCGAGCTCAAAAATTCCAATCCCGAAATCGACCTCACGCTTTAGTAAGCGCTTAAAGGTTTCGCTGCTCCAAGTAGTGCTGTTTACCGTAATGTTCGGCGCATCTGCTAGCGCGTTAGGCATAAATTTAGGGTAAATCGCGGTATAAGCGGTTTCAACAAGATCGATATTAAAAGTACGTTCGCTGTCTTTCGGCTCAAAAATGTCCGGCACGGTTAGCTGTTCAACTTGCAGAAGGATTTGATGAATTTTAGGCGCTAAAGAGGTGGCTTTCGGTGTTGGAAACAGGCCTTTTGACTCACGTTCAAACAAAGGGTCGTCAAACAAAGAACGCAGCTTAGTGAGTTGTTTACTCACCGCAGACTGACTAAGGAACAATCGCTCTGCCGTTTTGCTCACGCTGCGCTCTTCAAGCAACACGTGTAAACACAGCAGCAAATTCATATCACATTTGAGTAAGCTTTTAACATCTACCATGATATTCCTTAGATTCAGATTAATGATGACTTTATGTCACTTTAAATCATATCACAAACTTGTTAATTTAAGCCCATGTAACCTATGAGTTAATAACTCAAAAAATAATAGACCTAAGGAATACTCATGAACTTTCTAGCACTCCCTAAGATTGATCTGCACTGCCACCTAGACGGAAGTGTTCGTCCAGACACCATTATTGATCTGGCGAAACAGTACGGAATCGAACTTCCAGAAGACCGTGAAGCGGTAGTAAAGTCTCTAACAGTGCCTGAAGATTGCAAAAACCTTGATGAGTACCTAGCTTGCTTTAGCCTGCCACTGCAAGTGATGCAAACGGAAGAAGCGATTGAGCGTATCTCTTTTGAGCTTTACGAAGACGCAGCACTAGAAAACGTTAAGTACCTAGAAGTTCGTTTTGCACCGATTCTTCACGTAAACAAGGGCTTGTCTCTTGATGCAATCATCGCAAGTGCGGTTAAAGGCATGAAGCGTGCAGAAGAGAAATACGACATTAAGGGCAACTACATCATGTCTGTACTTCGTATGTTCCCGAAAGACTCAATCAAAGATGTAATCGACGCTGGTAAACCATACCTTGGTAAAGGCGTGGTTGCGTTTGATATTGCAGGCGGTGAAAAGCCGGGCTTCTGCGCTGAATTCCCTGAGTACACGCAATACGCTATTGAACAAGGCTACCGTGTGACGGTTCACGCAGGTGAGCAATGGCATGGTCAGAACGTTTACGATGCAGTCACACTGCTTGACGCTGAGCGTATCGGCCACGGTGTCCACATCCAAGGTAACGAAGACGCGTACAACATCGTTAAAGAGAAGCAGGTTGCGCTTGAAACTTGCCCAACAAGTAACGTGCAAACTAAATGTATTCACAAATTCAGCGACCACCCAATTGCTGAATTCAAGAAAGACGGCATCGTTGTAACGATCAACACAGACAACCGCACTGTGTCGAACACTACCATGACCAACGAAGTAAAACGTGCGTGTGAAACATTCGGTCTAACAAAAGAAGATTACGTAGAAATCTACAAGTACTCTGTAGAAAGTGCGTTTGCTTCAGACGAAGTGAAACAGCACCTAATGGGTTTCGTTGAGCAAATCTAATTTGAGCAATCTTGATTGCTAAGTAGAAAAACAGGAAGAGAAAGGCTTAGGCTTTTCTCTTTTTTTATGTCCAATTATCCGTATTCTAATATCGATGTTGACGAATGGGATGCAAACAATGAAAACAGAACTCGAGAAAATGCTGTCCGGTGAGATTTTTGATGGCGCAGACCATGAGGTAGACCACATGCGCACTCACGCCAGCAAGGCGCTATCAGACTTGAATCAATGTTCAGACGATACTCAACTACCAAGTCTTCAGGCTAATCTGTTTGGTAAAGTAGGAAGCAGCGTTGTCCGTCCTCCTTTTCATTGCGAGTTTGGCAAAACCATCGAGATCGGTGACGACACCTTTATCAACATGAACGTGGTGATGCTTGATGGCGCGAATATCAAGATTGGTAACAATGTATTGATAGGGCCAAGTGCCCAGTTTTACACAGCCTCCCACTCACTGGATTATCTCAGCCGCCGTAAGTGGGAAACTTTCTGCCTACCTATCACAGTCGAAGACGATGTGTGGATTGGTGGAAACTCGGTCATCAACCAAGGCGTGAAGATTGGGGCTCGCTCGGTTATCGCGGCGAACTCTGTGGTCAACAGCGATGTACCGCCAGATTGTCTATACGGTGGCACTCCAGCCAAGTTGATTCGGCATTTGAATGCCGAACAAACTCGCGATTAAACAAGAAAGCGCGTATCCAAATCTAAAAAAGAGCGATGTTTCAATAGCATGGCTCTTAATCTAATTATCAGCGTTGTTTTATCGCACGCTTGTTCACCGCGAATTTGAAGCACGACAGCCGCAACTAAAACCAGCGCTGATATAGTCAAAAACAAGAATGCAACGATAGACTTAGGTGGGTATCTTTTCATTTTCTACACCCTCAAATTTTACTGCTCCATAAAGCAAAAAACCCAGCGAAAAATCGCTAGGTTTCAAATATAAAAAATGAGGTAATACAAGTTTACTTCAGCGGGTCATTGTCCGGCAGTGCCTTATGAAGCCAGAGTGCTAAACGCTTCTTGATGTTCGCGCCATCAAGCTTATCGTCCGGTAACGGTGTGATCTGATTGACTTCAACAAGGAACAAGTACACCGCTTTAACCTTTATCGGTTGGGATGAATTTGGCAAATCAAAACCTTGTAGCTTAGCCATCTTAAAACCGACTTCAACTGCTTTTTTTACCAGCTTATCTTCATTAATGATCTTCGCGGTTTTCGACATATCATCTCCATCATCTTTATCGAGTGAATACTGAGTATATCAAACCGAAAAACTCACAAGATTACTTCGATCTCAATTTGAGGAGTCGCTTTGATAAATAACATAAAACGAATAACAGGCTCTAGGATGACTCTAATTCGCTTGATAGTTACGCCACCAATACCTGTACGCAAACGGTCTTTTAACAGAACACTCAATAAATGAGATCTTAAGTCAAAAAACAAAAAGTCGAATAAGATTTGACTTAGTATTCCAAAGAATACGGAATATTATGATGTTCATTTTGAAAGTTAAAATTCAATAAAAGATCAATAAACTGCTGTTATTTAACTAGTTTAATACTAATTCGACTTAGATCATATTTACAACCAATTGTAACCAAATGTTATTTACAAAATACTCATTAAGAAAATAGAATAAAACCACTAATTTTATACTGGTGTTGAAAATGCGTTACCTCTGGGCTTCATTCTGTCATAAAAATCCAATTCCGGGTCGAATTGTTCATATCCTTGTTATGTTGATAGCGCTAGCTTCTATCACCATTCCATTGATTTCAAAAGACGCCACAACCATCTTAACTTCACTGTGTGCTGCTCTAGTCTGTTTCGTCGTTTTTGTCTTCTTTGCGCTCGCCGACAAAATGCGCTCAGGCATGCATTAATCAACCAATCAGTTCTCTATCACCAAGCATTCTCTTTTTAAAAATTCATTATAAAATGCTGGTTACCAAATACGGAAAAGCCCAAAGTTATTAGCTTTGGGCTTTTCTTCTATAGCGAATTCTTACATATTCCAAATAGCCTGTAGTTAGAAATTACAGCTATCAATCAGGCATCACCACAATACCCATGCTTTCAAGCAGTTGTTCTTGTTGCCAAGCAACGATTTTAATCCCCGATGTGTCTACCTTGCGAGGATCTAACCCTTCTAATTCAGCATGGCATAAATTAGCACCTTGCATACTAAATTGCCCCCATACATCTTCCGAGAACACGCCTCGGCTAAGATCGGACTCTTTTAGTGACGCTCCGCCAAGGTAAGTACCTATCCAGCGGTTTTCAAATAACTCACACTTCTCTAAACAAGCTTGCTCCAAGTTGGCGTATGACAGGTTACAGCCCGTAATATACGCGGAGCAAAAATACATTCTATTGCTTACCTGGTTGGCAAAGTTAGCACGAGTAAAGTTCGCCCCTTTCAGGTCACAATCACGTAACTCAATACCGTAGCAATTCGCGTTGCTAAAATTCGCCATCGCCAACTGACAGTTCTGAAAACTTGCATCACGCAAATCTGCAACATCGAAGTGGCATCCCTCAATATCGCCTTGTTCGATAAACTTACAGTTAATAAACGTTGCATCACGTAAGTTCGAACGTCTGAAATCACAACGGATAAACGTACAGGCTGTAAATGTAAGCTCTGATAAGTCTTGCTGAGCAAAATTGTGGTGATGATAAGTGCTGTTATTGGTGTCCATTTAGCCCCCTAAAGAAATTAAGCTAAGACTACCATTGCGATCTTAAGAAAACACCAAATTAAAAACGAACAAAAACAGCAACTTAAAACACCCAAATTTAGCCATTTTAAGGCACCAAACAGGCCCTTTAAGGTTGTTATTTTCGATTTATAGGATGTGCTTATCTTGAAAAAAGTTTTGTCGCTTAGAAGTGCCAATAAGAGAAAAAGTTACTTTGACGAAACGAGTCAATTATTGACCGCGTCCTAACGCGCTAGACTGGACGGTTGGTATGTTGCTCGTTACACTATTCCTCATTCTCAGCATAAAGAGTAAAAACAATGAAAGACATGCGACAAGCTATGCTCGATGCAGGATTTAGCCTTATTAATGAACACGGGTTTGCTGGTGTTGGCCTGATGAAGATCATCAACCAAGCGGAAGGCACGAAGGGTTCTTTTTACCACTACTTTAAATCCAAAGAGCACTTTGGTGAGATCCTTCTTACTAACTACTTTGATGAGCATCTCGCTAAGCTGGATGACTTTTTAAGTGATGAATCGCTTTCTCGTCGTGACCGCGTTAAAGCCTATTTCGAGTTTTGGTGTGCGTCGAAACTGACTGAAGACTTCAATATCCAATGTCTTGTTGTAAAACTGGCGGGAGAAGTATCTGGGTCTGCAAACCCGTTGCAATCGACCATGGCAGAAGGCGCAGAAAAGATAATCCTGCGTATGGCAAAGCTGTTTGAAGAAGGTAATGCCGATGGTGATTTCACTATCGCAGAGCCAGAATCGCTATCTCGAACGCTTTATGGCTTATGGCTAGGCTCAACGCTTATGGCCGCTATGCAGCGTAACCGTTCGATTCTAAACAATGCCATGGATGAGACCATTCTTGCCATGATCTCGGCACAAGAATCGGCTGACTAAATACCCCCGTAACCAGAAGCCAAATACCAAATACCAAATACCAAGAGGCTCGCACAATTTAGCGAGCCTTCTATCTAACTTAAATCTTGATTGAATCCATTCACGCCTACTCCATTACCCCAGACGAGACGCAATATTATTGGCTTTGAATAAGTCCTTAATAACAGGGTCGATATGCTTGAAGAAGCTCAGCCAACCTTCACACAAGTAATTTAGCCCTGCTTCGCCATCTCGGCTTGTGATGATACGGTTTTTGGGGCATTCGCCATGGCATGCAAATTTAAACTCACAGGCTTGGCATTGTTTCGGCAGAGACTTCTGTTTGGCGAACCCAAAACTCTGCTGCTTTGGCGAAAAGGCTAAAGTTGAAAGTGCTTGTTCCTGAATATTACCTAACTGAAATTCAGGAAATACATAATGGTCACATGAGTACACATCGCCATTGGGCTCAACCGCTAACCCTTTGCCGCAGATCTCACTCAGCGTGCACATGGTACTTTCTCTGCCCATCCATACGCCGACAAAATTTTCAAAGTACGGCACTAATACCCGACCAAAATCATGTTCGAACCATTCGTCAAAAATGGTAGTGAGGAACTCTCCCCATTGTGCAGAATCGACACTCCAAGCCTCAACCTCACCTGATACGGGAATGATCGCTTGTTGGTTGCTCAACCATTTATTGTTGGTATGAGCCTCACGCTTATCGACCACAGGAATAAACTGCAACTGCTTCGAACCCACTTCATCACGCAGAAAACGATAGACCTCTAGTGGATACTTACCTGTCACATCATTCACGCAGCTTAAGGTCGCGAATTCGACGTTATGCTGCTTCAAGTAGTGAATACCACGCATTGTTTGAGAAAAAGTGCCTTTGCCTGCACGGTTGGTTCGGTAGTGATTGTGTAAGTGCTCTGGGCCGTCAATACTCACACCAATGATAAAGTCATTCTTTTTGAAAAACTCACACCACGCATCATTCAGTAACGTGCCGTTGGTTTGAAGATCGTTGCTGATCTTACTGTGGTTAGGACAATATTTTTTCTGCAGCTCGACGACTTTTTGAAAGTACTCAACCCCCAACAACGTAGGCTCTCCACCGTGCCAAGAAAAGATGATTTCAGGCGTATTCTGCCCTTCTATGTACTGCTTGATATAACGCTCTAACATAACTTCATCCATCGTATATTGAGAGCCTTTTGGGTATTCAAGCAGCTGTTGTTTTTCTAGGTAATAACAGTAGGTGCAACTGATATTACACACCGCCCCAATGGGTTTTGCTAACGCCTGAAGTTTGCTGTGTGCTTTGCCATTGAACTGCGGAACTGAACTCAAATTTGATAGCGATAATGTCGTCATGGAGAGTGCCTCGATGTAAAAGTTATTGTATTAGCCAAAACAATTCGTAATTCCTTTACACGGTGTTCATCGGCCAACCAAGCTTGGTGGCATTAGGTTGGCCGAGTGGTTTTTCCCTCTATTTCACGTTTTCAAACGGGTTCCACGCTTCGTCAACTGGGACAATATTTTGCGCTTTTTCGTATTCTTGATATTCAGCGACCATTTCAAGGAACAGATCTGGCATTTCATTTCTCAAGTCATGTTGCTCAGCTGGATCTTTCTTGGTGTTGTATAAGTGCCACTCACTGTCACCGCCCATTCCCGTAGAAATTCGGATGATCTTATGATCACCTTTAAGCAGAATTCCGCTACCAAACAATTCAAATGGAATCGCATTGTTGGCACTGTGCACGTCTGCCGTTTCCCCTTTGAAGTAAGGCAACAAGCTCACACCACTCATCGGCGCTACTTCTCTACCTTGATATTCCGTTCCTGGATGATCGACCTCTGCAATCTCAAGAATCGTGGCTGCAATCTCCTTCACTTGGGATAAGTCGTCTGTCTGAGTTCCCGGTTGCAACGCATCTTCACCGTCTAAAAGCGCTTTGGCTGGCTTAACGATAAATGGCACACGGATACCGCCCTCTGCTGTGTAAGCTTTGTACCAAGATAGGCCACCGGTTGAAGCGCTTGCCCACTCCGGACCAAGTGACACACTGGAGTTCGCCTTACCCAAGTTTTCAGTCGAATTATCGAAATGATGAGCAGTCCACGTTCGGATCAAATCACTGATATTTTCACCGGTAATATCCGCCGCTTCTGGGCCGTTATCCGCTAGGTACATGATGTAAGTATTATCGTATTCCCCGATTTCTTTCAGGTAATCGACTATCTGACCGACTTGTTGGTCCTGCATTTCCATCATGCCCATCGCGACAGCCATTTTCTTTCCGTACCACTTTTGTTCTTTCTCAGAGAGCGAGTCCCAAGGTCGGCTTAATGCATTACGATCTGAAATATCGGCGTCTTTTGGAATCACACCCATCTCTTTCATGCGTTGAAAACGGTCTTCTCGAACCGAGTCCCAACCATGTTCAACGTAGTAGTCGACTTTATCTTGATAAGCAGACTCAGGCGCTTGCAGTGGTAGATGAATACCGGTGAATGGGACGTAGGCGAAGAAAGGCTTACCGTCGTCTTTTTTGCTATCGATCATCTTGATGATCTCGTTGGTGTAAACTTGGTCTGAGTACTCGCCTTTGTATTTATCCTCAACCACTTCACCGTTGCGGTAAGTTGGCTCAACTTCAACACCGGGAATATCGCCTTTTTGCAGCGCATCCGCTGTCGCAGCGTTTTTGGCCGGGAACATCATATCTCGGTTAAAGTGATTCGAACCGCCCGCTAAGATACCGTAACTCTCACCAAAACCTCGATCATCCGGTAAGAATCCATCCTCGTGTCCCAAATGCCATTTACCAGACAGGTAAGTGTTATAGCCACTCTCTTCAAGCAGCGTTGCGACCGTGGCGCCTTTCTTGGTGAGGTAACCTTCATAACCCGGCTTACCAATCGCGCCCGGATAGACGGCATAGTCGAAGGTGCCTAGCCCAACCTCGTGACTGTTTGCTCCGGTTAACATCATAGAGCGCGTTACCGATGAGGTTGGTGACGCGTGAAAATTAGTAAACTTAACCCCCTCTTCAGCCAGCGCCATTAGGTTTGGTGTATTGGCTTCTGAGCCATAAGGCTGAGTATCGGCAAAGCCCACATCATCGCCAACAATGACAACAATATTCGGTTTTTCTGATTCTGCGGCCAGAGCAGCACTACTTGCCGCGGCCATTGCAGTGAAGACTAAAGATTTCTTGAATGTCTGCATAAGACGTTCTCCAATTTCTGTGATTAACTTTTTCAATAATTAACTTTTCTGCGAATAACTTTTTCTGAGGTTAACCTTTCTGTGATTAACCTGAGTTAGGATTTGAATTAATGCGCGGCTTGCGACATCCAATGTAATAAGTCGAGCGCAGGGTCATACTCTTGAGCTGCTGCCATGCCAATCCAGGTGACAGCCTCCGCTTGGCTGGATTGAACGCCACTTCCAGAGATATACATCAACCCAAGCTGTGTTTGAGCTTCAGGGCTACCGTTATTGGCTGCGGTGACGAACCACTCCGCGGCTTTTTCATCATCCTGTTCTACGCCCTCTCCGATCAGATATAAGTAAGCGACAGAGAGCTGGGCATCCAATTGCCCTTGATAAGCTTCATCCAACAATTGCACGACGTCTTGATGCTGCTGCTGCGATTGATCCATGGTGGCTTCATTCTCAAAGCTCTCGCTTCCAAAGCTTGCCTTGGCAAAAAACAGAACAACCAAAACACCAGTCAGAATCACGGTAGTTAAACGTTTATTGATCATTTATTTCCTCCTCGGGAATAAAGGTCACAACGTCCCTGTTGAATGAGTTAGGTGAAAAGTAGGAATGGCGCGATGATGCACAAGCTTGATAGCAATACGTTTTCAATTTTCATAATGGGCTCTCGAGTAATGATTGTTGAGTGAATCAGGGAATGAATCATCGACTGAATTAAATGGTCATAACATTCAGTCGATTAAGACAGAGACTTAAATCGCTTTCTCTATGATGGTTTCAATCGTCTGTTTCGAGATTGGGTAGAACTGAAAACAGATGTCTTTTTCAATCGCTTCTGCAATGTTGCTCTTCTCTTGCTCATCAAAGTCCCAGCTACTGAAACGCTTCATCGCACCGACACGGGTTTGGAAGTTGTTTAAAAAATCCAACACTCTCTGGTAAACCATCTCATCGGTTCCCGTAGTGTCGACAGAGAAAGCTTGAGCTAACTTCGCCGCATTCGGCATATAGAATTCAGGCAGCGCTTCAATCACAACCGGCATTAATACCGTGTTGGCATCACCATGTGGAATGTGGCTAATCGCACCAAAGGCATGGGCGCAGTTATGAATCGGAATCCCGCCCAAAGACGAATAAAATGCAGAGATCGCCATCGTGCTCGCTTGAAGAAGGTTGCCGCGCGCGGTTAGGTTTTCTGGTTCTTTCAATGCCAAGGGTAAGTTTTCAACAATCAATTTTGCAGCCTGAATGCCGTAAGCGTCTGTGAATGCATTACTCATTGGCGAGACAATCGCTTCAACGGCGTGTGTTAGTGCATCCATAGCGGTAGAACGAGTAAGGCGAGCTGGCAGCTTAGTGGTCACCGTTGGATCAAGGATCGCGATATCAGCTTCCAATCCAGACGCGACTAGACTTGCCTTAATGTTTTCATGTTCATTGTAAAAAACAGCAATAGGAGAAGCTTCTGCGCCCGTGCCAGCCGTTGTCGGAACCGCGATGTGTGGCACTCGAATGTCTTCATTGTTTGGCCACACATCCATATGACCGCCGCCCGCAATCACCGTACGGATATCATCTATCTGTTTATGAAATGCGTATTTCACACCTTTAGAAGCATCAATCACGCTGCCGCCGCCAACAGACAAGATCGCATCAGCATTGACGCTGTTTGCAAACTCAATTGCTGCGTTGATGTTGTCGCAAGTCGCGTCTGGCGCGATATCGGTGTACACGCCAACAAGTTGAACTGCTTGTTGGTTCGCTTCCTGATTCGCACTCTGGTTTACAAACAACGCCGAGAACTGCTCAACAAAGCCAAGAGACTCCAAACCTTTATCAGAAAAGAGCACGACTCTTTGCGCACCTAAGCGACCAAACAGAGAAGGGATATTTTCAATGCCGTTCTCTTGAGCATGAACAATGGTTTTAAGTTGAAAGTTAAAATTATTGGTTGTCATGGTGTTTACCTCATTTCTAGTTGATGACTGAACAATAACCAAAGCAAACCGGTCGGTCTAGAGTGTAAATGTCAAAGATATGTCAATTAAGATCGTTGAGGATCATTTGTCGGAAACGAAAAAAGCCCGCAAATGCGGGCTTAGGAATGTTAGAATCAACGAGCTAAACGACAGAGGTTAACGCAAATGAGCGGGTACCTTTGTTTTGTCTCGGTTGAGATAGTAATACAGATAAACCAAAGAGTAGACGGTCACAAACGCATCGAGCGCAAACACGCCACTCCAACCATAAAACCACTCATAATCGTTGATACAGACGTTGTATAAGAAGATCCCAACAAACATCGACTTCTCAAATGCACTGTAAATCATTGTCGAAGTACGCAGCGATTTGTACTTGGCCGAGAACATCAACAACACACCAATACAGCCAACCATCACACCCCAGTGTTGATAAGTCCCCAGCAAGTACTCTTTGTTTTCCATCATGGTATCGTTGTACGAGAACAGCGTCTGCATACTCCAATCTGGCGCTAGGAAAGTGGAAAAAGCCGTCGCTGTTAAGAAACCGGTAATCATCAAATACGATTTGATCGTACGTTCAAAAAAACGTTCTAACATAAAAGTAACCTCTTAAAATAATTTCGTGAAAATAACTTTTTGAAAAATAAACAGTGTCATACCAACAGTGATTTACTGGCCAAGCATGCCCATCACTGCTGTTTTTAATTCGTTGTCTTCTTTTGAAAACAGATGTTTAACTCGATGATCTAAACCCGTTTCCAAGACTGTTTTGGCGTGGGAGAAAGTCAGGAAACCTTCTTTACCGTGATAGTTGCCCTGACCTGATTCACCAATGCCACCAAACGGCGCATCATCAACCGCTAAATGGAACACACAGTCATTAATACACATGCCACCGGAGTGAACTTGGTGCTTAACCTGAGCCTGTAAACTCAAATCAAAGCTCATCAGGTAGAGTGCTAACGGCCTTGGTTTGCTATTGATGACTTGGAACGCCTCTTCAACATTGCGATACGTAATCAAAGGTAATAATGGGCCGAAAATTTCTTCGTTCATCACTTTGGATGACAGGCTTGGTTCAACGATCAAATGTGTCACCAATCGATGAGTATCTAGGTCCATCGCTTCGTCATGGCAAGCAACGATTCGTGTCCCAGCTTCCTGCTCTTCATTCAATAAACCAACAATACGATCACATTGGCGAGGGTTAATGAGCGAGGTTAAACTCTCAGAGTAGATCCCTTCATCAAACAAGAATTGGTACTGTTTTTTATACTCAAGAATGAAGGCTTCAAGCTTATCTTCAGGGAGTAGCACGTAATCTGGAGCGACACATACTTGGCCGTTATTTAGGCTCTTGCCATAAATGGTTCGCTCTACCGCAATATCTATCGGCATGTCTTCTGCCACGATAACCGGCGACTTTCCACCCAGCTCTAGCGTGACTGGAGTTAGCGTGTCAGCCGCTGACTTCATCACTTGGCGACCCACTTGGGTTGAACCCGTAAACAGAAGGTGATCAAACGGCAACGCCGAAAATGCCGCGGCAATTTCAACCTCGCCCTCAACAAGACATACCTCGTTGGCATTGAAGACTTCATCCAATAGTTGTCTTAAAACGTGATTGGTTTCTGGCGTAAATTCACTCATCTTGATCATGGCGCGATTGCCCGCTGCCAAGGCTGAAATGAGCGGGCCTACGGATAACATGATAGGGAAATTCCACGGGGCAATGATCCCCACTACGCCTTTAGGCTGATAAACCACTTCAACACGAGAAGTTGAAAGCAAAGGACCGGAGTGGCGAATTGAAGATGTCGACCAATGTGGCAAACACTCGATGGTGTGATCGATATTTCCTAAACAAGGAAGTATGTCGGCCATCAAAGTATCTTGTCGGCTGCGGTGACCATAGTCCTCACTTACCGCGGCACACAAACGGTCTGTGTAATCGATCAGAGCAGATTTCAGCGCAAGCAACTGTTCTATTCTCACCGACACAGTGGGCATCGGATCATCTGCAAAAGCTTCCTGCATAGTCTTCAACGTCGCTGTCATTTGTGTTGCCGTCAATTCATGTTTCATACATCACCTCATGGTTAGGAGAGGCACACAATAATACACAACAAACCGGTCGGTCTAGTGTTATTTTGTCAGAGAATCGTCAAAGCGTTTATGAAATAAGTGAATAAACGTTAAACAAATTAAAAATCAGAAAGCTTGGGAATTTAAAATCGAAAGGAGTAATTGGAAGACAGTTTGGACTGAAATAGTCAAAGGGATAGAGGCTACAAGATCAAAAATGGCCGCTTAATGCGACCATTTGATAATTATTTAAGTTGTTGTTCTAAAGAACAATTTAAATAAATGTTAGCTCTTGGCTACGTTTGCAATGCCTTCAAGCTGTAGAACTGGGGCTGCGTCGATGTCTTCTGCGTTCATCATTGATGATACGCGTTGCATCGAGGAAAGCAGTAGGCTCTGCTCCCACGGTTCTAGGTTTTGGAATTTTTTAACGAAGTTATCTTGCAGCGGCGGTGGCGCATTGTTTAGCAGCTCTTGGCCTTTTTCCGTCAAGTTCGCATGCACTTTACGACGGTCTGCAACACTACGGATACGTTGTACGTAACCATTCAACTCTAGGCGATCGATGATCGTCGTGGTTGTGGCTTGGCTTACATTGGTGTGATTCGACAATTCTTTGATCGTCACATTACCCATTTCTTGGATTGCTCTCATTAGAATTAATTGAGGGCCAGTCAAACCATACTCTTTACTCAGCTTTTTCGAGTGTAAATCGATAGCGCGAATAATTTGTCGAATAGCGACTAGGATTTCGTCATGTTTGTCCAAGATGCAGACCTTTGTACTAATATACTGTGAGTGGTTTTACAGTGTCGAAGCGAAGAACTCTCATGAAATCGGAGTCAGGACCGCTCAAATTACACTGTAAATTGATAAATTACGTCATTAATTTTTCCGCATTGTACTGATGTTCATACTATTCTCAATCTTTTCTATGCCTCTGAATTTGCGCAGGGCAACACTTTTGCTCAATGAGTCACGATTTTCGCTCTTATATCGGCTAACAAGGTAACAAAAAGCCAGAAGTCGTTAACAAATAAAGAGCAGTCAAATAGGTAGGGAGATTGTGATGGCCCCACTACCTATTAAATGTTTCGATATCTGACTATTTTAGTTCAAAAGACTAAGCAGCACTGTTTAGTTGAAAATTACCTGTCAGCGCGTTGTAGAACTCGCTGTTATCCAAAATCCCTACCAATTGATTGTCTTCAACCAGCAAAATCGGATGGTTACTTATCTGCTTGAGCTTAATCGCATCACGCATGCCAATTTCAGGGCTTGTGACCACGACACTCGACGCGCTGATCGCCGCTAAGTCATCTGACTCGCTCCACTCGACAAGCGCCAAAGTAGATTCACCTTTGACCGATAAAGCACCTTCACTCTGTTCAATCCAGAGGTCTTTAGAATCGCAGATCTTCCAGCTTTCATTCTCTTGCGTCAGCGAATCAAGAGGCTGCATCAAAGAACGACCTTTAAGCACATTCAATGGATTGGTGTGAGCAACGAAGTCCTTCACATATTCTGTTTTCGGCGTCAGAACGATCTCTTCAGGTTTACCGTGTTGAATCAGTTTGCCTGACTCCATGATCGCAATGTTGTTACCAATCTTCAGTGCTTCATCTAGGTCGTGACTCACGAACAGAATCGTTTTGTTTAGTTTGTTTTGCAACGTGATCAGTTCATCCTGCAGTTGAGCACGAATCAATGGGTCAAGCGCCGAGAACGGTTCATCCATCAATAGAATGTCAGTATCCATTGCAAACGCACGTGCCAAACCAACACGTTGCTGCATGCCGCCAGAAAGCTCATGCGGGAATTTGGTTTCCCATTCGGCTAGGCCGACCATTTCTAATTGTTCACGCGCCTTAGCACGACGAACATCTTTGGCGACACCCTGCATTTCAAGACCAAATGCCACGTTGTCTAATACGTTAAGCCATGGCATCAAAGCAAACTTTTGGAACACCATAGAAACGCGGTGAGTACGAAGGTGACGCAAGGTCGCTTCGTCGCATTGTTCACCTAAATCAACCAGCTTGTCTCCATCTTTGATCGCCAATGAGCCACGGCTGATCTCATTCAAGCCGTTAACTGCGCGAAGCAAAGATGATTTACCAGAACCAGACAAACCCATCAGTACACAAATCTCGCCTTCTTCCACCGTCAGCGACACATTATCTACGCCAACAACTTGGCCAGTCTCATCAATGATCTCTTGGCGAGTTTTACCTTGATCGAGTAGATCCAGCGCTTGATTGGCTTTGTTACCAAACACAACATCAAGGTTTTTGATGGTAATCGCGTCCATTGCCTTCTGTTCCTGAGAGATAGACATGATTAAGCTTCCTTCTGGTTTGGTGTTTTGCACAAGCGGTCAAGGATGATTGCGACTAAAACAATCGCTAATCCGGCTTCAAAACCTTGTGAGATGTTCACTGTGTTCAATGCACGAACAACAGGTTTACCAAGTCCGTCAGCGCCAACAAGAGCGGCGATAACCACCATCGAAAGCGACAACATAATACATTGGGTGACACCGGCCATGATGCTTGGCAGAGCGGCAGGTAATTCAACTTTGAGCAGTAACTTCATGCGACTTGCACCAAAGGCTTTACCCGCTTCAATCAGCTCTTCAGGGACTTTCGTTACCCCTAAGTAGGTCAAACGAATCGGAGCAGCTATCGCGAAAATAATGGTCGAGATTAAGCCAGGCACGATGCCCAAGCCAAATAGAACCAGAGTTGGAATCAAATACACAAACGTCGGAACGGTCTGCATTAAATCGAGAATTGGGCGCAACATCGTATAGAGCCAAGGACGGTGAGCAGCCATGATGCCAACCGGTACGCCAATTAATACGGAAATCGTTGTCGCCGCAAAGACGAGAACAAAGGTTTCCAGCATTTCTTGCCAGTAGCCGAGGTTAAGAATAGTCAGCAGTGCCGCGACCACAAAGATCACCAGCGAGAGTTTACGGTGTAAGTACCATGCAATCGCAGCGGTAATCACGATTGGCAGAGCAGGCGGCATCCACTTAAATACATCGACTAAAAACATAATGACGGTTTCTAGAAAAATCGAAATAGCGTCAAAGAATCCTGCTGCATTGATTGTTAGCCAATCAACACCCGCTTCCATCCATTGTCCGACAGGGATTTTGTTTTCCGTAATAAAATTCACAATATTGCCTTTTATTATGGGTGGGCTACTTCAAACCAATCGATAAATTGGCAAGCCCACCTTTATTATTTATGTAGCTGTTGAGATAGGTAGAACTAAGCTTTAACTTGCTTTAGGTATCCAGTAACCGCTTGAGTCGCTGATTCACCTTTATGCGTTTTTACGTTGTCTAACCAAGCTTCAACTTGTTGAGGGTTGTTGTTCAACCATTGTTGAGCCGCTTTTTCTGGCTTCACTTTTTGGTTAAGAATCTCTTCCATCAACTGGTTTTCCATCTCTAGAGTGAATTCTAGGTTTTGTAGAAGTTGACCGACGTTTTCACACTCAGACAGGTAGTTTGAACGAACGTTGGTGTAAACATTCGCGCCACCGTAGTTAGGGCCGAAGAAGTCGTCACCGCCTGAAAGATATTCCATTTCAACATTGCTGTTCATCGGGTGCGGAGCCCAACCAAGGTAAACGATCCACTGGCTACGACGAGCAGCGCGAGATACTTGCGATACCATGCCCGCTTCACTTGATTCAACTAGGCTGAAATCTTTTAGACCGAATGCGTCAGAGTCGATCATCGATTGGATTAGACGGTTACCATCGTTACCAGGCTCGATGCCGTAGATGCGGTCTTTAAATTTGTCGGCATGTTTTGCTAGGTCTGCGAAACTTTTAACACCGGCGTCGTACACGTACTTAGGTACAGCTAGCGTGTATTTCGCACCTTCAAGGTTGGCGCGAACAGTTTCAACGGTGCCCGCTTCACGGTATTTAGCAATATCGCCTTCCATGGTTGGCATCCAGTTCCCTAGGAATACATCAATGTCGCCGTTTGCCATTGAAGAGTAAGTCACCGGTACTGAAAGTAGGTCGGTTTTGGTTTTGTAACCAAGGCCTTTTAATAGTTCAGAAGTAACGGCGGTTGTTGCGGTAATGTCAGTCCAGCCTACATCAGCGAAGCGAACGTTTTCACATTGCTGTGGTTCTACTGAAGCGTTAGCACCAAATGCAAATGAGCTGATGGCTAGTGCTGTTAACGTTTTTGTCGTCACGTTCTGAATATTTAGAGTCGTCATAATGGTTCCTTTTTATCTTTCCTTTTGCTGCTCGATATCAACGCCGATAGAGAGCAGTTCTTCTGACTTTTGACTTTTGACTAATTAGTTTTGTTATTTTTTGCTTGTTACTTGTTGTTTTTATTCTTTACTACTTTTGCTATTTTTTACCCAATAACAGACGCTTACGCTTCTCGTACTGGCTTATTGATTCTTTGTGTCTCTTCCCATTCCGGTGCTATCCATACCGGAACGTTTTGCTCTTTTAGAACGGGCTTGCCCAGAATCAAATCCGAGGCACGCTCAGCCACCATGATGGTGGGCGCGTTCAAGTTTCCGTTTGGAATAGTTGGGAATACAGACGAATCAACAACACGCAGATTATCAATGCCGCGAACACGACACTCTTCATCAAGCACCGCCATTGGGTCGTTATCAGCGCCCATTTTGCAGCCACAAGAAGGGTGATAAGCACTTTCAACATTCTGCTTAACCCATTCGTCAATTGCTTCATCGGAGGTAATGCTTAGACCCGGCTGAATCTCTTCACCACGGTAAACATCCATCGCAGGTTGCGACAAAATCTCACGGGTTAAGCGAATACAATCGCGCCAATCTTGACGGTCTTGTTCGGTTGAGATGTAGTTGAAAATGATCTCTGGCTTGGCATGCGGATCAGCAGAAGTGATCGCAACCGTACCGCGACTCTCTGGCTTGTTAGGCCCAACGTGTACTTGGAAACCGTGACCATCAAAGGCCGCTTGTCCGTCGTAACGCATCGCTGCTGGTAGGAAGTGATATTGAATGTTTGGCCACTTCAATCCTTTGCGAGAACGAATGAACGCGCACGATTCAAAGTGGTTAGTAGCACCAAGGCCTTTGCGAGTCAGAATCCATTCCGCGCCAATCATGCCCTTGCTGACCAAACCAAGCTTGCTGTTGAGCGTGATGGGTTCGTTGCAGTGATATTGGAAGTACACTTCTAGGTGATCTTGAAGGTTTTCACCTACGCCATTCAGCTCGTGTTTAAGCTCAACGCCTGCCTTTTCAAGCACGGCTTTCGGGCCGATACCAGAAAGCTGCAGCAGTTGAACAGAACCGATAGAACCCGCAGAAGAGATCACTTCTTTGTTCGCCACAGCCACCTGGGTATTGCCTGACTTTTCAAACTCGACACCGACGGCTTTCAAGCCCGATTGGCCTTTTGATGACTGGTCTTGTGCGTCTTGTGCTTCAAGTAAGAAACGACGCGCCACGATACCTTTCTTCAAGGTTAGGTTTGAACGCTTCAATGCTCGACGTAGATAAGCGTTAGAGGTTGAGGCTCTAACACCCTTGTCTACCGTCATATGCATAGTGCCGAAGCCTTCTTGCTGGTAGCCGTTGTAGTCGTTGGTTTCTGGGTAACCGGCGTCTTTACCTGCATCGATAAACGCTTGGTAAAGTGGGTTAAGCTCCATATCGTTACCATTACAAGTGCCGACAGGGCCATTGTCTCCACGGTATTCATCACCGCCTTTGTTCCATGATTCAGCACGGCGGAAATAAGGCAGACATGCTTGGTAGTTCCAACCCGCAGCGCCCTCTTCTTCCCATTGGTCAAAATCACACGCGTGGCCACGAACATAAACCATACCGTTGATCGATGAGCTGCCGCCTAACACTTTGCCACGTGGGCAGTGCAGTTCACGTCCATCAAGGCCCGGTTCTTTCTCTGTTTCAAATTGCCAAGCGTACTTTTCAGTATTCATTGGGTAAGAAAGCGCGGTTGGCATTTGGATAAAAATACTCTTGTCCGTACCACCAGCTTCCAGTAATAAAACGCTATGTTCACCGCTTTCCGTTAGCCTATCCGCTAACACACAGCCGGCCGAACCCGCGCCGACGATAATATAATCGTAGCGTTGTTCCATGTTTTGATTTCCCTGAGATGAGTCAGTAGGGCTAGCTCTGTTAAGCTAACCCATAAAATTGAGTGTTACGCGTTAGGCATAAGGGCTGGCGTAGTCGCCAAGTTCAATAAGAATGCTCTTAGTCTGCGTATAGTGAAGTAGAGTTTCTGGTCCATTTTCACGGCCAATACCCGAAAGCTTGTAACCCCCAACTGGCATTTCTGCTGGTGAGTCACCCCACGTATTAACCCAACAAATACCCGCCTGCATTTGGTGAATAACACGGTGCGCACGAGAAAGGTTTTGCGTAAACACACCAGCCGCAAGGCCGTATTTGGTGTCGTTTGCACGGCGAATCACATCGTCTTCGTCCGAAAACTTCAACACTGACATCACAGGGCCGAAGATCTCTTGTTGAACGTGAGGCATGTTGTCTTCGCAATCCACAAACACGGTTGGGATAACAAAATTACCGTTTTCGAGGCCGTTGTCTGTCACTTGATAGCCGCCCGTCAGCAGGGTTGCGCCCGACTGTTTAGCTAGCTCAATGGCTTCAAGGACTTTTGAAAGGTGTTCTTTAGAAATCAACGCGCCGATCTGAGTCTCCATGTCCATTGGGTTACCAATGATGAGCTTTTCAGTGCGTGTTTTAAGTTGGTCGATGAAATCGTTGTAGATATTTTCATGAACGTAAACGCGAGTACCGTTAGTACACACTTCGCCTTGGGTGTAGAAGTTAGCCACCATCGAAGCTGAAACTGCATCATCCAATTTCGCATCATCAAACACGATCATCGGTGACTTGCCGCCAAGTTCCATGGTGACTGATTTCAGCGTCTTAGCGCTGTCTGCCATTACCGCTTTACCGGTACCGGTTTCGCCCGTGAACGATACTTTCGCGATATCTGGGTGCGCCGTTAGCATCTGACCAACACGGTAATCGCCCTGAACCACGTTGAACACGCCATCAGGAAGACCAGCTTCGGTAAATATCTCAGCAAGCTTGAGCGCCGTTAGCGGCGTTTCTTCTGAAGGCTTGAAAATCATCGCGTTACCCGCAGCTAATGCCGGAGCCGATTTCCACATCGCGATTTGGATAGGGTAGTTCCACGCACCAATGCCCGCACATATGCCTAGCGGCTCGCGGCGAGTGTAGAAAAATTGAGATTCGCTCAGCGGTTGTTGGTCGCCTTGTAGCGTTGGTGCCAAGCCAGCAAAGTATTCAATAACATCAGCACCAGACGCCACATCCACTTCAATTGCTTCTTGCAGCGGCTTGCCCGTATCAACAACCTCAAGGTTTGCAAGGTCATCATTTCGAGCTCTAAGTATTTCCACTGCCTTCAACAGAATGCGGCTGCGTTCCACAGCGGTCATTGCAGACCATACCGCAAACCCGCGTTTCGCAGATTCAATAGCACTGTCGACATCTGCTGAAGATGCTTGGCCTAAGGTCGCGATAGGTTCACCGTTGGCAGGGTTAATGCTATCAAAGGTTTCACCAGAGGTTGCTTTAACCGCTGCGCCATCGATGTATAACGAGTTCATTTCCATTTGAGATTCTGACTTAATTATTGTTATTAGACTCTACTGGTCTAGTTTGAATTTTGGGTGTAAGTATTGGTCGTTCTAGTGCTGTTCTAGTTCTAACACTGCGTTCTATTTGGTACTGCACGAGTAGAACGTCAGTTGTTTATCTAGATAATCATTGATGATGGCACGCGCCTTTTGAGCATCGATACCATCTGGGTTTAGTGTGCCTCTCAGCCACAAACCATCAATCAGAGACGCAATCCCGTGAGCAACGAGATCCGCTTGTTCATGATTCAAAATACCTTTCAACTCAAGACGTAAGTGTGAAATCAAACGTTTTTCATTCACACGTTGCAGTCTTTTCAGCTGCTCGTCATGCATTGAATATGACCAAAATGCCAACCACGCCTTCGCGACCTTATTTTCTGCTTGGTAACCTTCGAAGTTACCATCGATGATCGCGTTGATTCTCTGTTGGTGAGCATCAACAGGAAGCGCTTTTAGTGAAGTCGTGATGGTATTAGAAAGTTGGCGAAGGATTTCACGCATGGTCTCTTCGAGCAGCCCATGCTTCCCGCCAAAATAGTGATTAATAATGCCAGTGGAGACTCCCGCTTCTTTGCTGATCAACGCAATACTCGCGGCATGCAAACCCACTCGATCAATCACCGTCATGGTGGCTTGAACAAGCTGTGGTTTACGTATATCAGGCATCCCAACCTTCGGCATTTCTTAATCCTTTTATTTTATATTGAACGTTCAGTTAAATATAAAATGACAGAAATTTAGTTAGGGTTCAAATGATTATTTAAAACAAACTCGTAACAATACAGCATTCAAAACAACAAAAATCATTATAAAACAATAAATTAAATATCATTTAGAGCACTAACGAAAACAATTAAAGATTTGAGGTGTGATAGTTATTGGTCAAATGTTTTTGCTTAGAAAGTTCAAGAATCAATCAGTGAGAGTCCTTGTAGAAACTTTTTGGGGAGGGAGTGGAAAGGAAGTATCAAGGAATTTTCATACTGAAATTTAAGACAAGGAAATCCACAATCAACACAGGTAACGAATCAAAAAATGAACAAAAAAGTTGGCGACAACAGCGTCATCACCAACCTTCTCAGTCGTTTCTAATGTTATTGCAAGCCTAAGCTACTCAATGCGTGTGATGAAACCGTATTTATCTGACTCAGCCTTAGTCACCCAGTGTTCGCCAGAAGCCGGAGCAGAATCCAACGTGAAGATATAGAAGTCGATTCCTTTGTCTCCCATTACCTTTTTAAAGTAGGTCGCTTGCTTGCGATGGCTTTCGTTCGTGTATGGGAAGTCTTTGGCTGTTTTATCATCCTCAGCCCAACTGTGCACACCAACCTGCTTATTAAGCTCAATGGCTTTAGTGGTATCTGCTCGTTGCAAAACTCGTGGGTTACCCGCAGCGAAAAGATCCGTGCCGCCAGAGAACACCGACCCCATAGGCGTTACGATCGTCGTCATGTTGTTACTGTGGATCATGCGCCCGGTGTACATATTGATATCATCGTCAGCGCTGCCACCAATATGGTTGGTAAACTTCAACGTCATCTCACTGCCTTGATACAATTTCACGACATCAAAAAGCTGAGAATAGGTTGATGCGCCTAGAGTGGAAGTAATGCGATCAACAGCGCCAGTCTCGTTGAGCACATCACGGTAAAAAGCGTTGAAAGCAAACGAGGTGGTTATCGTTACCTTGTTCCCACTTTTAGTGTTACTCAGAATGGTAGACCCAAGGCTAGTCACGTATTGAACCAGTTCATTGTGATACTCAAGCTCGACGGGCTTATGAGTATTCGTCGTCGTGTTAATTAACGTGGTGTCATTGCCGATTGAGCGTTGAGCCGCACCACAATCAAACACGTCCAAACCCTTGCTCTCTGTGTAGATACCGCAGCTATCAAATCCTGCATCAGGGAGGTACAGATCCACACTTTGACCTAAACTATCCGCAAGCCTAACCACTTTTTGCTTATCACTAATATCTTCCGCAAACAGAACGATTTCATACTGCACACCGTTGTAATCAAGTTTTATGGATTCTTGGACCTCTTGTCGCTCTTTATACAACTCACCCAGTTTCGCTGATGAAAATACGTAATCAGCTTGAGGTTTTGCTTACGCTTTAGTCGCCGCTTTACCAGAACTTGAGCCTGAGTTAGAGCTTGAATTACAGCCCGCTAACAGAATCAAAGGTAACGCCAGTAATGCATTTCTATAGTCGTTCATACAGTTATTCCCAAAATATTTGATGGGAAAATTCTATTATTTAAAGGCCAAAACATCTGTCGTGCGAATGTATGAGAATGTATATCGTTTTGAACATTGTTTTTTATTTTCACACAAATCCAAAAACATCATTGAACTAGCGTGCAAAGTGTTTAATCATTCATGTCAGGTATTTTAGGTAAGGCCTGTAAATTGGGTATGCCACAATAACTAAACACTCAAAAAGGCTCCCTCACGTAATCTCAATAAATGAAACACACGATAAGGCTGAGAATGGAATGACAAAACCTAAAATGATCATCGTAGAAGACGATTTAAAACTTCAGCGAATGCTAAAGGATTACTTTGTTACGCAGGACTTTGATGTTTCCACACTCGATGATGGCAGTGATGCCGCTCAAACCATCCTTGCCGAACAGCCTGATATCGTACTGCTGGATTTAATGCTTCCTGTAACTGATGGACTTACAATCTGCCGACAGACGCGTACGCACTATAAAGGTAAAATCTTGATGCTCACCGCTAGCGATGACGACTTTGATCACGTCGCTGGTTTAGAGACAGGGGCTGATGACTATGTCACCAAGCCAATCAAACCAAGAGTTCTGCTGGCCAGAGTTCGTTCGCTATTACGCCGCCAAGACACCAATACCGCTTCAGTCGATGACTCAGACACCCTTCAGTTCGATCAACTCGTTCTGAAAAACACTTATAAGAAGTGTGAACTTTATGGTGCGGTTTTATCACTCACTGACAGCGAGTTTGACCTACTTTGGTTATTGGCAAGCAACCCAGACACGCCGTTATCTCGTGACTACTTGACGCAAACATTGCGCGGGATTGAGTACGACGGAATAGACCGGACGATTGACAACAAGGTTGTACGTCTAAGGAAGATTTTGGGCGACGACCACACACCAGCAGAGAAAATTCAGACCATTCGCGGTAAAGGCTACTTATTTGTTTCGACCGCCTGGCGTTAACCTCGCTCAATACGAGCGTAATAGAGAGAGCGATTATGCGACGTATCTTTTTGGAGTCCTTAATAGGGCTGTTAGTTTGCTTTATGGCCGGCCTTGTCGCCTACGAGATTAGCGTCTATCAGCTCAATACCGACTACGAATACGTACTGGAAGATTACGAAGCGGCTGCCCACCAGCAATTGATCGAGAACATCGCTAAAAATCAAGGCCTTGAAGCGGCTCATCAAGCGATAAACCAGTTTGTAGAAACCACACGAAATAAATTGGTTACATTCAGCCCAGACGATGAAATACCCAGCCCCGTTTCAGAGTTCTTCAGCACGAATCCGAATACCTTTGTTTTTCACGATGATGAACGGGACCTATGGTTTCGCTTAGCAAGCAGTGACAATACCTATCACTACCTCCCCAACAGTGAAGCGTTCGTTAGGCAAAAAATAGAGTTGGAGGATGACCTCATTTGGTTATTCTTTTTAGCGAGCTTTATCTTATATGGCTTATGTCATCTATTTATTATCTTCCGCCGAGTTAAAAAGCTTGAGGCTGCCACTCTGCGTTTTGCTGAAGGGGATCTCTCGACACGAGCCGAGACTTCAAGTGGTATTGCGATTGGTTCATTGAACAAATCCTTCAACCTAATGGCCGACCGAATTCATCGCTTGGTAGAAAGTAATCGCTCACTCACTAATGCTGTCGCTCATGAACTGCGCACGCCAATATTCCGTATTCAGTGGCAAGCTGAAATGTTGAAAGACACCCAGCTAAACGCAGAGCAAGAAAGCACGATTGAGAGTATTGTCGAAGACACGGAAGAGATGGAAAAGATGGTCGATGAACTATTGTATTACGCCAAACTCGATAGCACTGACCTAGAAAACTTAAAAAAGCCATTAGAGATTCGAGACTTTCTCGACCACGCAATGGCGCGTTGGAACAAAGACACTCAGCTCAACATCGACCTATCGCTACCAGAGCAACCTAGCTCAATAATGGCGGATGAAACGCTATTTAACCGAGCACTAGATAACCTAGTGCGTAACGCAATGAAATTCGCACGTTCGCAAGTGTCGATTGAAGCAAGCGTGCATCAAGATAAGCTACAGATCGCGGTACATGATGATGGTGATGGCGTGGCACAAGAACATCAAGCTCGCCTGTTCGAACCCTTTTACGTTGGCGACAAAGCGCGTAACAAGGCCAAGAGCGGCCATGGTTTAGGGCTTTCTATCGTCGAAAAGATCTGTGCTCAACATAGCGCGACCGTAGAGGTTGGTCAGAGCCAAACCTTAAAGGGGGCGGTATTCACCATAACCATTCAGCTATGTAATGATTCAACTGACAAACCCATACAGTAACGACAAAACACCTCTGGAATAATGTTCAACATCGGTCGGGAGATGCTGTCTCCCAATGAACCTATTGAATCTAAATTCCAATCTTTCTTAAGGTGTTTGTATGAAAAAGTTATTAGTTGTTTTAGGCATTGTTTCTCTAGCGGGTTGTTCTGGTATCAGCCACAACGAAGAAGTGTACACAGCGCACGCAGAGAGCTTCAACATTGTCGGTTTCCAAGTGCCAGGTAACACTCAAGACCGCGCAATGGAATTAGTACCTGAAGGTGCAACGGTTGATACGATTCGCTCAACAAACTCTGATACGAGCTCTGTTCTGGGTATCATCAACCGTATTATCGGTATCGACTACGTACAAGTTGGCGGTAAAAAGCAGTAATTCGCTATAGTGACGTTAGCCACGTACCATAATTAAGTGTCGCAGTTGCCTACCTATATTCAGTAGCCTGCACAAACTAAGTTAATCTAAGCCAGTGACCCGTCGCTGGCTTTTTTCATCCAGCAGATTTTGTGCTCTGTGCCAAACAAGTGCCCGATTCCCCTTCCCTCTTTTAACTAACAATTCGAAAAATAAGCCGAAAAGTCTTCGATTTCTTATCAAAATTGCCCCTAAATTCGCTAAATGGCCTTCTGTTTAAAGTGACACTTTCAAATCGTTGATCCTTCTATCAACCCAGAATCCGTTAATTGAGGCACAGATCAATTTACTCGAAAATCTTAATTTCCAAGAGAAATAAACACTTAATAAAAGTGTCACGATTTTATAAATAAACATATAGGTGCGTTCAAAAATAAACAGAAATGATAACTATCTGTAAATACGAGAAATATAAGTTTCATGAATAAAAGAGATCATTGCCATGCTACTAATTAATCAGATCGAATGATGTAAATTCGCTGTGATTAATTTGTTACGTTTTCTTGGATTTTACATGGAAAGAGAAAACAACAATGAAAATAAGAAAACGTTTAGTTGCCGTTGCTATAGCCAGTGCTATGTCTTTGTCAGTGCATGCAAGTGAATCCGTTCAAATCGATCAACCGATCAACTTTACTAGCTTCTCTGGGTTAAACGCTCAGTTAGGAGTCAGTAACGCCTCTAGCTTCAAGATGGTGAAAGAAGTAAACCTGAAAAAGCGTGGTATCTATAAAGTTAAGATCCAGCAGAACATCTGGGGAACACCGGTATGGGGACATTACCTAAATGCCACCCAAAGTGTCCAAGGTGGCGCACTTAAGTCCGTTCAAGGTCGCTACCTTAAAACAACGACCTTAGAGCGATCTTTTGTTAAGCCATCAATCAACAGCGCTCAAGCGGTTGAACTCGCAAGTAAAGATCTAAAGACTCAAGGATTAACCAGCAAATCTCTAGACAACGTTCAACATCAGCTATTTATCTATCAAGGCTCTGTGAAGCAAGGCATCGGACAGCAAAGCGTAGATAAAACACGACTAGTGTACGTTGTCTCTTACCTAGTAGAAGGCAGTGAACAGCCGACTCGACCGTTCACCATGCTAGACGCGCACACAGGCGAAGTCATCGACCGCTGGGAAGGTATTGCCCATGCTCAGATCGGTACTGGCCCTGGCGGCAACGAAAAAACCGGCATGTACGAATACGGCACCGACTACCACTACCTTGATGTTCAAGAAGTGGGCACAGAGTGTGTAATGGAGTCTGAAAATGTCGTTACCGTTGACCTTAATGGCGCGACCGACGGCGACACCACTTACAGCTATGAATGTCCTCGTAACGAATATAAAGCCGTGAACGGCGCATTCTCACCACTCAACGATGCCCATTACTTTGGCAACATCGTGTTCGATATGTATAAAAACTGGTTCGACACAGCGCCACTCTCCTTCAAGCTCATGATGCGTGTTCACTACGGTGAAAACTACGAGAATGCATTTTGGGACGGCAGAGCCATGACCTTTGGTGATGGGGAGAGCTTCTTTTACCCGCTTGTTAGCCTAGATGTATCAGCCCATGAAGTGAGCCACGGTTTCACTGAGCAAAACTCAGGTTTGATCTACGCAAACCAATCGGGCGGTATGAACGAAGCCTTCTCTGACATGGCCGGTGAAGCCGCAGAATACTATATGAAAGGCACCAACGACTGGATGGTCGGCCGTAATATCTTTAAAGGCGACGGAGCTCTACGTTACATGGACGATCCATCACGAGATGGTTCTTCAATCAATAATGCATCCGAGTACTACGATGGCTTGAATGTGCACTACAGTTCGGGCGTGTTCAACAAGGCCTTCTACCAACTTGCAACCACGCAAGGCTGGGATACTAAAAAAGCGTTCGAGCTTTTCGTGCTATCCAACCAAATCTACTGGTCAGAAAACAGTGACTTCTGGCAGGGTGCTTGTGGCGTGAAAAACTCGGCAACAGACCTTGGCTACAATGCCGATGACGTTGTTTCTGCGTTCGGTCTTGTGGGTGTTACCCCATGTGCAGAGCCACCACTGCCACCAGAACCGGAATATCAACGCCTTGAAAATGGTGTTGAAGCCGCAGTTGCTGGTGAAACAGGTTCGAAAACTTACTTTGATATCGAAGTACCATCAGGCCAAGAGAAACTGACGATTGATCTTGCTGTGTCTACGGGTGACCCAGATATTTATGTCGGCCTAGATTATGCGCCAAGCTCTCAGGAGAATATCTGTAAGAGTGAAACCGTGACCGATGAAGTGTGTGTGATTGAAAACCCAACCGCAGGTCGTTACACGGTTAACGTTCTAGGTTACTCAGATTACGCAGGTGCAAATCTGAAAGCGTCGTACGAATCAGGCAGCGCTAACGTGCCGCCCGTCTCTTCTTTCGAACACACGATTGTCGGTAAAGAAGTCGAGCTACGCAGCACAAGTTCAGACAGCGATGGTCAAATCGTTTCTTACCAATGGAACCTTGGCGATGGCAACACACAAACCGGTGAAGTGGCTCGTTATACCTACGCTGAAGCTGGCGACTACGTGGTGACTCTGACCGTGACTGACGATGCAGGCGTTGCAACATCAACAAGCAAGTCGATCACGATTGAAGGTGACTCTGCGGAAGGCTTCCCACTAAAACTGAAGTTTGGTAACAAAAATCCGAACGGTAAGGCGCGCGTTAAGTTGGCATGGGATTACGACACCAATGACTACTTTGTGATTAAGCGTAATGGCAAAAATGTTGGCGCTACAGACTTCAACTCATACGTCGACAAGTTCCGTCACAACGGCACAGTAGATGTTGAGTACCAAGTATGTACCTCAAGCGATATCTGTTCAGAAACCAAGCACTACCGTTTCATTAAAATACAATAATCGATAGTAAATTCAGGGCTCCGAAAGGAGCCCTTTTCGCGGTTAACTGTTCAGAAAATGAAACATCTACACAAAAACATCCACGTATTACACAAAAATCACCCCCATCAACATAACAATACTCACCATAAAAAGGACGACAAATGGCTATTCAAAAAAGCATGCTAGCTTTGGCTGTACTCGGAGGTTCTTTAGCCTTAATCAACAGTACTTCGGCTTACGCATCCCTAGGCATCACACCACCAGCGAACGAAGAGGTTTGGATCACCACCGATGCGGACGCACAACATATTATGACTCAACATGGCGCAACGGTTTACCCAGGCGTGACCGGAAACAAGCATTCCATCGTCGCGAAAATCAACCAGAAAGAGCTGGCGAAACTCTCCAGCCACATGCACGAAGAAACTCACCGTTGTGGTGGCTACATGGTGCACGAAGACAAAGCAAGCGCACTCAAAGCCGCAGCGATGCCATTGACAATGAGCACCTTCGAAAAGCCGGTGATCAGCCATCAAGACACAGTGAACGACCTACTCGCTCAGGTCGAGCCGAACAACATGGTCACGACCATAGAAAATCTAACCAACTTCACCAACCGTTTTTATACTACTTCTACTGGTGTTGCTGCTTCGGATTGGCTTTTAGAGCGTTGGGAAACAGAAATTAAAGATGTGCCGTATGCGTCTGCACGCCAAATCACACATGCTGAATATCCGCAAAAATCTGTTGAAGTGACACTGCTTGGCGCGAAATATCCTGCAGAGATCGTCGTGGTTGGCGGACACCTTGATTCAACGGTTGGTTCTTGGACAAGCGAAGGCACCATCTCACCAGGAGCCGATGATGATGCGTCAGGCATTGCAACGGTAACAGAGTCGCTTCGCCTGATGATCGCCAGTGGTATTCAGCCAGACAAGACCATTAAATTTTATGGTTATGCAGCCGAAGAAGTGGGATTGAGAGGCTCACAAGATGTCGCCAACGCTTTAAGAGATGAGCAAGCCAACGTTGTATCGGTATTGCAATTAGACATGACCAGCTACAACGGTTCAGCGCACGATATCACCTTCATCACAGACTACACCGACAACAACCTTACCGCCTACTTAAGCGAGCTGATCGACACTTACGCGAGCGACATCAGTTACGGTTTCGATGATTGTGGCTATGCCTGTTCTGACCACGCCTCTTGGCACAATGTTGGCTACCCAGCTGCCATGCCATTCGAAAGCATGTTCAATGATTACAACCCAAGTATTCACACTGAGCACGACACGCTTGAGAACTCCGATCCTACGGCGACACACGCGACCAAGTTCGCTAAGTTGGCGATTGCTTACCTTGTCGAAACCAGCCTTGATTCACCGGTTGCTGGCCCTAAAGAGCTGCAAAATGACGTCCCCGTTGAAGGGCTTTCTGCAGGATATGGTGAAGAGCAATTCTTCACATTTACGACGGAAAGTGCAGGTCAGTTAACGGTAACATTAACAGGCCCTCGTAGTGGCGATGCCGACTTATATGTGAAACACAACGGCACCGTATCGAAAGCGAACTACGACTGCCGCCCATACCAGAACATCAGCAACGAACAGTGTGTATTGAACAAGCCAGCGGGTGAATTCAGCATCATGGTGCGCGGTTACCGTAACTTTAGTGATGTCACCATCGTCGCTAACTTCGTTCCTGATTGGCTTTAAGGTTGGTTAATTGACTAACAATTAAACCTAGCAAACACGGCTAAAACTAAAAATCCGCAAGCCCACGATCATAAATAGATTGGAGCTTGCGGATTTTTTATTGTCTTCGGAGAGCATCTCAACTTAATAACCTTTAGTTATCATCAAGCCGTCTTTTTCATTACCTTGCCACAGATGTACTCACCAATCGGCATTGCAGAGGTCGCAGCCGGTGATGGCGCGTTACATACATGTAAGCTTCTTGGGCTTTCGGCAAACAGGAAATCATGGGCCAAGGTGCCATCCTTCAGTACCGCTTGAGCACGAATCCCAGCAGGATAAGGCTTAAAATCATCAACCGTAATACTCGGGCAGTATTTGTTCACTAGCTTTAGATATCCCGGTTTCCACCACGAGTTCTTAAACTCGACCAAACCCGTTTTCAAGTGATTCGCAGTCACTTTCCAAAAACCCGCAAAGCTCAGCATCTGCCAAGTGTCCTTGAAGCTAAAGTTAAGCTTGCCATAACCTTCTCGCTTCCAGCCTTGAACTGCATTTGGCCCTACTGTTACGGAGCCATCAATCATGCGTGTTAAATGCACGCCCAAGAAAGGCAGTTCTGGGTCAGGGATCGGATAGATAAGATGATTCACCACTTGGTTGTGCTTAGCGTCTAACTGATAATACTCACCGCGATAAGGCACGATTTGGAAGTCGGTTTCGATGTCTAACATCTTGGTCATTCTATCGGCCATCAAGCCAGAACACGTGATCAAGAATCGACTGTTCAGTTGAAGAGTCTGACCATCTACTTTGCACGTTAACTGCACTTCATCTTCTTGCTCATCGGCCATGATCACTTCCGTACCAAGGCTAAGCTTACCACCCGCCTCAACAAACTCTTGAGCCATCACTTCGGTGACTTTTTTGTAGTCGACGATACTGGTGGTTTTGACATAAATCGCACCCAAACCCGTGATATTTGGCTCGGCAAGTTTGAGCTGAGCTTGATCCAACAAATCAACATCAATATCGTTATCGTGGCAACGCTGATAGAGCGCATTCATTCGCTCCACTTCTTGCTCATTGGTCGCGACCAACAACTTACCGCAGTTTTCGACGGGGATATCGTGTTGGCTACAAAAGGCGATGGTGCGCTCTACGCCGCGTTTACAAAAATCCGCCTTTAAACTGCCCGGAGCGTAGTAAACACCAGCATGAATCACCCCGCTATTATGGCCAGTTTGGTGCTGCGCGAAACCACGTTCCTTCTCGACTAAAAGGATACTTTTATCAGGGTGAGCTTGCTGTAATTGCCAAGCCGTCGACACGCCAACAATGCCGCCACCAACGATAATATAGTCGTATATTGAGTTCATAATATTCCTACATTCAATCCTTTTAATTATAGGGAAGACGCGACAGTGTTAGACCCGGTTTGAGGTAACTTTTTTTCCTCACTTTCTGATTCCATTTTCACTTGATTAGCATCGTATTTACGACCGCTGTAGATAAAGATGCCAACAAAAATGGCAACACATACCAAACGGATCACGACTGAAACATCAGGCCATACTAGAGCTATACCTACCGCAACCAACGCTACTCGAGTAATAATATTAACTTCGCTCTCTAGATAACCTTCAATCGCCGCGATAAACGCGTAAGTACCAATAACAGCAAAGCCACCCGTGACTAACACGGAGATCACATCCCAACTTACCAAGTTAGTGTAGGCAATCAACAATGGTACTAAATACAAGCCTTTGGCTATCTTCCATGCCATTAATCCCGTTCTCATCGGGGGTGTTTTAGCAATGGTTGCAGCCGCAAATGCAGTTAAACAAACAGGCGGAGTCACGTTGCTGTCTTGCGATAGCCAGAAAATGATCAAGTGGGCAGAAAGCAGTGCAAGGCTGATCGCTTCTAATCCAAGGCTCTGTTCAAGCAGAGTTTCCACAAAATCAGCAGGGACTAACGCAATCATCTCTTTGGCTGTTTCAAGTGCCATTGGCGCGTTCAGCAAATCAAGCTTATCTGGCGCAGCCAACATGAAGATAGCTTTCGCCTGTTCCGGTAACTGTCCCGAAACCAACAGGTCGAGCAACTGACTTTCAGCAATCAGTTTATACAAAGCTGGTGCAGACAGAGTACCCAACACGATATAAGCCGCGGTTACTGGTAACCCCATGCCCAGAATCAAAGACGCCAGTGCAATTAAGGCGATCATCACCAACAAATCGCCGTTCGCCCAGCTGTTGATCATCAACGAGAAGGTGTTACCAATACCAGTCGTGCTGATCACGTTGATCACCAGACCAATGCCCACTAGCAACACAGCCGTGGTCGCCATGTTTTTTGCGCCTTGAGAAAGCGCTTCGATGATCGCCTTTGGACCCATTTTGTGATTTTTAGAGAACCATGAAGCCACCACGACAGACAGAATCGAGATGCCCGCAGCGTAAGTCGGCGTAAAGCCCTTCACCAACAGAGTCACTAACACCGCTAATGGGATCAGGTTGTGCCAACCCGACAGCAATACTTTCAATAGAGGCTCACAGCCAGAAGTCACCTTTTGCACACCACTGCGTTTTGCTTCGATGCGCACGAAGAATGCCACAGACAGAAAGTAGATAAGCGCAGGAACGAAGGAAACCGCAATAATATCGACATAAGGAATTTGCGTGTAAGAGGCCATGATGAACGCGCCCGCACCCATCACAGGTGGCATCAGCTGCCCGCCAGTAGATGCAGCCGCTTCAACACCTGCCGCGAAGCGCGAAGGGAAACCTGCCTTTTGCATCAAGGGAATACTGATCACGCCCGTCGATACTGTGTTTGCTACGCTCGACCCGGAGACTGAGCCCATCAAGCCGGAGCCAATAACGGCAATGAAACCAGGGCCACCAATCACTTTGCCCGCCGCGGCACGGGATACATCAATAATGTAGTCGCCGACACCAGATCGAACTAAAAATGCGCCAAACAGGATGAACATGAACACGAAGGTCCAACTGATTCTTGAGATCGAACCAAACATCCCTTCTGATGAATAAAAGCTTCGATAAAGTAACGTCTCAAGGCTTAAACCCGGAAAATGAAAAATACCGCTGGTCCATTGTCCCCAAAGCACTACATAGCTTAAACACACTAAGATAAGCACTGGAATGAACCAGCCCATAGTGCGTCTAATCAGCTCGATGACGATGGCAATCGCCAAGATAGAGAAAAACCAATCACTGGCGATAAATTTTACGCCTCGGTCATAAAGGGCGTCTTCTGCGAAGGGGATATAGATAAGACAAGCCAGAGCCGCCAAGGCAATTCCGATGTCGACAGCCAGCGCTATCTTGCTATTTTTCAGCGAGATATGAGCGGGATACCAGAGTGCACAAATGATCGCAAAGCCAGCGAAGTGGGTCGCCGAGATCCAAAGCTCAGGCAAGGTAGATAAGGTGTTAAACCAAATGTGTAACAACGAGAGGAGCACTCCCATTGTCGTTATTGCTTTGCCCACCCACGGAAAATCCGTTCGGGTCGGCAGTTCAAATTTTTTCAGTTCCTGCTGCAGCGAATCGCTCATAGAAAACTCCTGCTCTCCGCAGCAAACACGAAGAGAAAATCCATAAAGTGAGGAGGTGCACGAACACATTCTTGAGCGAACGTGCACCAAGCAATTAAGTCACGAAGGGGTTAGTTGATGACAAACAGCTAGTTCGCGACAAATCATTAGCTCACGAACCAATAGTTACCTGACAAAAGATAAGCTAGTTAACGATCAACTCAGAAGGGATCTCGATGCCCATCTCTCGATAATAACGTGCAGCGCCTGGGTGAAGAGGAACAGGCAGACCTGCGATCCCTTTCTCAAGTGCCATTGCTTTGGTTGCTTTATGGATACCTTGTAGGAAAGGTAGGTTTTCATAGATAGCTTTGGTCAGTTGATACACATCGTCTTCAGAAATGTCTTCGCGAACTGCTAGGAAGTTAGGTTGGGCAATCGTAGTAATTGGTTTGTCGACACCTGGATAAGTGTTTGCTGGGATCTCGTACTTGGTCCAGATATTGTAATCGCCATTCGCTTGTTTGATCTGCGCATCGGTAAACGACAGGATTTGAATATCTTCACCCAAGGCAGCAAAGGCTTGTGTTACCGCACCAACAGGCACACCAGCAGGCGTATTCATGCCATCAATCGTGCCGTTTTGTAGTGCACTAGCACTGCCACCGTAACCCATAAAGGCGAGTTTAAATTGTTCTGGGTTAACCGATAGGCCCTGCATGATCTGGCGTCCTGAATTCTCAGTGCCTGAGTTCTTCTTACCGATAGAGAATTTCTTACCGTTTAGGTTCTCTAGATCGCTTACCGTACCTGTTTTTGCTAGATCTGAACGCACAATAAAGTGTTCTACATTTTGCCATAACATGGAAACTGAACGCAGTTGAGTTTGTCTGCCAGATTTCTCATATGGCCCCAAACCCTGCCAAGCCCAAGCACCGTACAAACCTTGTAGAATTGCGAACTGAGCTTCGTTCTCGTTCAACAACTTTACGTTCTCACCCGAGCCCGCAGAGCTGATAGCCGCTAAAGAAAAATGCTGCTTAGGCGCAAGCTTAACTTTACTCAATGTCGCTAAGGCCACACCCACTGGATAATAGGTACCACCCGTTGAAGCCGTCGCTAAAATATAGCTGCGATCTTCTTCAGCTGACGCATTACTGATAAGGCCAAGAGAAGCCATTGCTAGCGCTAAAGTTTTAACCAGCTTGTTGTATTTCATTGTTACTCTCCATGTAGGGTTATTCACGTTATATTTTTGTTAACAACAATAGATAGCAAGCGTAATGCCAGTTTTTAACTATTTGTTTTAATTTACTTTTATTTTAAAACCTATTCAAAATAAGCCGTTTTTTGCTTATTCCCCTGTTATTAAGTAAGCCATTTTTTGCTTATCGGCTACCGGAATTAACACCTGTAGATCGGGAAGCAAGTCACACCATGTTGCAGTTGTGTGATCAATGTATGTAAATTGATAAATATGCAATGAGCCATTTATTGCTCATTAAAAATCAACAAGCACTGCGATGAAGCTGCTCTCTAAGGGTCAACATAGTCACTTCGATTTAACCCATAACGCACCATCTTTTGGTTCAATGTTCGACGAGGTAAATCCAAATCTTGCATCACGTCATTGATACGCCCTTTATAACGAACTAAGGCATCATGAATCACTTTCCTTTCAAAGCTCTGTACTTGAACCGCCAAAGGGATGCCCGCCGTTGTGGACTCTGTGACAGAATTGGGACGACACGCCAAAATATCCCCAACGGTCAAGCTTTCATCCAATGCAAAACGAATCGCAACATTACGCAGTTCACGCACATTGCCCGGCCACGCATACGAGAGCAGTGCATAGCGATCAGCCTCACTGGCTATACGTGTTTCGGAATTGGCTTCTTGGGTGAAGTGTTCAAACAAAAGTAAGGCATCTTCTTCACGCTCACTGAGTGGAGGCAAATGCAGCTGGGCAACATTCAAACGATAGAATAGATCTTGGCGAAAGTCGGGGTGATTCAGTAGATCGCTTTTCGAGGCAGAGACCACTCGTAGATCAACATGTTGTTGCTGATTCCCCCCCACGCGTTCGACGACATTATCTTGCAAGGTGCGCAGCACTTTTACCTGCATCGACAGCGGCATACTCTCTATTTCATCAAGGAACACTGTGCCTTTGTCGGCAAATTCCAGCTTACCAATGCGTCGTTTGGCCGCACCAGTAAACGCTCCGGCTTCGTGTCCAAACAGCTCGCTTTCAAAGAGATTTTCTGGGATTGCGCCACAGTTGAGCGGAACAAACGGATGGGTTTTACGTTGGCTGAATTCATGTAAGCAAGAGGCGACCAGCTCTTTACCACAACCCGTTTCACCATAGATGATCACGTTGGTGTCTATGGAAGCGACTTTCTGGATTTGCTCGCGCAGTTCACACATCACTTTACTGCGACCGATCAGCACCTGTTCAATGCCCTTAAGGTTATCCAGATAGTTCTGACGACTGTTTCTGTCTTGGCCACTTTGATGTTTATCTACCGCTTCCGATACCGTTTGAGACAGACGCTCTGGGTCGAATGGCTTCTCAATGAAGTCATAGGCACCTTGCTGTAAGGCTTTCACCGCCATATCGACATCACCATGCCCAGTAATCAAAATAACAGGCACATCTGGCACAAGACCTTTGAAACGCCCTAGCAGATCAACACCATCAATATCAGGTAAACGAACATCGGTGATAATGGTTTGAAAATCACCCTGCTCTACGGCGTTTAACGCATCTTGTCCTACTTCAAATGCGGTGACATCGAAGCCCGCCAGCTGCAACCATTGGCTGGTTGCTTGACGCACAATCGCGTCATCTTCAATTAAAGCAATACGCTGCATAGTTTGGTTCCGCCACTCTACATCTGATTAATATCGTCCACGGTATGTAAAAAAACCTCAGACGAAAAGGAGCTAGCTCCCACTTTGAATAACACTCCTTTAACAGTTTAATAATGTTTGTTAGCTTCGATTTGTCTCACTCTCCATTCGCTTAAAAAGCAAACATAAAACCTTGTCAAACCACTAGCTCAAAGAGGCAAGCCACTAATTTTAAAGGGATTTGATCAGAAATGATGAATAACAATCGATATTGGTTATTCCTGTGTACCTGTTTATTGATTGGTTTGGTGCAGGTCACCACCAAGAATGGCATCAGCCAGTGGAAGCTTGAACAAGCCCAACGCTATGCCGAACAGCGCTTCCTTGGCTACATTGCCGAAGCAAGGCGAACCCTTAAGCGTTTCTATTATCTGCCCTACCTAGTAACCAATGATGAAACCAGTGTGCGCTTCATTGATGGTGAAGCCCGCCTAGAAAAACGCATTAAGAAGCAGCTGATTCAATTGGATAAAGCCGCCAACACCAAGGGCTGGTATCTGCTTTCTGGCGAAGGGGACTTGTTGGTATCGAGTGTTGAAAGAAGCAAACTGAGCAATAAGAACGCCAGTACAATTGTTTCGAAGATCCACCAACAAGGTGGTGCGATTTCAGTGGTGACAAAAAACAAAGGCGTGACACCCGATTACTTCATAGCGGCACCCGTATATCGAGCCTCTGATGTGGTTGGCATTGTCGCGGTGCAAATCGATTTGTCATTGTTAACCGATCAATGGTTTGCCGATGGTGAGGCGATACTGTTTCAGAACCCTCGCGATCAGTTCTTTCTCTCCAGTGACAACAGGTTGAGAGCCGATTGGTTCAATGACACCTTCAATTCTCAGCCCACAGCGACAAAACGTGAGCTGTATGACCAAACCCATATTCGCGTGTGGCGATTGCAAGATAAAGATTACCTAATTCAGTCCATCAAGTTAGACGATCTGAATTGGCGTTTAACCTACCTCACCCCATTAACTAGCCTCAATCAAACCACTAACTGGATAAGTTGGAGCGTCGCGGTAGGCTGTCTTTTCATCATGCTATTGCTGGTCATTCTCTACCAAAGACGCCAGAAGAAACTCAGCAACCTACGAATCCAAAAGCTTATCGAGGAGTCTGAGAAACGACTGTCTGGGATGATCAATAAAACCCATGTTGGGTTAATACTGATCGATAAACACGGACGCATTCACGATATCAACCTGATGGCGAAGAACTACTTTTCCTTATCCGATTCGATGATCAATAACATCAAGGCGTGGCAGCTATTTGAGGCAGGTAATCCGAATTCAACCACCTTGCAGCTGCTCAAAAACTTAGATCAACACCAAGAACTGGCCGAGATCACCAGCGTCGAAACCATGGCAAGACGCAGCGATGGCAGTTACTTCCCTGTTTTATTCTCTATTAGCGCCTTTCCTTGGCATGCGACGACTTACTACCTGTGTACCGTAATCGATATCAGCAAACGTAAGAAAGCCGAAATTGCGGTGCAAAACGCCAATAAAACGCTGCAGCTGCGAGTCGAAGAGCGAACACAAGACCTCAAGGATGCGCAGCAAGAGTTGGTGGAATCAAGCAAACTTGCCGCATTAGGTCGCATGTCGAGTGCGATTACTCATGAGCTTAATCAGCCGCTTACTGGTCTCAAAACCCTGCTTTCAAGTAATCAATTACTGATGGAAAGAGGCGAGACTAAGATGTTGAAAGCGAACATGGACTTGGTGATGAGCCTAATCGACAGAATGGCCAACATGACCAGTCAATTGAAGTCATTCGCCTTTCAAAGACTAGAAAAGCCATACCCAGTTTCGCTAACAGACGCACTGCAAGAAACCCTGCGTATTCATCAAACCGAGCTAGACAGCGTCGATATTCGCGTGCGTGTCGCTTCCAATATTTCGATGGTAATGGGAGAAGAGGCGCGACTTCGTCAAGTGCTTGGTAACCTGCTTAGAAACGCTGTCGATGCCACGCAGAATCAGAAACCAGCAACCATTGTGATCAGCGCTCATACCGAGCAACAACGCGTGATCATCAAGGTTCAAGATAACGGTTGTGGTGTGTCTGAAGATCAACTCGAAACCATTTTCGAACCGTTTCATACCAACAAAAAGATGGGCGAAGGCTTGGGGCTCGGGTTAGCTATTACAGCCAACAATGTACGGGATATGCAAGGCACCTTGATAGCAAAGAACAACCCAGACCAAGGCATGACATTCACATTAACGCTGAAGAATATAGATAGTGAGTAGTTACTAATAAGACTCAAAAATTACGATAATTGACTCGTATATATTTTAGCTTATTAAGAGAGTACATCTTGGTAGGTATTCGTGTCTGACGCATGAACCGGTTGAGCAAACAGTGACTAAAGTATCAACGAAACAATCAAGCAAGAACCTAGACATCAACCGCACTCTGTTCAAAGGGCAAGACGTTGAAACCGCAGCCAGCTGGCTACATAACACCAGACAAATCATTGCTGTCGGTATCGGTGGCGGTTCGACAATCGCCTCTCAAGAGCCGTAACACCGACTGTTTCGATTAATCTAACCAACCGAGGCTAAGATAAACTCGACTCGTACCTCAACAGATAGCTTAGGCACTTCCACCAGCTGATAACCAAACTGATTATAGGCTGTCACCATCTTTTCATAGGTGGCGATCGCTTCATCAAAATCTTGCTTGCGCTCTTGGTCATTGATGAAAATCGAATCCCATGGCGGGAAGATAAATACCTTGCTGTTGTATTCCAGTTCATTACAGTTATTCAGCAAAGACTCTGAAATAGGCAACGTTTCTAACAAGCTGTAACCGTATGAATCTACGATGCTTCTATCAAAGAAAACGAGTTGCTCACTTTCCTCAAACGCTTGGTAATTCGCTAACTCCTCTCGCACCATTTCGTCACGAAAAGTCACTTTATCTAACCACGGCAAGGCTCTACCTTGTTGCTCGACTTGTTGCTGAATCACTTTACGTCCAACTTCTGGTGCGCAGCGATAGCCCAGACTTTTCAAAGCATCGATGACTGAGGTTTTTCCAGATCCCGGCCCTCCGGTAAATACGATTAGATTGTTCAAATAAACCTCTTCAAAATGGAAAGTTAACGAATCGGACCTAAACGAAACCCAAGTTAACGAATCAAGGATAGAATGAGCTTAAATTCTGGTGCGCGGCAATCTTTCACTAGCTCGTATAAGCTCATTTCTAATCCCGTAATTTGGACACCAGCGTCCTGTAATCGGCTGATAGCCAACTTCTTATTCAATGCTGTCCGTGAACCAATACAGTCGCCAACTACCTGAACCCTGTACCCAAGCTCCAACAAACCCAATGCGGTTTGATAAACACAAATATGAGCCTCAATCCCACACCAACCAAGTCTCTACATCCTTGGTTTGAACCGCCTCAACAAACTTGGGCTCATCACACGCGTTAAACGTGAATTTAGGTATTGGTTTAGCATCACTCAAAAGGTCATTGAGTTCATCAACCGTCGCACCTAGCTTCTCTGGATTCTGCTCCAAACGAATAATTGGCAGACCCAAAACCTGTGCGCCCTTAATCAACTTTCCACAGTTAGAAATAAGTGTCTCACTCTCATCAACAAGGCGTGCAAGCTTACCTTGCACGTCCACAACCACCAAACCTGTGTTTTGTTTCGTTAGCATGTTTATTCCTTGTTTTAAACAGCCTGACTCACTAAGCAACCTGATGTGTATTTTTTCTACTATGTAACGATTCAGCTTACAAAGCCATACAGTAATACATACAAGACTACGGAATAATACTCACCAACGGTCGAAAGGTCGCAAAATAAAAATTATTGATACTGGCATGACATTTAAGAGTGAGTAACAAAGATGAACAAGATAACGAAATCAGCATTAGCACTGGGTTTAATCAGCGCAGTTTCTCTTCCAGCTTTAGCAGCAGGTACTGACGGCGGTGCGTACATTGGTGGCGGACTTAGTGTCTACCAAGATTCTGACACAGACGGTCACGGTAGCTTAGATTCAGATGGCATGGGCTACAACCTATACGGCGGCTACCAATTCAACCGTATCGTAGGTGTTGAACTTGGCTACACAGATTACGCAAACTACAAAAATAGCGCTGAAAAGCTGTCTCCGACGTCTGTTTCTTTGTCAGCAAATCTTGGTTACACATTCGACAACACAATCCGCCCATTCGTATTGGCTGGTTTAAGCTCTGTTGACCTAAACGCAAATAAGAGTGCTGGTTACGCTGATGACAGCGGTACGGGTTTCCACTTTGGTGTAGGTGTTGAATACACGCCAATCGAACACCTAACGCTACGCTTAATCTCGCAAGCGGATGCAGTAAGCGTAGACGACACGGTCCAATTTAAGAACTCTCAGATATCAGCTGGTGACCACACGCTTGCCTTCAACAGCATTAGCTTCGGTGGTTCATACAACTTCTAATGTGATTGAACCACATAGAATAAGCTGAACATACTAATTCACTTTGCTGTTCCACCTTGTCATGAAGGTCACTCAGTAAAGTGAATTTTTTGTTTCTACACGCACTATCGCGTCATTTCACTTTAGCCGGTTTATCGCTCACCATTACTTACTGAGCTTTATGCGTTGATATTAGAGCTTTCTTGGTAGCGAGACTAAAATAAAGGGATAAGAGACGCAGGAAAACAAGACCTATGAATCTACCAAGCTTTAACATGTCGATAAACAAGCTGCCTTTTGTGTTGGCCGTGTATTATCTGCTTGTCGTCAATCTACCTCTCTCCCAAGAACTGTTTAGTATTGTTCAGGCATCGAAGTCTGAAAGCGTTGCGTTTCTTATCTCCATTCCTATCTTCTTCCTTGCTGCCTTTAATTTAATCTTCCAAGTCTTCAACTGGCCTATTTTCTCTAAGCCGTTTTTCATCTTATTGCTGATCACCTCAACCTTAGTCAGCTACAGCATGTTCAATTACGGCATATTCGTCGACTACGGCATGATAGAGAATGTGTTTGAGACCAATAGCGGTGAAGCAGCCAGCTATATCAGTGGTCACTCGATCTTATGGCTACTGGCTATGGGTGGTATTCCATCTCTCATCCTGTTGTTTACCAAACTTGAAAAAGAGTCTTGGAAGGATTTCTTTGTCTGGAAATCGATTGGCTTGCTCTCTTCCTTGATCGTCATTGCGATTATTGCCGGGCTTTTCTACAAAGATTACGTATCGATTGGTCGCAATAACTCGCACATCAAAAAGATGATCATTCCGACCGAATACGTCGCTTCAACCGCAAAATACATCAACAATACTTACATCAAAGAACCGATTCCTTACCAAGAAATCGGCTTAGATGCGCAGATAAAACCAGAAGCTAAACAAGCTGAAAAACCAACCTTATTGGTGTTTGTTCTTGGTGAAACAGCACGTGTATATAACTACCAATATTATGGCTATGAGAAAGAAACCAATGCTCATACCAAACCCTATAATCCGATCTTTTTCTCTGATGTTCAGTCATGCGGAACCGCCACTGCGGTTTCTGTGCCGTGTATGTTTTCTAACATGAACCGAAGCAACTACGATCGCGACAAAGCCTACAACCAAGATAACGTGGTCGACATTATGAACCGCGCGGGCATTCACTCTATCTGGCGAGAGCACGATGGTGGAGACAAGGCGGTCGCACATCGAATCAAAGAGATGACTCTCGTCGCCAAAGACAGCGACCCGCTGTGTAATAACGATGTGTGCTATGACACAGCCATGCTAGAGAACTTCGAACAAGATACTCAAGATCTTAAACAAGATAGCATCATTTTCTATCATATCTCAGGATCTCACGGCCCAACTTACTTTGAGCGATACCCAGAAGATCATAAGAAGTTTGTGCCAGACTGCCCACGTTCTGATATCGAAAACTGCACCAAAGAGCAAGTAGTCAACACCTACGACAACACCATCTTGTACACGGATTTCTTTCTCTCACAGGCTATTCAAAAGCTAGAGAAGCTCACAGATAAGTACAATGTCGCGCTGATGTACATTTCCGATCACGGAGAATCATTGGGAGAAAATGGCGTCTACTTACACGGCATGCCTTATTCATTGGCACCGAAAGAGCAAACCCATGTGCCTATGATAATGTGGATGTCTGATGGTTTCGCCGAGCAGAAAGGGATAGACCAGACCTGCTTAAGAAAGGCAGGCAAAGAACAGAGCTTCTCCCAAGATAATCTGTTCGACTCCTTACTTGGCTTGATGGATGTACAAACCAAAGAATATCGAGAGAACCAAGACATTTTTGCTGCGTGTCGGTAGTGCTTTTGCTTATGTAAACCATCGGAAAACTCGAGTTGCCTGAACAAGCTATCCTCAACTTCTCCTAAAAAGAAAAGACCTCGGTCTTTTCTTTTTTTTCGTCGCTAACATGGAGCCAGAGTGCTAATTTATAACGATGAAACAATGAGCTACATTTAATAGAGACAATAATGGAAGAGTCCGTCGTGCTCCAAAGACCAACTAGTCTTATTAGACTTTATCTCACTCACATCGCTCATTGAACTTACCACGATTAAGCTCAGTTCAATACGGCACCTGAATGGCGCCGCAATATCAATGTTTACGTCATATCATTAAGGACAAATGAATGGACGCTTTCATAATTTCAAGCTGGCAATTTTCTGAGGGTGTGGCACATGAACACACCACCAGCCCAGCCTCATTCGAGCAATCAACTTGGTATCACTGCCAAAGAGATGCTGACGGTTTGAGAGAATGGCTCCACAGTAATACGGTTCCAAATGCCATCATCGATTCATTACTCACCGATGACACCCGTCCTCGGTTCGAACAGTTTGGCCACGACTGTTTTTTGATGATTCTGCGAGGGATTAATCTAAACGAAGGTGCTAACCCTGACGACATGCTTAGCCTACGCATCTTATGGTACAAAGGCACTTTAATATCAACACGCAAAGTTCCTTCAAAAGCGGTCAGTAATCTGATATCTGATCTCAAACAAAACCAAGGCCCTACATCATTACCTGATGTGTTGTTGGGCATGATCCGTGGAATCAACCACAGTATTTCAACCTTCCTAGCACCCGTCGAACTATTAATTGACGAGTTAGAATCTACATCCAATATCGACATAAGATCCATTAACGCTCTACATTCAAGGCTACTCAGACTAAGGCGTTATTTGAAGCCACAGAAATACGTTTTTGAAGATTTAATGAGTGACCTACCTGCGCCATTGAGTAAGCACAACAGTCATATAAAGAACAGCCTTGATACCATCCTGAGAATTAACGAGTCTGTTGAGTTTTACATCGAACAAATTAATGTATTTTTAGCGAGCCTAAGTCAGCAACAAGCTGAAAAAATGAATAGAAATACGTACCTATTTTCTATCATTGCAGGTATTTTCCTCCCTGCTGGGTTTTTCACCGGTTTACTGGGTGTCAATATCGCTGGGATACCCGGAACAGATAACCCGATAGCATTTCCACTATTTTGCGTTGGGCTGCTCGTGGTCATAGCGGCAGAGGTCGTTATTTTGAAAAAATTGAGGTTTATTTAATGGTTGAGTTTTTGCAATCCAATATGTGGCTTAGACAAGTAGTTTTAGGTTTACTTCTTATCACTGTGTATTGGGTGATCAAACGCTTAGGTAAGAACTGGATAGAAACATTAGCGGAAAATAAACGTGTCGAATTGAAGCGAAAGCAGTTCGTGATTAAGTGTTTCAATATTGTTCTGTTTCTACTCTTCATCGCTGTGTTTACGATTGTTCTTAACTTGGGTTTTGGTGATATTTCTCTGTTCTTGTCTTCGATATTTGCGGTGCTGGGTGTCGCTTTATTCGCGCAATGGTCGATTCTAAGTAACCTCACAGCCAGCGTACTAATATTTTTCGTCTTCCCTTATCGCATTGGCGACAGAGTAAGAGTCGCGGAGAAAGACGAAGACATCAGCGGTGTGATCATCGATATCACCATGTTCCATGTTATTCTTCGACACAGTTCGGGCAACATTATCACCTACCCTAATAACCTGATCCTACAAAAAGGCGTGATAAAGGTATTAGTTGATCCTGAGTTAAAGAGTGAAACTGTCGATACAAAACTCATCAAAGCTGAAGACTCAGATAAGTAATGCGCCCTCTGTTGAACTTCCACATCAATAAGTTCAACAGAGGGTAAGATATCTTGCCCTCTTTCAATTAACATAAGCTCTCCTGTTAATACTTACACGCCTTTCAAAACTGTCGTTTTTATTCAATATCAATCTAGAGTACTCACCTACAATTGCTGCTATTGAAACGTGGCTTGGCTAATCAATTTATCTCATCGTCCGTTGACGCACCTGAGAACAAGATGACAACCACGCACTCTACCGAATCGAAACAACAGGAATTAACGCGATGTTAGACATCAAAAAAATCTCAGTACTTAGCGACTTAAGCGAACTTAAAACGGCTTACTTTGCTGAATCTACAGCTCCACTCGATGGCATGTGGCATTTTGGCTTTGTACCTATGTCTGACCATTACGGCTTTTACGAAGATGACAAACTTGTGGGGTATTGCGTATTGAACGGAGAAGGTTACTTACTTCAATTCTACCTAGCACCAACAGCCAACACCAATATAGAAGACTTGTTTACCTTAATCGTAGAAAACAACAGCTCTGTGATTGGTGAAGTGAAAGGCGCATTCGTAAGCACGGCAGAACCACAATACTTGTCACTATGCATGGATAACACCCATTCATTTAAGGTGAACTCCTTGATGTATTGCCAAGACCAAGAAGCTAACTCTAGTCGTAATTCAGGTCGTATTGAAGACATCGAGATGACTCTCGCGACGCAAGAACAACTCGATCAATTAGTCGAATTTGCTTCATCAACGATTGGTGCGCCAAAAGAGTGGTTAACCGGCTACTACGGCAATTTGATTGCCCGCCAAGAGTTATGGGGCTACTGGGAAAATGGCAGCGTTCTCGCAGCCGGTGAGTGCCGTAAGTTCGATGAGCATCAAACACAGTTTGCCGACCTGGGTATGATTGTCGCTCAACAAGAGCGCGGAAAAGGGTTAGCAACGCGTGTTCTTAACTTTCTAAAGCAGCACGCTAACCAGCAAGATTTGGAAGTTATCTGTTCAACAAAAAATAGCAATATTGGCGCGCAAAAAGCTATCACACGCGCTGGGTTGTCATCAAAGCATCGCATCTTACAGTTTGATTTTCGCTAGTTGAAAACTCAGCTTTACCTCGCACTGAGCATGCGCACTCAGTGTGAAGTGAAGCTAAGATGCCAAGCGCAAGCACTTAGTATGGATAAAACTGTCACAGACAACGATATCCACATATAGTGGTAAAGTACTCATCAGAAATAGAAGTTCGAATGATCAATTGGTTACAGTCGGCAAAATCCCCTGAAATCGCTCAGTTCATTGATTGCTACTGGCTTATCGAGAAAACGCCCGATGCCCAAACTCATCAGTTTCCGATACTCAACCCTGACCCTTCAGCGCATTTAATCCTGTCCCCCTGCGATCAGCCGTATCACTACACAATAGAGCAGCAAGTCGAGCAAGGGGTTGGCAGCCACCTGTTGCTGCCCCATCACAAAGCCATTGAACTTGATCACTCGAAGCCGTTTATTCACTTGGGCATCAAGTTCCACGTTGGTGCTTTGTATTCGTTAGTCACCCCTGATTGCCCGCACCCAAGCCTAGATCGCGTCAATACCATCGACCTTGCAGATTTACTAAACAACTCTGATGTCGATACGATGTCACTGATTAAGCTTGCTCAAACCGACTTTGAAGCTTGTTGCCAGAAGCTGGATGATTTACTACTTCCATGGTTATCGACCGGTAAAACAGATAGACACAGTGAAATCACTCACAAAGTGTTGGGTGTACTTGATTCGACGCCGATTGCAGAGCTTAGCGACAAGCTGTTTTGCTCGCAAAGAACATTAGAGAGAAGCTTCAACAAGGTAACAGGGCTGACATTAAAACAGTGCCAATCGATGAACAAACTCGAAGCTATGTTGGAATACTTGTATAAGAGAAATTTGGATGACATCGACTGGATGGACGTCGCCTTTCAATTTGGGTTTAGTGACCAACCGCACCTAATTCGTTACCTCAAGAAAACCATTGGCCTAACACCCAATACTTATGCCAAACAAGGGGGATTAACTATAGACGTTTATGGCGGGGTCAGGTCAGAATAACGAACTGCCACTACGACACTCTCTGTCTATTGTGTCCCATTCACAGCAAGTTTTGTTGAGTTTAGAATTGCGACTCCATATACTGAAAACACCATCAGACGGAGGACAAAAATGAATAATAAAAACAAACATATAGTTTTAATTCATGGTCTATATATGCCTGCGTTGATCATGCAGTATCTGGATAGAAACTTCAAAAAACGCGGCTTTACAACGCACAAGTTTGCCTACAACTCGCTGCGTTTCCCTTCTGCAGCCAAACGCCTCAATCGCTTCGTAAATGCTCGCTTTAATGAGTACGATGAGGTCTATTTTTTTGGTCACTCACTCGGTGGCTTGCTGATTCGCCACTACTTTAAGTTCTACCAACCCGACTTTGCAGACACCTGCATTATTACCGCAGGTACGCCGCACAATGGGGCAACCATAGCCAAAACGTTGTCGAATCATGGTCTTGGCTTTATCTTTGGCTCGAGCAAGATGATCTTAAGTGATGGCTTGGGTGATTATGATATTGATGTGCCGATTGGCGTGATTACCGGCACCTATGACGCTGGTGTAGGGCGCATTGTATTGGGCAGAAACCCAGGTGATGGCACGGTGACGCTTGAAGACGCGAACCTGCGAGGCGCAACAGACACCTGCGCCCTCAAGCTCAACCACACGGCGCTTGTCTACTCCAAAGAAGTCGTAACACTGTCGGCTCAGTTCATCGAACACAGAGCTTTTAAGGACGCTTCATAGCTTATTTCCATTAGCTTTTGCGCGTTGACTCCTGTATCGAGCTCTGTTCTCTTATATGTGAAAGACAAAAACAAAAATACCACTCTGCGATAAGAGTGGTATTCAAAGATTCATTACTGAAAGTGAGTGCTTGTTACAGACGATTTACTCGCGTTGGTAAAAACACCTCACCCAACATGCATCGCACCGAACCACCGCCAATGTCTTCAATCGTTTTCACGTTAAATGGCAGCAGTTTTCCATGCGTCGAAAGCTGAGCTAACTGGGCTGGAGAAAACGCATCGTAAGCCGATTGAGACATCGCGATCACCTTGTCGCCATTCACGGTTTCAAGCTGCAGGATGTTGCCACAGAAACGGTTCATCTGATCAATTGAGATAGAGATAACCTGCTTATCTTTAGCAAGCGACTTCACCACAAAGCGGCGTTCAAACTCAGGAATCACTTCATCACAGATCACGCAGAAGTTATCGCCAATCGCCATCATCACATTGGTATGGTAAATCGGTTGGCCAGACGGTAATGCCGTTTGGAACGAGACCACGCGAGAATAACCAATGCGCTTCGCATAATCTTCTAACACTTCGCGGTCACAACGCTGAGAAAGCGCAGCGTAGATGGTCTTGTTGATATGGTCGATAACCATCACGCCCGTGCTCTCTAGATAAGAACCTTGCGCGATGTAAGACTCTAGAGACTCGCTATGGTTAACAATGCGACCCGACGCTTCTAACGCTTCAATAAGAGCATTTGGCTTAACTTCATTCTGACGGTTTTCACACGCCATAGGGAACGTGAATAAGCTTCCATCACTACAGGTACTGAACCAGTTGTTTGGGAAAACAGCATCCGGAGTTTCAACGCCCAATTCTGGGTAATCAAACTCTACAACTTGCACACCTTCTTTACGCAACGAAGCGACCATAGCTTTAAATTCGGCCATCGTTTCTACTTTCACCTCAGCTTCGGTCAGATTAACTCTGTGCTGAAATTCGTTATCACGTGCTGTTTCTTCGTTAAATTTAAACTCTTTTGGTGGCACCATAACAACGCAATTGGCGTTTTGAACATTAGTGATATGAAGTGATTTTTTGTGTAGGTTTAACATTTCAACCGTCCCTATCTTTTATTTACTTCAGAATTGTAAACAACTTGTTACGACAAGATTCACTGAAAAGAATATTTATTTGAATATTTATCCCAAACAATTACTGCAGATCTTAGATTAATCGGTAATTTTTACTGCAAGATAACAGCACATCAGAAAGAACCAACTGTATGCATATTCGTTAAGTCACTTTATGGATAAATATTCTGATTCCATTTTCTCGCCCATCACGAGTTTTGATTACAATTCAATCCATTTAACGTTAGGATTATCACCGTTGCATAACAATCAATTACGTTTGAAATAAGCTTAACTTTTCCTGTCTAATTCAATCTAAAATAAGCGTCATGAAAGACACTCTTTGGACCTTTCCTGTATCGCTTAGACAAAGTTTTAGTGTTTTAAAGCCAAGTGCCTAAATAGGCGCTAGAACAAAATCCATCGAATGACTTAATACTGATAAGAACCCATGGGCGCTTATATAATTTCAAACTAAGACAGTTAAATTTCGAATCAAGACCATAAAAACAAAGCTGCACCAACGATGCAGTCGCTTATAGATGCACTAGTTTATAAAGGGAAATCTATGTACAAGAAATTTGAAGGCTTTACTGAAGCCTTTCCAAAGGGAGAGCCGATACAACCTCCTACTGGCATACTGGCATTCTGCCGCCATTACACTCGAGGTTTCGAAAAACCATTGATTTTGCTCGGGTTGATGAGCATGACCATCGCGATCATCGAAGTCGCGCTGTTCGGTTACATGGGGCAATTGGTCGACTGGCTATCAACAAGCAACCCAGACACTTTCTTAGCAGACAACGAATCGACATTGATGGGGCTCGGTATTCTGCTGTTGGTTGTGATGCCAATCTTGATCAGTGTTTACTCGCTATTGCTTCACCAAACTTTGCTGGGCAACTACCCAATGTCGATTCGTTGGTTAGCACACCGCTACCTTTTGAAGCAAAGCCTGTCCTTCTATCAAGATGACTTCGCCGGACGTGTCGCGACCAAAGTGATGCAAACCTCGCTTGCAGTGCGCGAAACTGTGACCAAGATGGTCGATGTGTTTGTCTACGTGACGGTTTACTTCACGGCGATGCTGTTCATGCTTGCTGAATCAGATTGGCGCTTGATGGCTCCGATGCTGATTTGGCTATTCGTTTACATCGGTATTCAACTGCACTTCGTGCCAAAGCTAAAAGACGTGTCTTCAGAGCAAGCGGATGCGCGATCGTTAATGACAGGTCGTATTGTCGATAGTTACACCAACATCGCGACGGTGAAATTGTTCTCACACAGTAAAAGAGAAACCGAATACGCCGAAGAAGGCATGGAAGGCTTCCTAGATACTGTGCACCGCCAAATGCGCTTGGTAACCGGCTTCAACATCTGCGTGGAATTCGCTAACTATCTATTGGTGTTCAGCATTGCGGGTATCTCTATCTACCTATGGCTAGATAGCGCAATCACCGTGGGTGCAATCGCGATTGCGGTCAGCTTGGCTCTGCGTATTAACGGCATGTCGAAATGGATCATGTGGGAAATTGGTGGTCTGTTTGAGAACCTTGGTACCGTGATTGACGGCATTAAAACTCTGTCTAAGCCTATTGCTATTGAAGACAAGAAAGACGCGAAGCCTCTGGAGGTTCCACAAGGCGGTATCAACTTCGACAATGTAAGCTTTAACTACGGTGAGAATAAGGGGGTGATCAACAACCTAAACCTCAACATCAAACCGGGTGAAAAAGTGGGCTTGGTTGGCCGTTCAGGTGCAGGTAAATCGACCCTAGTTAACTTACTTTTGCGTTTCCACGATGTAGAAAGTGGCCGCATCCTGATTGATGACCAAGAGATCTCGAGCGTTACTCAAGATTCTCTGCGTAGCAACATTGGTATGGTGACCCAAGATACTTCACTGCTGCACCGTTCGATCAAAGACAACATTCTTTACGGTCGACCAGAGGCATCAGACGAAGAGGTATACGCGGCGACTAAACAGGCACACGCGCATGAGTTTATCGAAACGCTAACCGACCCGTTTGGCAACGTTGGTTACGATGCTCAAGTGGGTGAACGTGGCGTTAAGCTTTCTGGTGGTCAGCGTCAACGTGTGGCTATCTCACGTGTTCTTCTAAAGAATGCTCCATTACTTGTTCTCGATGAAGCAACTTCTGCACTCGATTCTGAGGTAGAGGCAGCGATTCAAGAGAGCTTGATTGAGCTAATGGAAGGCAAAACGGTTATTGCGATTGCACACCGCCTGTCGACCATCGCAGCGATGGATCGCCTGATCGTGCTTGATGCCGGCAATATCGTAGAAGAAGGCACGCACCAAGAGCTGATTAACCAGAATGGTATTTATGCGCAGCTATGGAATCACCAAACCGGTGGCTTCATTGCCGATGACCTTGAGCAAGCTACAAACGCTTAATTTTTGTGCTATTTTAAAAGTGCGATGTGATTCACAGCAATTTGTTTATTAGCGGTAAATTACACATGGCAGAATGTTATGTCGTAATTATATAATGACATTAACACCAAAGACGCCTCGCTTGCGCGTTCTGGAATAAGGCTAGACTTCGGGGGGAGGCTAGCCTTTTTTATGCCTGCTATTTGGCGCTCTTTGCTACCTGTCCAATAAACTTCATCGATCCTTTTGTTTTTTTCTTGGCGTTTTTTTCTTAAAATGCGCGCAATATTCTTTCTAGAGATCAACCATGAACAAAAGTGTCTTAACTAACGTTATCGCGTTAGCGCTGCTTGCTGGCGGCTATGCGACAGCAAACCAATACTTGCTTTATGCAGGCCTATTCGCCTTTTCTGGTGCCATCACCAACTGGCTTGCGATTCACATGTTGTTCGAGAAAGTACCCGGCCTATACGGTTCTGGAGTGATTCCAGCGCGCTTTGAAGAGTTCAAGGCAGCCATCAAGCAACTGATGATGGAGCAATTCTTTACAGAAAGTAACATCGACCGCTTCCTAAGCAGCGAGATGACAGGAAAGTCGCTCAATCTAGAGCCTGTGATTCAGAAGATCGACTTTAACCCTGCATTCGACTCACTGGTGCATGTTATCGAGAACTCTCAGTTTGGCGGTATGTTGGCAATGTTTGGTGGCACAGAAGCACTAGAGCCAATGAAAGCGCCGTTTGTTGAGAAGATGCAAGAATCTGTGATTGAAATCAGCAAGAGTGATTCTGTAAAAAATGCCATCAAAGACGAGCTAGAATCGCCTGCGATGATGGATGAAATCAAAGAAAACATTGAGGCGATCATCGATCAGCGCTTGAATGAACTAACACCTAAGCTGGTTAAAGAGATGGTTCAGACCATGATCAAGAAGCACCTTGGCTGGCTTGTGGTTTGGGGCGGTGTATTCGGTGGTGTGATTGGCTTAATCTCTGCGGCCATTACGCTTTAAGGCGAACAAGTTTATCGGATTGCTCTTTATCTGACGCTCAACAAAAAATGGAAGCTTATTGCTTCCATTTTTTATATCTAAATCACGTTGGTAAGCGAAATTAGGCCACTATTTTAGAGTTGCCAACAACTCAGGGTTCACGCCGAAGCCCTTTTTATGCTCTTCAATCACCACTTCACTACGTGTCTGAATCACACCAGGCAAGGTGCCCAACTTCGTTGCCATAAACGCTTGGTACGCCTTCATGTCTTTCACTCGAACCTTGATCATGGTGTCAAAGTCACCCGACAGTGAGTAGCACTCTTCCACCTCAGGCATCATTTCCACGGCTTGGGCAAATTTGTCGAAGATCGAAAAGCTAGTCTGATCGAGACGGATATGGATAAAGACTTGAACATCGAGTCCCAGCTTTTCTGAACAAAGCTCAGCATGATAGCCCGTGATGTAGCCCTCTTTCTCCAATCGCTTGAGTCTATCAGAGCAAGGTGACGTCGTAAGGTTGACCTGTTTTGCCAGTTCAACAACAGGTAAACGCCCTTTCATATGCAGAATTCTTAGTATCTCTTTATCGATACGATCGAGCTGATGCTGAGACATAACATTCCTTAAACATTCTAAATTCCGCTCAGTATATTCCATACCAAGTGCAATCGAAGAAAACCTCGCTCACACATTTAAAAACTAAATGCACGGATGATATTCACGCCAGATATAAACACATACAAATAGATAAGAACCCTTATAAATCAAACTCTGGTTATTAACAAATTATTATAGAAATGACCCGATTAACAAATAAGTTGAGCCGGAAACGAAAGAAAGGATATAGGCCAAAGTGAATAATAGAATTATCAAAGAGAAAGGATGACTCTATTATGAAAACGCAAGAACTCGCATATAAACCTTACGGTATTGGTTCATGGACACACGTAACGGTATCAAAAGATGTTGCTCAGGCACTAGCAAATGAATACTCAAACTATGGTTGGGATGTGAAGATTGATGGCGACGCCATTGTTGCCGAGCTAGCACTCAAAGCCGCATAGAAACGCAAAAACCTCCTAAAACGGAGGTTTTTTGATCTAAGTTAGTGAGCGCTTACTGTAAGTTAAGCTAAACCAATTTGGGGTACAGTACTTCCTGTTTCGCAACGACAATTGCACGTGCGGCAGAAGTGCTGAGTTTCCATATCGTAGTACAGGTTTCCACTAAATAGTTTTGACGTCCATTGCATCATACGGCCAGAAGCTGTCTCGGGCTCTGATTCACAACGTTTCATTATAGACTTATGTAGTGTTGTTTTTTTACATCCTTTGCAATAGAGATCAGGCATACCTTTGTCCTATAGGTCTTTAGTGGTTACTGACAATTGACACATCATGTCCAATTCGGTTCCACAATTCACCGAGCTAATGACAAAAGTGAGCGCCAAGTTCAAAAAATAGCCATTTTTCTGTTTTATTTTTTGACATCACACGCCATTGAGTAAGTTGATCTTTCCCTTCTCACGCAAGATCCTACCGCTTCGATTTACATTGTAAACCCCCATTTCAATATCAGAAAACCTCGAATAAACTTAATTTGAAATAAGACAAAGGTCGTACTCACATAAAAAAATAGAGCCACCGAAGTGACTCTATTGCTTTTATTTTTCAATTTCTTTTTAGCTAACGTTCTTTGCTAATTCACATCTGTTTTACAATGTAAATTAGTCTAGCTCAACGAGGTTCTTCTCGAACTCAGCGTGTTGCTTCTTAACTTCGTCTTCAGGCTCGCCCGTAATTAGACTCACGATAACGATAGAAAGAGTCGATAGGATGATTCCCGGTACGATTTCGTACACATCGAACCAACCGCCCGTGAACTGTTTCCAAAGTACGATAGTCACACCACCAACCACGATACCCGCGAGAGCGCCGTTACGGTTCATACGAGACCAGTACAGGCTCAATACAATAGCTGGGCCGAATGCAGCACCAAAACCAGCCCATGCGTAAGACACAAGGCCAAGTACTGAACTGTCTGGCGTCATCGCTAGTACAAGTGCAATCAGAGAGATTAGGATAACCGCGAAACGGCCTACACGAACAATCTCTTCAGACGTCGCGTCTTTCTTCAGAACTTGCTTATACAGATCTTCTGCCATTGCAGATGAAGAAACAAGAAGTTGTGAATCCGCAGTACTCATGATTGCCGCTAGGATTGCAGCAAGTAAGATACCTGCGATTACTGGGTGGAACATCGCGTTCACAAGAAGCATGAAGATCTTCTCGCCATCGTCTAGCTTAGGTGCGCCCGAGTTCGTCACGTAGATTAGACCAACAAGACCAACCAGCATTGCACCAATCATAGACAGTGCAGTCCATACCACCGCGATACGACGCGCGGTTGTTAGGTCTTTGTTGCTACGCGTTGCTTTGAAACGAGCCAAGATGTGTGGCTGACCGAAGTAACCTAGACCCCATGCCGCTAGCGAGATGATCGCGATAGCAGAAAGTGGTTCACCTTTCGCATCATTCCATAGCGTTAGAAGCTCTGGGTTAATGTTGTGTAGGTCAGTAGACAGTTGGCCAAGGCCACCGTTCATTGCTGCGATTGGTACAATCAATAGCGCAGCAGACATCAGTAGACCTTGAACCAAGTCAGTCCAAGATACCGCAAGGAAACCACCAAACAGGGTGTACGAAACCACACATACTGTGCCGATAATTACCGCTGTTGTGTAATCTAGGCCAAATACCGTTTCAAACAATTTACCACCCGCTACCAAGCCTGAACTTGTGTAGAAAAGGAAGAATAAAAGGATAAAGAAAGCAGAAATTGTTTGGATCAGCTTAGAGTTATCATTGAAGCGACGAGATAGGAACTCAGGCAACGTCAGTGATTCAGTTGTAATACTGTAAGTACGCAGACGCTTAGCACTGATTAACCAGTTAGCCCAAGTACCCACAAGTAGACCACCAGCAAGCCAGAATGCTTCAAAGCCAGCAGCGTAAGCGTAACCTGGTAGGCCAAGTAGCAACCAACCACTCATGTCTGATGCACCAGCAGAAAGTGCAGCAGGCCATGGACCTAACGAACGACCACCTAGGAAGTAGTCAGTTGAGTTAGATGTACGTTTGTAAGCAATAACACCGATTGCCAGCATCATAATTAGATACGCAATGAACGTCGTCGTTATTGCAAAACTGTTTTCTATCATTTGATAGTCCTCATTTTGTAGAAAGCCTTCCATGCCTAATTCAATGCAAAGCACTCACCGTAAAGGCAAGCAAATGCATTGAGTTAGGTATTCAGGCTCCAAAGCACTATGAGTTAAATCCAAAGATGGAGAAAACCAAAATGGAAAAAAACAAAAGTGTTTAGAGCCAGTATTACTGAAGGTTAGTGAGCTTCGCTTCCAAGTTCGAGCAAGGTCGCGTTACCGCCCACGGCTGTTATATTTATAGTTCGCGTACGCTCGGTAATGAAGCGCAGCGATAGGTGTGGATCATTAGCAACATTCATTGCCGTTAGATCCGTTTCAGCTACTAAACCGACGATTGCACCGTCACGCTTAGCAAGTTGTAAATTGATAGCTTGAGCCGTTTGTGAATTACCCACGTAACCTGCACTTCGTACATCGCAAGACAGCAGCTGTTGAGCAGCGTCGTACGAGGCAACCTGTACCAAGTTAGTTGGTAGATTCGCTTGTTTCGCGGCGTCAGCAATTAAGGTATTGAACTGCACGTCATCACTGCACAGTTGCACGCTGTTACCCGCTAATAGTGCTGCGGTAATCATCGCGGTTGCTGTTTGCAGTGCTGGCACTTTCTCTTCGCAATCATCAACAATCACCAAAGCCACACCACGTCCTGCAGCATACAGCTCGTTTGTTTCACCAGTCGGGCCAGCCATTAGGTGCTGCTCAGAAAGCAGCGCAGAGGCTTGCTCTAGGTGATAAGTTGCCACTGCCGCCAAAGACGTAGATTGGCTTTCGATCTCTGATTTGAATGCAAGTACCTGAGCACTCTTATGATCAAAGTCGGTAAGATTCCATTGTTCCCACGCTAACAAAGCATCAGAAAAACCTGTCACTTGATGAACCATGATACTGCTCCTTATGCCTTGTCTTGTGATTGAGAAAAATGAACATCAGTAAAGCGGTATAGGTAGTGAGGACCACCCGCTTTAGGGCCAGTACCCGACAAACCTTGACCGCCGAATGGTTGAACACCAACAACAGCGCCCACTTGGTCACGGTTGATGTAGCAGTTACCCACACGAATGTGTTTCTCGATCCAACGGTAAGTTGTTTCGTTACGGCTGTGGATACCCATAGTTAGACCAAAACCGGTTTGGTTAATTTGGTCTACTACTTGTGTCAACTCACTCGCTTTGAAGCGAACGATGTGAAGCACAGGGCCAAACTGTTCTTCTGTCAAGCAGCTGATGTCATCGATTTCAAACGCACTTGGTGGAACAAAGTCACCATGTTCACAATCCGTACCTAAAGAAAGTTGAGCCACCTTCTTCTGGGTATTGGTCATGTTTTCTAAGTGCGCCATTAGCTTCTGTTTTGCGTTTTGGTCGATAACAGGGCCAACATCGGTTTTATGAAGGTGTGGAATACCAACACTCAACTCGTCCATTGCACCGTGAATCAATCCAACCACGCGGTCTGCAATGTCTTCTTGGATGTAAAGCACACGCAGTGCAGAACAACGTTGACCTGCTGAAGCGAATGCAGAACGAATAACATCACGAACTACCTGTTCAGGCAGTGCGGTACTGTCGACGATCATCGCATTCTGACCACCGGTTTCCGCGATAAACGGAACAGGCTTAGCGTTACGACTTGCCAATGACACGTTAATGCGTTGTGCAGTTGGGGTTGACCCCGTGAAGGCAACGCCTGCAATCGCATCGTGGCTAGTTAGCGCACTGCCGATCTCTGCACCACGACCAGGTAGAAGTTGAATCGTGCCAGCAGGGAAGCCCGCTTCATTCATCAGTTCAACCGCGCGAGCCGCAATCAAGCTTGTTTGCTCTGCAGGTTTCGCCACAACCGTGTTACCCGCCACTAGTGCAGCTGTAATTTGGCCAAGGAAGATCGCCAATGGGAAGTTCCAAGGGCTGATACAAACGAATACACCACGACCTTGTCGCGAAGCGATTCGAGTTAGACCATCAAAGCCTTTTAGCTCAAAACCTTGTAGGTTGTTCGCTTGTTTTGCGTAGTAACGACAGAAGTCGACCGCTTCACGCACTTCATCAATGCTGTCGTGAATTGTCTTACCCGCTTCTTGATGACAAATTGCCACCAGCTCAGCCAGGTTGTCTTCCATCAGGTCAGCCAACTTATCAAGCGCTGCCGCTTTGGTTTCAACTGAAGTTGCGTTCCAATCAGCAAATGCTGCATCAGCGCCAGTGATCGCTGCGGAAACATGATCAAGGTTAGCGAAAGCCACCTGACCCACATTAATTCGACGATCATAAGGTGCAGTCACTTGCTCAACGTTCTGATCAGCCTTGATCATGCTTTCGGCAAGAGATTCGCCGTTGATCACAGGTCCAGCAGTCCATTGATTGTTCAAAAAGCCTTTTACTTGCTCTTCAAACTGATGCGCTTCGCTCTCGATATCAATGTTCACACCGTATGAGTTCTTACGCTCAGGGAATACCGCTGGCGGCAGAGGAATCTTAGTGTTGTTCAACGTATCGAATGCCAAAAGCATGTCGACTGGATGCTGTGTTAGCTCTGCTACAGGGCAACGAGCATCAACCAAACGGTGTACAAACGAGCTGTTTGCACCATTCTCTAACAGACGACGTACTAGGTATGGCAGTAGATCTTTATGGCTACCAACTGGCGCGTAAATACGTACCGACTGTTGGTAAGCTTCCATTGCATGGTTGTAAAGTGAATCACCCATGCCGTGTAAGCGTTGGAATTCAAAGTCTTTATGGTCTGTCATCACTGCAATAGCGGAAACCGTATGAGCATTGTGGCTAGCAAACTGCGGGAAGATATTGCCACGAACACTTGGGCTCAATAGATAACGCGCACACGCTAGGTAGGCTACATCAGTCGCTTCTTTGCGAGTGTAAACAGGGTAGTTATCGAAACCAGCTTGTTGTGACCATTTGATCTCACTATCCCAGTAAGCACCTTTAACTAGGCGAAGTGGGATTAAGTCACCCTGCTCTTTTGCTAGGCGGTTTAGCCAAACTAGAACCGGTAACGCACGCTTTGAATACGCTTGAATAACCAGACCAAACTTGCCCCAGCCTTTCACTAGCTCGCTGCGATACAGTTTTTCGAATAACTTAAGCGAAAGCTCTAGGCGATCCGCTTCTTCTGCATCAATCGTGATCGCAACATCAAGCTCAATCGCACGGCGCAGTAACTGCTCTAGCGTGTCGCATAGCTCAGTCAGTACGCGGTCTTCATTCGCCACTTCATAACGTGGGTGAAGCGCAGAAAGCTTGATAGAAACAGACGGTGCTGGGCTAGATTTTGAAGAGACGTATGTGTCTCGACCTACGGCTTCAATCGCCATTAGGTAATCTTTGAAGTATTTGTTTGCGTCAGCAGTGGTCAGTGCCGCTTCACCTAGCATGTCGTATGAGTAGGTAAAACCTTTGTCACGCATAGACTTACCGTTCTTCTGCGCTTCAGCAATGCTGCGACCAAGAACGAATTGGTGACCCATCACCTTCATCGCTTGGTGCATCGCTTTACGAATCACCGGCTCAGAAAGCTTGTTCACTAAACGGTTAACCGCTTGACCTGCACTCTGCTCTTTAGATGAAAGTCCAACCACCTTGCCTGTTAGCATTAGGCCCCAAGTTGATGCGTTAACAAAAACCGAGTCAGAATTCTTTAGGTGAGACTTCCAATCCGCAACGCTTAGCTTGTCGCGAATCAGTGCATCAGCCGTTGCTGAATCAGGAATACGCATCAAGGCTTCCGCCAGACACATCAGCAAGATGCCCTCTTGAGTATCTAAGCTGTATTCAAGCAACAGTGCATCGATCATCTGGATAGAAGTCTTATCCGCACGGATAGCTTCGATCAAAGAAGTCGTTTTGTCTGTGATTTGCTGCTTTTCAGACTCAGAAGGGGTAGCTAGTGGCAGAAGTTGCTCTAGCCATTGGGTTTCATCCACCATATATAATGGTGAGATAAGCGACCATAGATCATCAAGCGACTGCTCGTTGAATTCTGGCTTTAACACATCAGTAGCTGTAAACATGCGTTTTCCTTAATCTCACACCCGGAATTAGCCCGGGATCTCTACAATGGCTGCAGTGTATTTAGAGTATATAAGGAATACTTGTCAAAAACTCCGAGTTTTTTGCTAAAAACTCGCTTTATTAACAAAACAAACACAATGTCACATATGAAACTTTAATATAATATGCCGTTTCGTTTCACTATTTAACAGAAATTTGCTTTTTGTATTGAGATGGTGACATGCCTTGAAGGCGTGAAAATGTGTGGGTAAAAGAGGATTGACCGGAGAATCCAGCAAGTTCTGCGACCTGACCAAGGCTTAAATTCCCTTGTTCAATAAGACGTCGAGCACGGTCGATTCGCTTACCTAGCACATACTGGTGAGGGGTAATGCCCATTTGCTCTTTAAACAACATATGGAATTGGCTTTCACCTAAGAACACGCTACCTGCAAGTTGCGCGACTGAAATCTTACTTGCTAAATGTTGCTCGATGTAACGATCCAACGCTTCAAGATCAAAGCGTGAATCTTTGATTGAGGTTTCAAATGCCGAGATGTGCCTTTGCATCAATGCAATCACCGTATCATTGCACGCACGGCTTAATAACAGATCATCAGGACTGGCCTGCATCTCTTGCACCAACATATGGATAAGCTTTTGAATTTGCGCATCTAATTGGAAGTAGACGTTCGATGATTCTAACTGGTTAATCTTCTCTAGCATCAGAGGGTCATCATCGGTTGGCATAGGCATGTTGAGCACGAGAATATCCGACTGACCAACCACTCCGCCGAAAGCATGATCAGAGCTCGCTGTCACCACACAACCTTGTCCTGGGCCAACAAGATTCCCCTTACCACTCACTTCAAATTCCGCCTGACCTTTTAAACCAATCACCACCTGAGAATAATGGTGATCGTGGCAATCCATATGCGATGGCAAAGTGATGATCTCAGCAGGACGAGGGCCAGTAAGGCCTAGCGGAGAAAGGTCTAGGTTAGGAAAGGGTAAAGGTTTAGACATGACAGAAAAATACTCGGGTCAACATAGTAAGAATAATACTCTTAAATGCGCATAAGATGAATTTGTAAATGCTCATGAGAGTTATTTGCTCGCGAGAATGAAAAGATCATTATCGCGATCATCTTGATCATGCCTCCGGAAGGATGATCAAGAGTGTACAAACTACGGGCATTGTAAAACCAATCGTTCCGGCGAGTTTAGGGACTTCACAAGCAATCACACAAGCACGAAAAACCATGTGGTCAATAAATGCTTTTTCACGCCAACATAATGAATAAATTTTCTTATATAGCTCAAATAATTGGCTATAAGCCTGTAAAAAGTGTATCCGAAGTACCGAAACTTGGCTTTTGAGTAGATTGGATAGCAATAAAACGGTATAAAGACGGGTACTGTGTTAATTGCTAATAACTAGTGACTCACAACTAGGAAGTAGACACTTTATTAACGAGCCAATTTTCAATCTACAAGTTGCAGGGACCTATGACTAACTTTCGAATTTCAGCGCTTTTACTTGCGCTATCCCCACTTTGGGTATCTGCATCGGTATCCGCTGAAGAACTGAATCAAGTCGATCCCGTTTCAGCTATCGATGCAAAGCTAACAGAGAAAAACTCAGATATTGAGCGTATTTCAGCAACCAAAGTATCGGCGACTGAAAACCTAAAACAACTTCAAAACAAGAACAGCAAGTTGTTGCGCGAAGGTGAAGAACTTAAGGCAAAACGTAACAGAGCCAAGTCTGTACTCGACAAACAGTACAGTCGCTTGCTTGAAGATCCAGAAACAGATTTAGTCTCTTTCCAGAAAAGTTACCAAGACGCTTGGGCTGCGGTTAAAGAGAATCAATCGTCTCAGCTAGATAACGAACAAGCGATCAACGAGAGCGAAATTCACCTTTCTCAAATCAAGCAAAAGCAAGCTCGCCTGAATAATGAGCTGGCAAACTTGAGAGAGTCAAAAGTTGAAGCTCGCGTAAAACGTATCGCAACAGAACTGCGTGAAAGTGCGGTGCTTGAAACCAGCTATACCACCACATGTTCATCAACAATGACACTTGGTGAGTGTACTGCACAGGGTAAACACCTGACCAATCAAAAAGCCGTGCAAACGTTCAAGAGCCAATTACTTGAGCAGCTCACAGAAAGCACACTTGCGAAGCAAAACTTACAAGGTGTTCAGCTGAATATCCATGTTCAAGACAGCCAAGCGATCAAGAGCGGCTTCTCTGGTAACAACTCTTACTTCATGCAGATGCAAGCTCAACTTCAAGCAAAACCTGAAGCGGTTGCCGCATGTAACCTATTGAACGTTTCAACACGCTACTGTTTAACTGGCAGCGATGCGGCTGCAGTTAAAAAGAGCGACAAGAAATGGGCGAACGTAACCGTGCGTTCTGACCAATACAACGACTCTGTGACCATCAACGGCATTAAGTATGGCAGCACACCTCTTGAGGTAGCGCTACCAAGCGGTCGTCATCAAGTAACTATCTCTAAGCAAGGTTACGAGTCATACAACCGCACAGTTACCATCAACGGCAGCGACACTATCTGGGTTAAGCTTCTTCCTAGCAAAGAAAGCTAATTCCCTCAGTAGAAGATCGCCATACCGATTTCACAAAGCTGAATGAACACTCGCCATTTTGTTGATAGTTATAAACTGTTGATCGTTATAAACTTATACGGTCATTATAAACAATAACTGCAAACGAAATGGCGTTGTCGTTTAGAATAGTCGATTAACCTAAATTACGATTGAAGTAGCCCATCATGCGCCAAGGTTTTCCCACTCTATTATTTGCACTTGCTCCCTGCTTAATGACACCTGCTGTTTTCGCTGAAGCAACACCACCAGCAATCACGGCCGCCTCTGTTACTGATCTTGAAAGTTCGCTTTTCGAAAAGCACGCCGAGTTAACGGCTATCGAAAAGAAATTAGCCGACAAACAAAACGAAGTCGACAATCAGGCGCAGCAAACGGCACGTCTAGCTGAGTTATCAGCTCAAGCAGAGCAAACACTCGCAAAGGCAAAAGCCAGCCTAGAGCAAGATTACACGCGCATGATTGATGATCCCGATTTCGATATCTCGCTTGCTCAAAAACGCTTCCAAGACGCTTGGAAAACCGTAAAAGAAGGCAAACTTGCGATTTCAGACTCAGAGCAAAAGCAGCAAGGCTTGGTGATGGAGCTTGAGGCTATCCAAGCCGAGAAAGCCGCGGCAGAAGCTTCAATCGCAAACCTAAACCAAGACAAGCTAAGAGCAAGAGCAGAGCGACTAAGGTACGAGATCACTCAGACGGAAGAGCAAACTGTTAGCTTTACCAACCGTTGCAGCAGCGATATGACACTGGCGCAGTGTTCAGACCAAACGGTGACTTTGGCACTTCAAAAAGCGGTAAAACAATTCCAACACAGCCTAATCGATAACGCGACTGAATCGAAAACAGTGAAAGAGCACCTTGCGTCTGCTTCGCTGAACATTCACGTTCTGCAACACAAAGTGAAATCCTCTGGCTTCTCTGAAGATAACCGTTACCGAGCGGTGATTGCGGCGAACCTAGAAACTCGTCCAGATAAGAACACACCTTGTCGCCTGCTTGGTATTCAGTCATCAAACTGTTTCACACAAAGCGAGCAACAAGCCAACGACCAGCAAAAAGAAGTTGCTTGGGTTAACTTGGCGGTGCGTTCAAATCAATACAACGACAATGTTTCTATCAACGGCGTGAACTATGGCAGTACACCGGTTGAAGTGATGTTACCGACGGGCCAACACATGGTCACGATCGAAAAAGAAGGCTACCTTTCTTTCCATCAAGAGCTGAAGATAGCCCGCGATCACAACCTACGAGCCGTATTGCAAGCGAAACAGAATTCATTAAATGTCGGCACCAAGTTTGCCGATCCGATGGGTAACGACATTCAGAGCCCTGAAATGATTGTTGTCGGCTCGGGTCGCTACCTACTGGGTGAAAATAACGCACAACAAGTGACGATCAAACAGCCGTTTGCATTAGCCGCAACACCAACCCGTGTTCAAGACTTCAAAGCATTCGTAAAAAACACAGGCTACCAGACAGACGCTGAGCTGATGAACACCTGCGATACATTCGTCAATGCAGAGATCACAACCGTTTCAGATAAAGACTGGCAGAACCCAGGCTTTAAGCAAGCTAATAACTCACCGGTAGTTTGTGTTAGCCAAAACGATGCCAAAGCTTATACACGTTGGTTATCTAAAAACACCGGCTTCACTTACCGCTTGCCAACACCACAAGAGTGGGAAGCTGCAGCAAGAGCTGGCCAAGACACCAACTTCTGGTGGGGCAATGAATTCCGTTCAGGCAAAGCCAACACTGGCTGGGCGGGTACACCATGGTCAAACGTTAGTACATCTCCGGTTAAGTCATTCCAACCAACACCAACAGGCTTCTACGACATGGTGGGTAATGTATGGGAATGGACAACCGTTCAGAAAGGCCTAGCAAAAGGTGGCGCGTGGAGCTTCTCTCCTGAAGAAGCAAAAGTGTTTAACGAACTGTACGTACCGCCTTCAACGGCAGCGAACTATCTAGGATTCCGAGTAGTACGAGAGCTGTAGGCTCCCAATCACAGGCTCAGAATCCCAAATATTTACTCTAGGTTCTCAATTATCACATTGAGCAGCATTTATAGGGGAATTCCCCCCTTATGCATAAGCACTCCTAGGAGTAGATTCGTCGATAGAGTAGTAAGTCACTCTGGGTATCAAATTGATGCCTCAGTTTAATTTACCTGACCCTCGTAAATTAGACTGAAAATCTTCTACATGTCGACAAGGCATATCTTGTCTTTAGCCAGCCCCTCTTCAGGCTGGCTTTTTTTTTGCCTGATTATCACCCTTTATGCCCATCGATTCTCCGTGATTGACACAGTTAATCAACAGTCCGTTTAACTGTCAGTCATCCCTTATTTTTCGTACTCTAATTGCCATTGCAGCGCTATAAGAAACTGATATCATTGCCATACCTCAGCTTACGAGATAAAACCTTGCCAGATCCACTCAACTCCATACATCGTTCTTTATTCGAACAACTTCCAGGCTGCTGGGGCTGCAAAGATACTGACTCGGTCTTCGTGTATGCCAACCTTGCTTACAACCAATTGATTGGCTTAAAACCCAATGAGACTTGTACTGGCTTGACCGACTTCGACATGCCCAGTCAAACCACTGAGTGCGCACAAGATTTCAGGGCTCAAGACAAACATGTAATGGATACACGCAGTACCCTTAAGATTCTCGATATTCACCCCTATCCAGACGGACGCTGGCACGCCCATATCTTTACCAAAACCCCTTGGCTTGATGATGACGACAACGTCCAAGGCACCATCTTCTATGGCCAAGAGCTTACCGATACCGCGATCTTAGAGGTTGGTCATTGGGTTTGTCAGGCCACAGGAACAAAAGGCAATCAGGCATCGCTTGCGGGGTCAGAGCCGCGTGTGTCTAAACTGCAAAAGCGGCTGACTTCGAGAGAATCAGAGGTGCTGTTCTTACTGCTTTTCGGCAAGAAACCACAGTACATCGCGTCGACGTTAAACATTTCAATCAAAACGGTCGAAGGTCATGTCGCCAGATTGAAACAGAAGTTTGATGCACGCAGTAAAAGCCAATTGATTGAGTATGCGTTGGATTCAGGATTGGGCTCAGTGATCCCAGAAACACTGCTCAAAAAACAGATCTCCGTTGTTCTGCACAGTAACTGATTGACTGTTCATCTGAAAATGCAGACAAAAAAATGCCGTTGATTTGATAAGTCTAATCAACGGCATTTTTAGATCTGTTAAGCAGCTAAGCGATCAAAAAGCCTAAGGCGCTAGGCGATCAATATCCCAACTGTTGTCTTGGCGAGAGAACAAGAAACGGTCGTGCAAGCGGTGTTCACCACCTTGCCAAAACTCAATGCTATCTACACGTACACGGAAACCACCCCAGAAAGAAGGCACGGGAATCTCGCCTTTGGCAAACTTCTGTTTAAGCTCTAGATACTTACCTTCTAAAATCCCACGCGCTGAGATGCGGCTACTCTGCTTACTTGCAATCGCGGCCAATTGGCTCTCTTTTGGACGTGACGAGAAGTACTTCATATTTTCCATAGCCGTTAGCTTTTCAGCCGTGCCCGTAATATGAACTTGTCGCTCAAGTGGATGCCAAGGAAAGTGCAAACTGATTTTGCTGTTGTGCTCAAGCTGGTGCGCTTTACGGCTACCTAGGTTAGTGTAAAAAACGAACCCGTCTTTATCAACATTCTTCAGCAGAACAATGCGTTGGAATGGCTGACCATTTTCATCAACCGTAGCAACTGTCATGGCAGTAGGGTCCGTCAACTTCGCTTCAATGGCTTGCTCTAGCCATAGATTGAATTGCTCAATCGGGTCTGCGGCCAAGTCTTTACGTCTCAATCCACCCTTAGCGTATTCGCGACGAATATCTGTCAGTTCCATTTGGTTGCTCCTTTTAATTTTTTTGTGATTTTGCGCCGTAATCCTTTGAAACACAAGTCTAAGCCATGGTTTTGTCTCACAGAAGGTGCTCTGTGTTAACAAGATCTCGGTACTCTCTCCATCATATTGATAATCTTTATACAAACCGATGACAAGCTGAGATCCGAGTGACCAAAATACTGCCTAACCTAATGACGCCCTTTGTTTTATTCTCATTGTTATTGGGAGCTGCAGGGCTGACCGCAACCCACTTTATGGCAGTACAATTCCAAGAAAAAATCGTCACTCAGCAACTCGATGAAGCGGCGAATAAAGCCAATCTACAAATCGATTCTGAGCTGGATAAATTCAAACAGATCCCAGATTTGCTCAGCCATGACCCGCGCTTGCTCTCTTATTTTGACTCATCGATTTCCGCCGCGCAGCTCAATCAATTGCTGTTTGAATGGTCGAATCAAAGCCAGGCCGACACCATCTATATTCACGACCCGAGCGGTACTGTGGTCGCTTCCAGTAATTACCAAAAGCCTCGTACCTTTGTCGGTGAGAACTTCTCGTTTCGTCCCTACTTTGCTTCTGCCATTCAAGGTAACAACACACAATATGTCGCGCTAGGTGCTCGCTCGAACGTACGAGGTTATTTTCTGTCTTCACCTCTGTATATCGACAAGGAAGTTGTTGGCGTTATCACCGTAAAAGTGAGTTTAGAAAACCTCGAAAACATCCTGACCAGCGACGACTTTGAGATCGTAGTACTCGACTCGAACCAAGTGGTCTTTCTATCAAGCCAAGCTCCATGGCTTTATCATTCACTGTTGCCATTAACGCAGCAACAACAAACGGATATCGCACTTCAACGCCAATACGGTCAAAGCGAAATTTCGATCATCGAAGCCTTTCGTCCTTCAAGCTCTCAGTCAGAAGCGAGCAATACCAATCAATCTAGCAACCTTCAATCCAATGAAATCCGAAAAGAGCTCACCGCCAACCAGTTATTCAAGCTTGGTGCTTTTAATCTTTACCCTGCAACGGTCAGCAACAACCAGTACCAAGTTGTCGCACTAAAAGAGACCAGAGCTGAACTTATTAAAATCTTTCAGATCGATGTCATCTTCGTGGTGATTTATAGCTTGGTGATGCTCATCGCTTGGTCGTGGCGCCAGACTTATCTCGCGAAAGTGGCGTTGACCCGACTCAACCAAAACCTAGAGCAAACCGTTGATAAACGTACCCACTACTTGAAGCAATCCAATCAGCAGCTGCAACAAACCCTTTTTCAATACCAAGAGTCGCAGTCGAAGTTGAAACAGACAGAACAAGAGCTGACACAAACCGCGAAACTAGCGGTACTCGGTGAGCTGTCAGCCAGCATTAACCACGAAATCAACCAACCGCTTGCAGCACTGCGAACCTACAGTGAAAACAGCTTAAAGCTACTGGAAATGGAACGAACCGATTTAGTGAAAAGCAATCTTGAGAAAATGATTGGCCTCAACAACACCATTACCGACATCATCGCGCGACTCAAAGTCTTTACTCGCAAGGTCACCAAACAAGAACATCATGTGGCGAACCTGCATCAAGCGGTCAATAACGCCACTAGCATTCTCAGTGCGCTGATGATCAAGCAAGGCATTACGCTAAGGCTAAGCACGGTGCCAGATGACATCAATATTGCGATTAATCCAACCGAACTCGAGCAAGTACTAGTGAACCTGATTCACAACGCGACTCAAGCGCTGCAACAACAAGTTCTTGAACACAAAATCTTGCAGGAGCAACAAAACCTGGAAAGCGTTGACCAACAGGCTAGCCCACAGATAGGCATCGAATGGCAACTGCATCATGACGCTTGTCAGCTGATCATTTGGGATAACGGAATTGGCATGCCGAACGATAAGCTAGAACAGCTGTTCGACCCGTTTTTTACCACCAAACCGGAAGGCTTAGGGCTAGGGCTTTCAATATCGAAACGGATTATTGAAGCGTATCACGGCACGATCAGCGCGAACCGATTAGAGCCTTCAGGCATGGTATTCTCGCTAAGCATCCCGTTATATAACGATAAGGGCTAACACGCCGTTGTTATCGCTGATTAGAAAACGAATCTCACATACTGCTAAGGACTCGACTTTTGCACTCTATGCCTAAACTCTATTTTGTCGACGATGAACCCGCCATTCGAGACTCCGTAGAACAAGCCATGCTCATTGAAGGCATCGATATCGTCTGCTTTCCCAATGCTATTGAGGCATTAAAGAAAATAGATACCACGCAAGCCGGAATTGTCATCACCGATATTCACATGCCAGTGATGGATGGCATTCAATTAACGCAAAAATTACTGAGCCAAAACCCTCATTTTCAGGTCATCGTACTTACCGGACATGGTGACGTGCAAACCGCGGTATCCGCAATGAAAGCCGGCGCTTACGATTTTCTGGAAAAGCCATTTGTGGTCGATGCCCTACTCACTGCCGTTAAAAAAGCGGCGGATAAGCTCGCACTGGTTGAAGAGAACAACCTACTGCGTAAAGAGTTGGCAATGCAAAATCAGGTTGGCCCGAAACTGATTGGTCAATCACCATCAATGCAGGCATTACGCCGAGAATTGATCACCCTAGATACCAAAACTAACCCACTTCTATTGTTTGTTGGTGATTTAGGGACGGGGAAAAGGGTCACTGCACAATACACCCATGATTTACACAGTCATCAAACCGCGGAGCTTTGCCCTGTCGCGGCGTTTAATTTGCCACGCAGTGACGAAGCGACATTCCATCAGTTTGTTTTGCAACTGTTCTTAAAGCATCAAGGTGGAACACTCTATATCCATGAAACAGAAGCGTTAACTTCGCAGCAATGGCTATGGTTAGCCGCTCTAAAACCCACTCTACTTCATGAAAACTCATGCAAGACCAATGCAACTTGTATCATTATCGCAACTACAGTAGTTCCTACTACAATTACAGGTGAACTACGCCGGTTTAATTTACTACCCTTGGCGCAAAGAACGGAAGATATTGGCTCTTTATTCAAACACTTTGCTCGTGGTGCGGCCAGTCGCTATCAGCTGCCACCCCCCGTCATTACAGAAAAAGAGATTCAGCGACTCATTGCAACGCATTGGACGGAGAACATTCGTCAGCTTCGCCAACATGCCGAACTCAGAGTGCTGACTCAAATTAAGCAGCCGTCGCTCGACAGCGATACTGATGAGCAAAATGAACTCGATATGAGCATTGAAGAGCAACAACAGTCGTTAAACCAACGCACCGATAGCTTTGAACAAATTATCTTGATTGAGGCACTACATCGCCATCAAGGTCGTTTAAAAGAGGTACAACAAGAGCTGCAGGTATCGAGAAAAACACTGTATGACAAACTAAGAAAGCACCAACTCGATAAAACGGATTTCAAGAACCGATAGGTCTTAAAAAATATATAAATTCAAAGATTTAAAGGAACAAAATCTTAACATTTATCAGAAGTAAGAATACACTCAATAAGCTTGCACTTTTATTTAGCGAACAAGGACTGTTATGAGTCAGAAAAATTTCAGCAAATTGAACGAGACCGAGCTTGAGTATGTCGATGATAAAACAGCGGCACTGCTCCTCAATACGCCCACCAGTGCGCGTATTATGTTGTGGGTGATCGTTCTGTTTTTTATTGCTGCTATTGGGTGGTCTGCATGGGCAGAGATCGACAAAGTTACCGTTGGCCAAGGCAAAGTGATCCCCTCCTCTCAGATCCAAGTGGTACAAAACCTTGAAGGTGGCTTGGTTAAAGAAATCTTAGTTAAAGAAGGCCAACGCGTTCAAAAAGGTCAACAATTGCTGTTAATCGATGACACACGATTCCGTTCTGACTTCCGCGAACGTGAACAACAAGTCGCGAACTTGACCGCCAACGTGTTAATGCTTTCCGCTTCCCTGACCAGTGTTGTCATCAATGAAGAATTCTCTGAAAAAGAATGGAAGAAAAGTGTCACTCTCGATTATGGCAAGCTTGCGTTCCCACCTAAATTCTATGAACTTCAACCTCAACTGGTTAATCGTCAAAAAGCAGAATACCGTCAAGATCTCAATAATCTGAGAAACCAGCTTTCCGTTTTTGATCAACAAGTTGAACAGAAACAGCAAGACCTAGTTGAGATTAAAGCGCGTGTTCGAAACCTAAAACAGAGCTACCAGTTTGCTCGCCAAGAACTGGATATCACCAAACCTCTCGCCGATGAAGGGGTGGTACCACGAATTGAATTACTTAAACTGCAAAGACAAGTGAACGACACTCGCCGAGAAATGACTTCGAGCGAGCTAAAAATTCCTCTTTTACGCTCAGCAATCAAAGAATCCATGCTCAGCCGTATTGACGCCGCACTGAACTTCCGCTCCGAACAACAAGAAAAACTCAATCAAGCCCAAGACAAGCTCTCTGCAATGACCGAATCTGCCGTTGGCCTAGAAGACAGAGTAAACCGTACCGTGGTGGTTTCTCCGGTAACTGGCACCGTTAAAACACTCGGTATTAATACTGTCGGCGGTGTTATCCAACCGGGTATGGACATCGTTGAGATTGTACCGACAGAAGACTCTCTATTGGTTGAAGCGAAAATCGCTCCTCAAGACATCGCCTTCCTACGCCCAGAACTGACAGCCATCGTTAAATTCAGTGCTTACGACTTCACTAAATACGGTGGTCTAGAAGGCGTGTTAGAGCACATCAGTGCCGATACCACTCAAGATGAAGAAGGCAACAGCTTCTACATCGTGCGTGTACGCACCGAAAAACACAATTTTGGTAAAAACGAAGAACTGCCAATTATTCCGGGAATGACGGCCTCTGTCGACATCATCACGGGTAAAAGAACCGTGCTTGAGTACATGTTGAAGCCACTATTAAGCGCTCAAAACAATGCACTAAAAGAGTAAGGACGTTTGATGTTTAACAGCGCCTTTCAATACACAGCAAATAGACAAGAGCAGAGGCTATGAAGTCTCGGATTTCGCTATTGCTGCTGGTCCTCACCTCTTTTACCTCTGTGGCGCTCAACAAGAGCGACCAACGGTGGATAGATGCGGTGACCAAAACCTACGGCGATAGAGCCGGAAAGCGAGTGGCTACATGGCGTTCAAATATGACGGCATACGACGGATTAAGTGAAAAAGAGAAGCTCAGGTCGGTGAACCAGTTCTTCAACCAGATGTACTTTGTCGATGACAACATACTGTGGGGAAAGAATGACTACTGGGCAACACCACTGGAATTTTTAGGCAGCAACGCCGGTGATTGTGAAGACTTCACTATCGCAAAATACTTCTCTTTACTTGAACTGGGCGTCCCAGATAAGAAATTACGATTAGTGTACGTAAAAGCACTGGAGCTAAACCAGTTCCACATGGTGTTGGCGTACTACTCAACACCGAGTGCAGAGCCACTAATTTTGGACAACTTAAACCCTGAAATTAAACGCGGTTCCAAACGCCCAGATCTACGACCAATTTACAGTTTCAACGGTAAAAACCTTTGGTTGATCAAGTCGGCAGCAGGCAGCGGCAAGTTAGCAGGGAAATCTTCAAGATTGAGCTTATGGAACGACTTACGTTCACGTGAGCGCTCTCTAAAATTAAACAAACCCATTATCAATTACGATGAGTAGGTACAATGACTTTATATAAACAGCTTGTGGTCGGGATGGTTGCAGTGTTCATACTGCTGATGACGTCAGTTTTTATGATCGAATTCAATACCACCCGTGGATACTTAGAGGAGCAGCAACGCTCTGAGGTAAGTAATACCATTAATACTGTTGGACTGGCTCTCGCCCCTTACCTAGAAGAAAAGGACAAGGTGGCAGTGGAGTCTGTTATCAACGCCCTGTTTGATGGCAGTTCTTATTCCGTCGTTCGATTAATCTTTCTCGACAGCGGTGAAGACATTCTCCGCTCATACCCTGTAAAGCCAACCGGCGTACCGGAGTGGTTTACCAACCTAAACCTGTTCGAGCCTGTTCATGACCGCCGCGTGATCACCAGTGGCTGGATGCAATTGGCCGAAGTCGAGATCGTAAGTCATCCAGGCCCTGCCTATGATCAACTTTGGCAAGCATTCATCCGCTTACTGAGTATCTTTGGCACGATCTTCTTGCTCGGTTTGGTATCTATTTCTTGGATCCTTAAGCGCGCTTTACGCCCGCTCTCGTTGATCATTACGAAGATGGATCAGATCGCTAAGAATCAGTTTGGCGAACCTCTGGCTCGTCCAAAGACAAAAGATCTAACCTTGGTTGTCGATGGTATCAACCACATGTCGACTCAAGTTGAACTGGCATTTAAAAACCAAGCGAAAGAAGCTCAGAAGTTACGTGAAAGAGCGTATATCGACCCTGTATCTCAGCTAGGTAACCGTGCTTACTACATGTCTCAGTTAACACAATGGTTAGAAGAGTCGAGCTTAGGTGGTTTAGCGGTACTTAAAGCGGAGTTTATTAGTGAAGAATACGATGAAAAGGGCTATCAAGAAGGTGATGCCTTGGTTCATCAACTGGCTGAACAGCTACAGGCTTCAATTTCATCACCAGACATCACCATCGCTCGTATTTCTAGTGACGAGTTCGGTTTCATCATGCCAAACATTGATGAGAGCGAACTGAAACTTGTCGCGAGCAGCATCGTAAACTGTATCCAGAGCCTAGGTTCAGACCCAACAGGCACTGCGAATCCACATATTGCTCTTGGTGTGACCTACAGCAACAAGCGTAAAACCAGTACTGAAATCATGTCGCTGGTGGATAACGCACTCTCAAGTGCCAAGGCGAATCGAGAACTTGCTTACGGCTACGTAACCGCAGACGATCACGGCGCAGTGATGGGCAAACAACAATGGCGTATGTTGGTTGAAGAAGCGATCATCAACGACCTCATTACCTTCCGTTTGCAGGCTGCAAACAATGCCTTTGGTAAAACGTATCACCAAGAGGTGTTCTCTGCGATTGAAAAAGATGGCGTGCGTTACGGTGCTAACCAGTATCTATACGCGCTAGAACAGCTTGAAATGAGCCACATTCTCGACCAATACGTTATTGAGAAGATGGTTGAAAAGCTCAATGCAAAAGAAGTAACCAGCCCAGTCGCTATTAATCTCTCGCCAAGCAGTATATCTCAACCAAGCTTCATCCGTTGGATCGGTAAGACGCTTGAACAGAATGCTTCAATCGCTCACCTGTTGCACTTTGAGATTCCAGAAAACTGCTTCATCAACGTTCCGCACTACACGGCACTTTTGTGTAACACCATTCGCAACGCTGAAGCGGTGTTTGGTGTCGATAACTACGGACGTAACTTCCAATCACTGGATTACATCAACGAATACCGTCCAAGCTATGTGAAGCTAGATTACCTGTTCACACATAACCTTGATGACGAAAAACAGAAGTTTACCTTAACGTCGATCTCTAGAACCGCTCACAACCTAGGCGTCACCACCATCGCGTCTCGAATAGAAACTCAGACTCAGCTAGATATCCTGTCTGATAACTACGTAGAAGTGTTCCAAGGCTTCATTGTTGATAAATAGTTGTAAGGGTTATATCACATGCAAGATCCACTATTGAACTCACTGATCTACGTTAGCCGGTATTACGGGTTAGCTAACTCGCCCGAAGCGTTGATCAATGGGCTACCACTATCTGATGGAAAGCTAACCCCTTTCCTATTCCCTCGTTCTGCTGAACGAGCAGGATTAGTGGCAAAAGAAAACCGTTCCGACTTAGAAAAGATCCCTCACCTGATTCTGCCTGCAGTTTTATTGCTTAAACAAGGTGAGGCGTGCGTTCTCAACAGTATCGATTTAGAGAAGCAAGAAGCGGAAATCATTACAGCGGAAAGCGGAATGGTGCCAATCATCATTCCCGTCGAAGAGCTGAAAGAACAATTCATCGGTCGCTACTTCTTGGTCAAGAAACAGTTCCGTTATGATGAACGTTCACCAGAGGTTCTAAAAACACGCAAAGGGCATTGGTTTTGGAGTACGATTTGGGAATCGAAAAACATCTACCGAGATGTGTTGATTGCCTCCATTCTGATCAACATCTTCGCGATAGCCGCGCCCATGTTTACACGCTTGGTGTACGACAAAGTCGTACCTAACCTCGCCTTTGAAACTTTGTGGGTGCTAGCGAGTGGTATCTTTGTCGTGTTCCTATTCGATTTGCTGCTCAAATTGATGCGAAGCTACTTCATTGACGTTGCTGGTAAGAAATCCGATATTCTCATTTCCTCCAAGCTGTTCAGTAAAGTACTGGGGATACGTATGGAAGCGAAACCTGCTTCTGTCGGTGCTTTCGCTAAAAACTTGCAAGAGTTCGAATCCATTCGTGAATTCTTTACCTCTGCAACCATTGGCTCGCTCATCGACCTCCCCTTCGCACTGATGTTCTTAGCGCTAATTTGGCTAATGGCTGGAAACCTTGTATTCGTTCCCGTTGCTGGCGTGGTCATTTTGATCGTCTATGCATTGCTAATCCAAGGCCCACTGCGCCGCACCATTGAAGAAGGATCTCGTCTTGCCTCGCAGAAGTATGCAAACTTGATTGAAAGTTTGGCGGGTCTAGAAACCGTTAAGCTATTCAGCGCGCAAAGCCAATTCCAATTCCGTTGGGAAGAAGCCGTGGCTCACATGGCGAATTGGAATATCAAAAGCCGACGCATCACAGACAGCATCCAAAACACCGCCGGTTTTGTTCAGCAGAGTACTAACGTAGGTATGATCATCTTTGGTGTGTACCTGATTGCGGAAGGTGAGCTTACGATGGGTGGCTTGATCGCTGCGACCATGCTGAGTGGCCGAGCGATTGGTCCTCTTGTTCAGTTATCTTTGCTTTCGACTCGTTACAACCAAGCGAAGTCATCAATGACTCTGATTGAGCAAGTGATGTCGATGCCTGATGAACAAGAAGAAGGTAAACGCTACATTCACCGTCCGATTATTCAGGGCCATATCGCGCTAGATAAAGTGACGTTTCACTACCCAGATTCACCAGTTGCTTCAATTAGAGACTTAACCCTCAATATTAGTCCAGGCGAGAAAGTGGCGATCATTGGTCGTATTGGTTCAGGTAAAACCACACTAGAACGTCTGATTATGGGCCTGTACAAGCCAACAGAAGGCCATGTACGCATTGATGACACCGATATGGAACAACTGCATCATGTCGACGTACGACGCAATATAGGCTGTGTGCCGCAAGACAGTAACTTGTTCTACGGTTCGGTAAGAGACAACATTACTTTAGGCCGCCCTTTGGTGGATGACCGTGACGTGATGGATGCAGCGAACCGTGCAGGCGTAACCGCGTTTACTCAGCAAGATCCTGCAGGTTTAGAACGCCAAGTGGGTGAAGGTGGTGCCTTGCTGTCTGGTGGTCAACGTCAGTCAATTGCCATTGCTAGAGCCTTCCTAGGCCGTCCGCCAGTATTGTTAATGGATGAGCCGACCAGTGCTATGGATAACCGTTCTGAGATGCACATCAAACACCAGCTTAACCAGTTGCTACCAAGCGAGACGTTGATTCTGATTACACACAAAACGTCGATGTTGGACATTGTCGATCGAGTGATCGTAATGGAGAAAGGCTGCATCATTGCAGATGGTCCTAAAGCACAGGTTCTTTCAGACCTTAAACAAGGCCGAGTGAGAGCCGTTAGTTAGAGCGCTCAAGCCACCTAAATAAATAATTATCAGTAGAAACCAAAAGGGGGAGCATCAGCTCTAATGCCGATCAGTTAAA
>NZ_JBFROW010000038.1:0-95337 GCF_041471665.1 Vibrio sp. 10N.261.51.F11 | reverse complement strand
TCTTAAGTGAACGGCATTAGGCCTTGGGTCGCTTTATTTTTATCGGTCGCTTCTATCGCCATCCTGACTTGATCCATTGACCTGTCTATCAAGCATGGGAAATTTCATTTTAGTTCATTCAAAACGTCACTTAACTGTCATTTGTTGGGCATAACTTGAGCCTTAACTGAATAAGGATTGTTAAGGAGATCGTATGCGTACTATCGAACCTATTGTCCGCTGGGATGTGGCATTTTCTGTTTTCTGTTTAAACAACCGCTATGGCGGGCAACATGCAACGCTCAGTAAAGCGGTGTCTCATACTGGAGATGGACACCTTTATGTTTTGATTGCCTTGATTGCACTGCTGGTCGATAGCAACACCGGTCGAGACTTTCTTTTGGTGGGCTTAACCGCCTTCGCAATCGAACTGCCTATTTACTGGTTTGCTAAAAATACCCTCAAGCGCCGTCGACCAGCTGAATTCTCTTCACTACTTCACTCTCATATTGTGCCATCCGATAAATACAGTCTGCCTTCAGGGCATTCCGCTGCTGCTTTTGTTATGGCGACCCTAATCGGGCATTTCTATCCGAGCTTGTACCTCTTTAGCTTGGTGTGGGCAACTGCGATTGCAGGCTCTCGAATCCTGCTCGGTGTGCACTTTTTAACGGACGTACTGATTGGCGCAGCCTTGGGCATCGCTTGTACCAGCCTCGCTATCAGCTTCATCCTGTAATTATTTTGTTGGCAACCACTGCCGAGCTTAAGTGGTAAATTTAAAGGAACATGCATGAAAATTTTATATGGCGTACAAGGCACAGGAAATGGGCACATCGCTCGAGCGAGAGCAATGGCCGTCGCTTTTCGTCAGCAAAATATTGATGTCGATTTTCTGTTCTCTGGGCGAGATGAGAGCAAATACTTTTCGATGGAAGCGTTTGGCAACTATCAGACCCGCAGCGGCTTAACTTTTTACAGCGAGCAGGGGCAGGTTAAATACGGCAAAACATTCATGAAGAACAACATCTGGCGATTTCTCCGTGAGATTGACCAGATCGATCTTACGCCTTATGACTTAGTGATTAATGATTTTGAGCCTGTCACTGCATGGGCGGCTAAGAGACAAGGTGTGCCATGCATTGGGATCAGCCACCAGAATGCGTTTCGTTATGATGTACCCAAAGAAGGGGGCAACTGGATTGAACATTCAGTGATTCAACATTTCGCCCCAACCGAGCACTCTATTGGCTTGCACTGGTATCACTTTGAACAGCCGATTTTGCCGCCTATCGTTCACACGCTGGTTGGTGAGCAACAAATAAAAACAACACAAGACTTTACGTTGGTCTATTTGCCATTTGAGGATCTTGAGTCGATCTCAGAGCTGCTGATGAAGTTCATTTCGCAAAACTTTGTCTGTTACCACCCGGATGTGATTGAGCATAGCCGAGTTGAAAATATTGAGTTCAAACCACTGAGTCATGCGGGCTTTCAATTCGACCTCAATCAGTGCTCTGGTGTGGTCGCAAATGGCGGCTTTGAATTGCCATCTGAAGCCCTAACTTTGGGGAAGAAATTGCTTCTCAAACCACTCGAAGGACAGTTCGAACAACAGAGCAATGTGGCGACGCTAGAGGCCCTTGGGTTAGCTCAAACCATGACGTTTTTAGATGCGGCTATCTTGCGCGCTTGGCTCAGTGAAAAACAGGCCGAAGTGGTCACCTATCAAGACGTGGCAAGTGCACTCGTTGAGTGGGTATTAGCAGGGAATTGGTCTAATCAAGATGATTTAAGAAAGCAACTTTGGGACAAGGTCGACTTTCCAAGTTATGCATCGCTCACCTAACTCATAAGTGCTATTTCTGAATTGACCGGTTGAACAATTCACGAGTTCAATAAATTGTAACAAATGTAACCAAACGATAGAACAGCTAAATAAGTCGAAATTAAACTCATAAGTGACGCATTTTATGTTTTTTTATAACTCTATAAATAATTGATTTTTAGATGTTGTTTAATCATTAAGGTAAAATAAAATTATTCTTTATCAATCTTGTTGGTAGCTCGAGATGCATTGGTTAATAGTAATGTCAATCCGAAAAACATCGGTCTGATAAATATAAGAATTAGTGGTTATCTATTCTCATACCATTACCAATTTAACGCTGTCGAACCGACAAGAGGCAACTTGAATGTTAGATAAGAAAGACGCAATGAGTGCTATTGCAAGCTACAGAATGGAAAGCACACTTCGTGGAGTCGACTTAAATCTTTTGACTGTATTTGATGCAGTTATGCAAGAGCAAAACATTACACGTGCAGCTCACAATCTGGGTATGTCTCAGCCTGCTGTAAGTAACGCTGTTGCTCGTCTAAAAGTGATGTTTAACGACGAACTATTCATGCGTCAAGGTCGTGGTATTCAACCGACTCAACGTGCTCGTCAGTTGTTTGGTCCAATCCGCCAAGCGCTACAGTTAGTACGCAACGAACTACCAAGTTCTGTGTTCTCTCCAGAGTCGTCTTCTCGCCTGTTCAAACTAGCGATTTGCAGCCCTTGTGATATGCGTTTTGCTCCTAAGATTATGTCGACAATCAACGAGCAAGCACCTAGCGTGAAACTGCACATGGATGCTGAATTCGATCGTCAACTTTCTGAGCGTATGCGCTACCAAGAAATCGACTTCGTTATTGATTACGCTCGTTTTGATGAGCAAGGCTTCTCAAGCACTGAAATCTTCCAAGACGAATTAGTTGTGGTTGCTTCTGCTTCTCACCCACGTATCAACGGTGAAGTTTCTGCGGCAGAGCTGCTTAACGAAAAGCACGCAAAACTGTCTCGCATCCATGGTCAACGTAGCTTCTCTGAGCAAGCTTACCGTGACCTAGATTGCACGCCTTTCTACGAAGGTACGAGCTTAAGCAACGTTCTTTACGTTGTAGGCCAATCTGAACTAGTAACAATTGCTCCTCGTTGGATGGTAGAACATGCAGCAAACAAAGAGCAGCTTCAGATTCTAGATTTCCCATTCGATAATGCGGCGATTTCTGGCTTCCTAAGCTGGCACGAATCAAGTGAAAAGGACAAAGGACACATTTGGTTACGAGATCAGTTAATGATGATCTGTGGCGAAGTAGTGGCACTTAACTAGACACTAATCCCTATGTTTTATAAGCCCTAAGCTAGGAGTCTGGCTTGGGGCTTTTTTGTACCTGCTATTTTTGTTGATAGAAAACTTAGCGTTAGACGTACTATTACTTATAACTTTGAGCTTCATCAGTTGCCTTTTCCATGATCAGAGGTACACTTGTGCGCTCAAAAAAGCTTACAGGTGTAAGCCTAAAGGTAAAGAGATGGCCAATTTAGATTTTCATATCGTAAAAAGACTTCGTGACCAAATTGCCCAAGGCGGCAACCGTACAGCTTTGAAGCACAAAGTAGACAATGTATGGCAAGGCATTAGCTGGGAACAGTTTGGACAACAAATCGATACGCTTTCATTAGCACTGTTGGCTCAAGGACTGAGAGTTCAGGATAAGATCGGTATCTATTCGAACAATATGCCTCAATGGACCGTGGCAGATTTTGCATCGTTACAAGCACGTCTTGTGACTGTGCCGATTTATCCAACCAACACAGCAGCACAGTCGTCTTACATCATCCAAAATGCGGATGTGAAGATCTTATTCGTTGGTGAGCAAGTTCAATTTGACGCGGCGGTGAGCCTATTCGAAGAGTGTGAACAGCTAGAAGTGGTTGTCGCGATGTCTGATGATATCGATCTTCAAGGCCATAGCTTTGCGGTATCTTGGAATGATTTCATGGCGCGTGGCGTTGAAGCACAACAAGCTGAACTTGACGTGCGTCTTGCTGATGCAAGCATGGACGACCTGCTGACTCTTATCTATACCTCTGGTACTACTGGCCAGCCGAAAGGCGTAATGCTTGATTACACCAATATTGGCTATCAATTAGAAGGCCATGACGAGCGTCTAAGTTTAAGCAAAGACGATGTCTCATTGTGTTTCTTACCTCTATCTCACGTATTTGAGCGTGCGTGGACTTTCTACGTTCTCTATAAAGGCGCAACCAACTGTTACTTGCAAGATACCATGCAGGTGCGTGACGCGCTGAGCGACGTGAAGCCAACCGTAATGTGTGCGGTTCCACGTTTCTACGAGAAGATTTTCTCTGCGATTCACGAGAAGGTATCTAAAGCACCATTTATTCGTAAAGTGCTATTTACTTGGGCGGTGAACATGGGAGCAAAGCTTTCAGTTTGTCACCAAGAAGGTCGTACTCCATCGTTGATGCTGAAGAAGAGCCATGCGCTAGCTGATAAGCTTGTGCTATCTAAACTGCGCGCTCTACTCGGCGGTAACATCAACTTCATGCCATGTGGTGGCGCGAAGCTTGATGAGACGATTGGTCGTTTCTTCCATGCTATCGGCATCAACGTAAAACTTGGCTACGGCATGACAGAAACCACGGCAACAGTATCTTGTTGGGATGATCGCTGTTTTAACCCTGATTCGATTGGTATGTCGATGCCGGGCGCAGAAGTAAAAATTGGTGCTAAGGACGAGATTCTTGTTCGCGGTCCAATGGTGATGCGTGGCTACTACAAGATGCCAGAAGAGACAGCTAAGACATTCGATGAGCACGGTTTCTTGAAAACCGGTGATGCGGGTCATTTTGATGAAAATGGTAACCTGTTCATTACTGATCGTATCAAAGAGCTGATGAAAACTTCTGGTGGTAAGTATATTGCCCCGCAAGTGGTTGAAGGTGCGATTGGTAAAGATCACTTTATCGAACAGATTGCTGTTATCGCTGATACACGCAAATTCGTTTCTGCGCTGATTGTTCCTTGTTATGACTCGCTAGAAGAGTACGCCAAAGAGCTTAATATCAAGTATCACGATCGCGTTGAACTGGTTAAGCACCACCAAATCGTCGAGATGCTAGAAAAGCGTGTGAATGACCTACAGCAAGAACTGGCTAAGTTTGAGCAAGTGAAGAAATTCAAACTGCTACCAAAAGCATTTTCTATGGATGATGGTGAACTGACACCAACTCAAAAATTGCGTCGTAAAGTTATCAACGATAAGTATCAAGACGAAATCGAAGAAATGTACAACGAAAAGCCTAAAGATAAGTAGTTTTCTGCTTAGATAAATTTTCAGTTGTTTAAAAATCCCCCTACGAATGTGATTGCATTTTTAGGGGGATTTTTTGTATCTAATGACACAGCACAATGTGCGAAAGCGCACACCAGCAAGCTCGCGGTTTATCGATAAATAGCGATCTATTAAAATATTAAGTGCTTTTTTTTGTTCGCTAACTAGTGTTTAAACCTGGCGTGGGGGGGCTGGGTTGGGTTTTACTTAATGCTTTGAGCTAATAGTTGGTTTTTTGGCACAGTTGCCGAATAACAGGTGTTAGACCAGATGATAATAAAGCGTTAAAGTTGTTTCGTATTACTGTTTGTTGTTATCACGACAGACAGCCATAGCCGAAAAAGTGGAAGTATTTCGAATTAGGCTACGAATAAGCCCTAGACTATGAAAAACCAGCCCAACATGTTCACCAAATATGATTGGAAACTGGTGAGGAGAGCAATATGACAACAAAACCTGAAACAGCCATGTCATCCGGCGCTGAAATGTTATCCGGCGCTGAGATGGTGGTGCAGTCTCTAATTGAAGAGGGTGTAGAACAAATCTTTGGTTACCCAGGTGGTTCTGTACTTGATATCTACGATGCGTTGCATGCTAAAACTGCTGAAATTAAACACGTATTAGTGCGACACGAACAAGCCGCTACCCACATGGCAGATGGCTATACTCGTTCTACCGGTAAACCGGGTGTAGTACTTGTGTGTTCTGGTCCAGGTGCGACCAATACCGTTACTGGTATTGCAACCGCCTACATGGACTCAATCCCAATGATTGTTATTTCTGGTAACGTACCAAATAACCTCATTGGTAATGACGCCTTCCAAGAGTGTGACATCGTGGGTGTATCACGCCCGATCGTTAAACACAGCTTCTTAGTTAAGAAAGCGGAAGATATCCCTGAAGTCGTTAAAAAAGCATTCTATATTTCAACGACAGGGCGTCCCGGTCCTGTGGTTATTGATCTGCCGAAAGATATCTTAAACCCACAAATCAAGCTTCCTTATGAATACCCAGAAACGCTCAAAATGCGTTCGTATAACCCAACGGTTACGGGTCATAAAGGTCAGATCAAAAAGGCGCTAAAAGCCCTTCTTGAAGCGAAGAAGCCGGTACTTTATGTCGGTGGTGGTGCGGTTATTTCTGAGGCAGATAAGCCGCTGTTAAAATTAGCAGAGGCACTGAATTTACCTGTGGTAAGCACCCTAATGGGGCTTGGCGCTTTCCCTGGCACCCATAAGAACTCTTTGGGTATGTTAGGCATGCATGGTTTATATGAAGCCAATATGGCGATGCACAATGCGGATTTGATCTTTGGTATTGGCGTACGTTTCGATGATCGAACGACTAATAACCTAGATAAGTACTGCCCTGATGCGAAGATCATGCACATTGATATCGACCCATCTTCGATCTCTAAGAACGTAAAAGTGGATCTACCGATTGTAGGTTCTGCTGAAAAGGTTCTAGAGAGCATGGTGAACTTGCTCGTTGAGCAAGGCGGCACTAACGATGCAGAAGCGATTGAAAGCTGGTGGAGTGAAATCAAGCAGTGGCAAGAGCGTGACTGCCTAGCTTACGAGAAATCGTCTGAGCGCATCAAACCACAGCAAGTAATTGAAACACTGCATAAAGTAACCAATGGCGATGCCTATGTTGCTTCTGACGTAGGTCAACACCAAATGTTTGCTGCTTTATACTACCCGTTTAACAAGCCACGTCGTTGGATTAACTCTGGTGGTCTAGGCACGATGGGCTTTGGCCTGCCTGCTGGTATGGGCGTTAAGTTTGCTAAGCCAGATGAAGAGGTGGTTGTGGTAACCGGTGATGGCAGCATTCAAATGAATATCCAAGAGCTGTCGACTGCGCTGCAATACAATATTCCTGTTAAGATTATTAACCTTAACAACCGTTTCCTAGGCATGGTAAAACAGTGGCAAGACATTGTTTATCAAGGCCGTTACTCTAACTCATATATGGACTCTGTTCCTGATTTTGCTGCTATTGCTGAGGCTTATGGCCACGTTGGTATGCGTATTTCATCTCCGGATGAACTGGAATCAGGTTTGGAAAAAGCACTAGCGATGAAAGACCGTTTGGTATTTGTCGATATTAGTGTGGATGACACCGAGCACGTATACCCAATGCAGATCAAAGGCGAGGGTATGGATAACATGTGGCTAAGCAAAACGGAGAGAACATAATATGAGACACATTATTTCACTACTAATGGAAAACCAACCTGGTGCGCTTTCTCGTGTGGTTGGCTTGTTTTCTCAGCGTGGCTACAACATCGAGTCTTTGAACGTATCTCCAACCGATGATCCGACGCTGTCTCGTTTGAACGTCACTACTAACTCGAGCGAAATGCAGCTTGAGCAGATTCAGAAACAACTGCATAAGCTAATCGACGTACTTAAAGTACAAGAAGTGTCTGAACTTGAACACATTGAACGTGAGCTGTTGATGGTAAAAGTACGTGCGAGCGGCTTTGCTCGTGCGGAAGTGAAGCGCACAGCGGATATCTTCCGTGGTCAGATCGTTGATGTTACGGCTTCTCAATATACGGTTCAAATGGCGGGTACTAGCGAGAAACTGGATGCCTTCATTCAGGCGCTGTCTGAAGTGACGGAAGTGCTTGAAGTAGCTCGAAGTGGTGTTGTTGGCATCGCACGAGGCGAACGTGCGTTGAAAGCCTAGACGATAAGTCTTTAAAAAATAACTTTAAAGCCGCTTTTTTAAGCGGCTTTTATTTTGTTAATTTTTTAGAGTGCTATAATCCCGCGCTGCACTTCCATTCATCTGAGTTAGCAATGCGAAATAAAAAATCAATAATTACATTGCTGATTATCTCTATCATATTGTCTTCTGCAGTATGTCTGTATTATTTGCAGCGCTACAAAGAAGTAAAACAGCAGAGCTTTGACTACTCAGCTAAGCAAGCCGTTCATCAGTTAGTGTATGCCAAGCGAGATTATGATCTTCTCAAGACTCAGTTAGTCTCGGTCATGGAGCTACTCAGTCATAGCCAGAGCTTGGTTAACTTTGCTTCCTCTCCCTCAGACCAAACCAAACATCTACTTGAAGAGGTCTGGCAATCTGTTCTCGTGAACCAGAAGTGGTATACACAAATCCATCTGTTAGATGTCACTGGCAAAGAATTGGTGCGTGTTAACTATTCCTCTGATACCGGTAGAGTGACGTTTCCTCAACAGCTGCAAGATAGGTCGGATTCTAACTACTTCCAATACGCTCAAAAACTAGAAGCCGAACAGATTGGCGGTTGGGGTATTGAGCTTGAAACTGAGCATGGTGAAGTCACCTTCCCTTATTCGCCGGTAATCCGTGTCTTTACCCCAGTAGAAACCCCTGACGAAAGAGTAGGCTACCTCGTCATCAATCTTGATGTATGGGGCTTATCGTCGCGTCTGAGCTTTTCACCAGATAACGATCTTAGAGCAGAAGTTCTCAATGACGCGGGTTACTTCATCGCGAGTAACAACAGCGGTAAGTTGTTCGGAGACTCTATTCCTGAAAGAAAAGGCTATAACCTGAAAAATATCGCGCCGAAGACGTGGGATGCGATCTCCAATGATCAGGTGGGATACGTTTTTGAAGATGGTAATTTGTTTGCCTTTAACACGGTTATGCTCGCGAACAGTCAAAAGGTCCATTTACTGATTCAACTTAATCAAAAGCAACTGATGGATCGGGCTGAGCGTGATCTAGATGATTTGGCCCATGAAGAGATCATTGTTCTGATTACGGTGCTGATATTCGCTTTCCCGTTTGCTTACCTGGTGACGCACTGCCGACGCCGAAGCCTAGAGAGTAAATTGGCACGAGCCGCATTGAATGGTATGTCGGCAGTGATGATCTCTGACAAGCAGCACCGCACAATGATGATCAACAACGAATTTGAGAACATGACTGGGTACTGCAAAAAACAGGTGATCGGTCAAAATGCATTGCAGTTGCTGCTTGAGAATACCGACCAAGTGCTCTCAAGCTCGGCTATTTGGAGTCATTTAGAGCAAGAAGAAGTATGGGAAGGGGAGGTTCAGTGTAAGAACAAGCTGCGTATTCCTTTTACTGCGATCATGCGAGTGCATGCGGTCAAAAACAATTCAGGCAAAGTCAGTTACTACATCACCTCGTTGGTTGATATTTCCGTAAGGAAGGAGCTTGAGGTACGTTTGAGGATTTTAAGTGAACGTGACTCTTTGAGTAATCTCTGGAACCGACGAAAATTCGAAGAGCAGCTGGCCTACTATTCTCGCTTAGTTGAGCGTTACCCGATCGAAGCGACCACCTGCTTAGCCTTGGTGGACATCGATAACTTCAAGCGAATCAATGATGAGCTTGGCCACGACGAAGGTGACCGTGTGATCGCTGGTGTTGCTAAACTTCTGCAAGATAGCCTTCGTGGGACGGACTTTGTTGCACGTGTCGGAGGAGAAGAGTTTGCACTCTTGATGCCACACACGTCTCTGCCAGAAGCAAAGCGCGTATTGGATCGCTTGCGAATAGAGATTGAACTGGCAGCCGGAACTAAGGTAACGGTGAGTGTTGGCTTTACTGATTTAACAAGTAACAGTACTCGCTCATACAAGTGTGCCGATGTTGCGCTTTACGAATCTAAATCGTCTGGTCGTAATACGGTCTCTATGTGTCCTAGCTACGATGATGTCGCTTAGGTTCGCTTCTATCTAGTCCTGTCTTCTCTTTGCTTCACCTCTTCAAGCTGGCCCCGACTCACTTTATCTCTCCCCCTTTTTATAGGAATCTCACTTTTGAGCGACCTATGTCACAAAATCTATACAGTTAGACTAAAGTCTAATGCTGGTGGAAATTTGAGCTAAAATGAACAATAAGTAAACTACCTTGCTTCAGATTACATCGTGCTTAACGGTGTAATAAATAGAGTGTTTACCAGATGTAAAAGGATGACACCGTTAACTTAATTCAACTGATTAGCTAGCCTTTTCAATGGTTTGAAAGGAAGCAGTAGAATTAGGTTAGCTGGAGCAAGAGTTTGGGGATCATACAGTCTGGTTAAAAGAGGCGTGGTATGTTTGTCGATTTTTTAGTGAGGTTAACCATAGGCACATTAGCCATTCTTGGCTTTCAACTTAGTGCATTGTATTTTTTACCTATGGTTGTGCTGCTCAATACTCATCACAAAGAGTTTTTTGGGTGGTAGTTCAGTCGTGGTACTGGAAACAAAAAAACGGAGCCGCTGGGCTCCGTTTTTATTTGGTTAGAATCTATCTTGGCATCATGCCGCTTCGATAACTTCTTCAATTCGTTTCATTGAACCTAGTAAGTGTTGATCAAGCAGTTCTGTTGCTTGTTCTACATTCTTAGAGAGTACTAGTTTCATGATCATTTCGTGCTCATCAATATTGAACAGATCATCAGATGCGCTTTCTGCAGACATAGCGAGGAAGCGGTAACGTTTCACTTGGTTAATTAGGTCATCAAAGAACTTAAACATGTTCTCTGAATCTGCACCTTCAAGCAGTGCGACATGGAATTGCTGGTGGCGCTCTTCCCATTCTACACAGTCAAACTCTTCAGATACGTACTGTACTCGCGATAGTTTATGGTAAGACGTTAGTACATCCAGTTCCCAGCTCTCATCACCTGCTGCAATCGCTTTTTTAAGCAGAACCGATGATACAACACGAAGGCTTTCGTATAGGTCATTCAGTTCTTTCTTTGATACAGGAGATACCCAGCAGCCTTTTTGTGGCTCTAGCTTTACGTATTTGCTCCAAGATAACTGTACCAAGGCTTCGCGAATAGGGGATGCGCCAACGTTGTAGCGTGCTTTTAGATCAGCAACAACAAGCTTTTGGCCTGGGGTTAACTCACCATTAAGAATATCTTGGCGAATCATCTTTGATACTTTGTCAGTGAGCGTAGGACTAGACATTACAAACCTCATCTATATATGATTTCTAGTCTGCTAATCCGTCTCTTAGAAAGAGTCAGTTGGAGGTTAACAGTACGTAGTTCTATTGTGATTGATAATACAGCGTACTGAAAAGTTAGGCAAGATTTGTTTCATAAAAAAAGAGGGCCGAAGCCCTCTTTTATATTTTATGCGTATCGGTTCATTCTTATAGAACGTGAACAGATGCCGTGTTTGTAGTACCAGAAGCGACTAGAGCACCAGAAACCATAACTACGATGTCGCCTTTGTTACCTAGGCCAGATTGTAGAGCGATTTCTTTACCGTTGATGTAAAACGCGTCTGTGTTCTCGATAGAGTCAACAAGAACTGGCTTAACACCTTTAGTTAGAACTAGCTGTGCAGCTGTCTTTTCGTTAGTTGTTAGAGCAAGGATGTTTGCAGTTGGGAAGTACTTACGTACTGAACGTGCAGATTTACCGCCTTCAGTTGCAACAACGATTAGAGGAGCAGCTAGCTTCTCTGCTGTGTCTACAGCGCCTTTACATACTGCTTCAGTGATGCGTAGACGTGGGCTGTCTAGACGAGAACCTAGCTCAGCTTTAAGAGCTGAATCAGTACGGTTCGCGATTTGAGCCATGATAGTAACAGCTTCAACTGGGTACTTACCTTTAGCAGTTTCACCAGAAAGCATTACTGCATCAGTACCATCCATGATTGCGTTCGCAACGTCACCCGCTTCAGCACGAGTTGGACGTGGGTTGCTGATCATAGAGTCAAGCATTTGAGTTGCAGTGATAACCATCTTACGTGCACGGTTACACTTCTCGATCATCATCTTCTGAGCGAAGATTACTTCTTCAGCTGGGATTTCAACACCTAGGTCACCACGAGCAACCATGATGCCGTCAGAAGCTTCAAGGATTGAATCGAAGTTATCTACACCTTCTTGGTTTTCAATCTTAGAAATGATGTGGATGTTCTCGCCGCCGTTAGCGTTTAGAAGCTCACGGATTTCTTTAACGTCTTCTTCTTTACGGATGAAAGAAGCAGCAACGAAATCTACGCCTTGCTCACAACCAAACTTAAGGTCAGCTTTGTCTTTCTCAGAAAGAGCAGGAAGTTGAACAGAAACGCCAGGAAGGTTAACACCTTTGTTTTCGCCTAGAGCACCGTTGTTAAGAACTTTACACTTAACTTCAGTTTCTGTTGTTGCGATAACTTCCATTTCGATTAGGCCGTCATCAACAAGGATAGTGTTACCTGCTGTTAGGTCTTTAGCGAAACCTAGGTAAGTTACTGCTACTACGTCTTTGTTACCAACAACTGTTGCGTCAGTTGTGAAAGTGAACTCTTGACCAGCTACTAGATCTACGTCGTTACCATCTTCAAGTTTGATAGTACGGATTTCTGGACCTTTAGTATCTAGAAGGATAGCAAGTTGCTCACCTTTGTTTTCCATTACTTTACGGAAGTTCGCGATACGAGTGCCGTGCTCTGCGAAATCACCGTGAGAGAAGTTAAGACGCATAACGTTCATGCCAGCATCTACTAGTTCAGTTAGCTTCTCTACAGATTCAGTTTTAGGGCCAATCGTACATACGATTTTGGTCTTTTTCATGGAAGGTACTCTCCGGTAAGTATTGTTACAATTTGAAATTTATTTAAGTTCTGAAGATTGGTCCGCTACATCAACATTTTGTGCCTGTTGTGTAAAAGCGCGGGACTTCCAATATGTCCTTCAGAGTTGTAAGTCTTTCATCAATTTTAGTCATTTTATGACTAAAAGATTTTGATTCAATATCGGTTTTCTGTGACTTACCCCACTATATAGGGGGTAAGTTGCAAAAAAATAACAGTCAGTTTTGTAATTTTTTTTCTTTTCGGGTGCGGATTCTACCACCTAATGAGTTCAATATCACTGCTTAACAATTGTCTTAGGACAAGGTTTTATCGCTATTTATTAATTTTTTGGATCAAAATAAATGGACTAAATAGTTTCGTTGTAACTATAATATGTTTCATATCGAAACTTAATGGCCTTTTTTAAATGTCGAAACGAAACACCCAGCTCAGAAGACATGCAATTTCTAACCTAGTGAATGAAAAAGGGGAGGTTAGTGTTGATGAATTATCCGCTAAGTTCGAAACCTCAGAAGTCACTATTAGAAAGGACTTGGCGTCTTTAGAGAAAAACGGTCAGCTTTTACGCCGTTATGGTGGTGCGATTTCGTTACCGAAAGAGGTTGTCAACGAAGAGCTGGGTCAACAAGTTTCGACTCGAAAGATTTCATTGGCAAAAGCCGCTGCAGATTTAATTCGCGACCATAACCGCATCGTGATCGATAGTGGCAGTACGACCGGTGCTCTAATTCAGCAGCTTAATGCTAAGCGTGGCTTGGTTGTTATGACCAACTCATTGCACGTTGCTAATGCGCTTAATGAGCTTGAAAGCGAGCCGACGTTATTAATGACTGGCGGCACTTGGGATACCCATTCGGACTCTTTCCAAGGCAAAGTTGCAGAGTCGGTACTTCGTGCTTACGATTTTGACCAACTATTTATTGGGGCTGATGGTATCGACCTCGATAGAGGTACAACCACGTTTAACGAACTGGTTGGCCTGAGCAAAGTAATGGCTGAAGTGTCACGAGAAGTGATCGTGATGGTTGAGTCGGAAAAGGTGGGACGAAAGATCCCGAACTTAGAGCTGGCATGGGAACACATTGACATCTTAATTACCGATACAGACTTAGGCGAAGAATCCAAAGCAAGTATCGAATCACATGATGTTCGAGTGATCCTGACCGATCCAGCGTAAAAACAAATTTAAGTATTATGCATTTACCTTCCTATAATTGATCTTAATGAAGATTTGGCCTTTGCTTGCTGCCAATAGGAATAAAACAAAATTGATGGAGTGAAACTATGTGTGGAATTGTTGGTGCAGTAGCGCAGCGTGATGTAGCTGAAATTTTAGTAGAAGGCCTTCGTCGTCTAGAATACCGTGGCTACGATTCAGCTGGTGTCGCTGTAGTCGATACTGAATCTAACCTAACTCGTGTACGCCGCCTAGGTAAAGTACAAGAGCTAGCTGACGCAGTAGAAGAGCAACAAGTGATTGGTGGTACAGGTATCGCTCATACACGTTGGGCGACACACGGTGAGCCGTCTGAAGCGAACGCACACCCACACATGTCTGGTGATATTGCCGTTGTACACAATGGCATTATCGAAAACCACGAAGCACTGCGCGCTATGCTGCAAGAGCGTGGTTACGTATTTACTTCACAAACGGATACAGAAGTTATTGCTCACTTAGTTGAGTGGGAACTTCGCACTTCAGCTTCTTTGGTTGAAGCGCTACAGAAAACAGCAAAACAATTAGACGGTGCGTACGGCACGGTTGCGGTTGATCGTAAAGATCCTAGCCGTATCGTTGTAGCTCGTTCTGGTAGCCCGATCGTTATCGGTTTTGGTGTCGGCGAGAACTTCCTTGCTTCTGATCAACTGGCGCTACTGAGCGTAACTCGTCGCTTCATGTACCTAGAAGAAGGTGATGTTGCTGAGGTAACTCGTCGTGATGTTACGGTATTTGATGTAGCGGGTGAGCGTGTTGAGCGTGAAATCGTTGAGTCAAACGCTGAACACGACGCAGGTGACAAAGGTCAATACCGCCACTTCATGCAGAAAGAGATCTTCGAGCAGCCAACAGCGCTGATCAATACAATGGAAGGCCGTATCTCTGACACTTCGGTTATCACTAACGCGATCGGCGTTAAAGCTGAAGAGATCCTAAGCAAGGTTGAACACGTGCAGATCATCGCATGTGGTACGTCTTACAACTCAGGCATGGCAGCGCGTTACTGGTTTGAGTCTCTAGCTGGCGTAAGCTGTGACGTAGAGATTGCTTCTGAATTCCGTTACCGTGATTTCGTTGTTCGTCCGAACAGCCTATTGGTGACTCTGTCTCAATCTGGTGAAACGGCGGATACGCTTGCTGCACTTCGTCTTGCAAAAGAGAAGGGTTATATGTCTGCAATGACTATCTGTAACGTTGCGGGTTCTTCACTGGTTCGTGAATCTGATTTTGCCTTCATGACTCGCGCAGGAACAGAGATCGGTGTTGCTTCTACTAAAGCTTTCACAACTCAACTAGCAGCGATGCTGATGATGGTAACGTCAATTGGTCGTCTACAAGGTCGTATCAATGAAGAAAAAGAAGCGGAAATCGTTCAAGCACTTCACCAACTGCCTGCTGATATCGAGAAAGCATTAGCGTTCGATAAAGAAATTGAAGCACTGGCACCTGATTTTGCTGATAAGCATCACACACTGTTCTTGGGTCGTGGTGAGTTCTACCCAATCGCGATGGAAGCGTCTCTTAAACTGAAAGAGATCTCTTACATCCACGCAGAAGCATACGCAGCTGGTGAGCTTAAGCACGGTCCTTTGGCTCTTATCGATGCAGATATGCCTGTAGTCGTTATTGCACCAAGCAACGACTTGCTAGAGAAGCTGAAATCGAACGTTGAAGAAGTGCGTGCTCGTGGCGGTCTACTTTACGTATTCGCTGATGAAGATGCGGGCTTTGAAAGCGATGAGAACATGAAGATCATCAAGATGCCTCACGTAAGTGAAGTAACAGCGCCTATCTACTACACAGTACCGATGCAGCTGCTGTCTTACCATGTCGCACTAATCAAAGGTACCGACGTTGACCAACCTCGTAACCTAGCGAAAGCGGTAACAGTTGAGTAATCGACAGCTTACCTAAGATATAGATAATAAGAAGCCCATCCTGTGATGGGCTTTTTTATGTCTGTTAGTTAACGATCAGTGTTAGAGCTAGCTGTAGCGTCATTAAGCGCTCAGTGCTTGCTCTAGGTCAGCCAAGATATCGTCAATGTGCTCGATACCTACTGATAGGCGAATCATCTCCGGTGATACACCGGCTTGTTTCTGTTCAGCTTCGCTTAGTTGACGGTGTGTCGTCGAAGCTGGGTGACAAGCGAGAGATTTCGCATCGCCAATGTTAACTAAGCGCTTGAAGATTTGCAGTGCATCATAGAAGCGAACACCGGCTTCATAACCGCCTTTTAAACCAAAAGATAGAATGGCCGATGGCTTACCTTGCATGTACTTTTCAGCGAGTGGATAGAATTCTGAATCAGGCAGGCCAGCGTAACTTACCCAACTGACTTTCTCGTGTTGCTTGAGGTATTCCGCTACTTTCAAGGCATTCTCTGTGTGTCGCTCCATGCGTAGCGACAACGTCTCCAAACCTTGCATCAACATGAAAGCATTCATTGGTGACAGTGCTGCACCTGTATTACGTAGGGGAACCGTTCTAGCACGACCAATAAACGCAGCCTCACCAAAGGCCTCGGTATAAACCACGCCATGATAAGAAGGCTCTGGCTGATTAAACACAGGGAAGCGGTCCTTGTGCTGTGCCCATGGGAATTTACCTGAGTCGACAATCACGCCACCTAACGTTGTACCGTGACCACCCACGTATTTAGTTAGTGAGTGCACCACGATGTCAGCACCAAAATCGATAGGTTTACACAGTACAGGCGTCGCCACCGTGTTATCAACAATCACAGGTACACCTTGTGCGTGAGCAAGTTCAGCAACACGCTCTAAGTCGATAATATTACCTGCTGGGTTACCGATACTTTCACAGTAAACCGCCTTGGTTTTTTCATCGATCAGTGCCGCTAAGCTTTCTGGTTTGTCGTCTTTAGCAAAACGAACTTCAATTCCTTGGTTTGGCAACATGTGAGCAAATAGGGTGTAAGTACCACCGTAAAGCTGAGGCGTTGAGACAATGTTGTCACCGATTTGCGCCAACGTCTGAATCGCGTAGTTGATCGCAGCACTGCCCGCACTTACCACTAAGCCTGCAATCCCCCCTTCTAAGGCTGCCATGCGTTTTTCTAACACATCATTGGTTGGGTTCATTATGCGAGTGTAGATATTGCCTGGCACCGCAAGGTTGAAGAGGTCGGCGCCGTGTTGTGCGTCATCGAATTCGTACGCGACGGTTTGGTAGATTGGAGTGGCAACCGATTTGGTTGTTGGATCAGTGTCGTAACCGAAGTGAATCGAGAGTGTTTCGTCTTTCATGAGTCTTCCCTGAACTATTGAGCGATTTATGTACTCTCATATTGCCGATTTTTTTATAAAAGAAAAGTATGTTTAGTCACAGAGAGGCAATTGGAATTGTGTGCGGGACGATTCGTTTTTGGTTCGGAAGTGCAGGGTGTGATTGGTACTGAATCAGAAAAGCAAAAAGCCAGAGCAGCGTGAACTGTTCTGGCTTTTCTAATTTGGTGGCCCCTCCCAGATTTGAACTGGGGACCGAACGATTATGAGTCGTGCGCTCTAACCACTGAGCTAAGGGGCCGTAGGGCATAGATTATAGGGGAAGCGTTCAATGGTGTCTAGACACTATAAGGGGCAATTCCGCTTACATCTTAGCCACTTAAATCACACAGATAAAAAAAAGGTGAGCCAACGCTCACCTTTTCTTATTTATGCTTAAAAGCTAACCACACTTGAGTGTGCGATTACTCGTCTAGGAAGCTACGCAGAGTTTCTGAGCGGCTTGGGTGACGAAGTTTACGCAGTGCTTTTGCTTCGATCTGACGGATACGTTCACGAGTTACGTCGAACTGTTTACCAACCTCTTCAAGAGTGTGGTCAGTGTTCATGTCGATACCGAAACGCATACGCAGTACTTTAGCTTCACGAGGTGTTAGGCCTGCAAGAACGTCTTTAGTTGCACCGCGTAGGCTGGTTGCCGTTGCAGAGTCTAGAGGTAGTTCTAGCGTTGTATCCTCGATGAAATCACCTAGGTGCGAATCTTCGTCGTCACCGATTGGTGTCTCCATTGAGATTGGCTCTTTAGCGATTTTCAGTACTTTACGGATCTTGTCTTCAGGCATTTGCATGCGTTCAGCCAGTTCTTCCGGAAGTGGTTCACGACCCATCTCTTGTAGCATTTGACGAGAGATACGGTTTAGTTTGTTGATCGTTTCGATCATGTGAACCGGAATACGGATAGTACGAGCTTGGTCGGCAATCGAACGAGTGATTGCTTGACGGATCCACCAAGTAGCGTAAGTAGAGAACTTGTAACCACGACGGTATTCAAACTTATCTACCGCTTTCATCAGACCGATGTTACCTTCTTGGATTAGATCCAGGAATTGTAGACCACGGTTTGTGTACTTCTTAGCAATCGAGATTACTAGACGTAAGTTCGCTTCAACCATCTCTTTCTTCGCACGACGAGCTTTCGCTTCACCGATAGACATGCGACGGCTGATATCTTTGATGCTTTGAACAGTAAGAGACGTTTCACGTTCGATCATATCCAGTTTTTGGATAGAGCGACGGATGTCGTGCTCGTTACGTTTAATCTTTTCTGCGTATGGCTTGTCTGAAGCAAGAACTTCATCCAACCATGCTTCGCTAGATTCGTTGCCAGTAAATAGAGCAATGAAAGATTTCTTCGGCATTTTGCCGTACTCAACCGTTTGACGCATGATTAGGCGTTCTTGAGTACGTACGCGATCCATAGAGTTACGCAGTTCGTTTACTAGGTAATCAAACTGTTTTGGTGTTAGACGGAACTCTTTGAATACGTCTTGCATCATTGTCGTTGCAAGCGTTGCTTTCGGGCTTTCATGGCCGTACTCGTTGATCGCTAGCTGACGGTTCTGGTAGCTAGTACGAAGCGCTGTGAACTTCTCAAGAGCAAGCTCAGGATCGATACCTGTATCTTCTTCTTCCTCTTCCTCGTCGTCTTCAGCGTCTTCTTTGTCTTCGTCTTCCAGATCAGTTTCAGCAAGTTCTGAACCGATGTGAGTCGCCGTTGGCGCAGCTGTGCCATCGTCGTCTGGGTCAACAAAGCCATTGATTAGGTCTGTTAAGCGAATCTCTTCTGCTTGTACGCGGTCAAACTGTTCCAAGATGTATGGAATAGTGCCTGGGTACTCAGCAACCGATAGTTGAACTGTATTGATACCATCTTCAATACGTTTCGCAATGTCGATTTCGCCTTCACGAGTCAGTAGTTCAACCGTACCCATTTCACGCATGTACATACGAACTGGGTCAGTAGTACGGCCAATCTCGCTTTCTACGCTTGAAAGCGCAGCAGCTGCAGCTTCGGCTGCATCTTCATCTATATTGGCATCGTCATCATTAAGTGCTAGATCATCAGCATCAGGTGCAGTTTCAACTACCTTGATACCCATGTCGTTGATCATTTGAATGATGTCTTCTACCTGTTCAGAATCCACGATTTCTGCAGGTAGGTGGTCGTTTACTTCGGCGTAGGTCAGATAGCCTTGTTCCTTGCCTTTAATAACAAGTAATTTTAGCTGTGACTGCGGATTTTGATCCATAGATGATATCCAACTTCAGGTCTGGTGAAGGACGTTGCATTTTCAAATGCAAACCAATTATGTTAACAAATTTATTAAATGCTGACTAATCAAACAGGGTTACGCTTTTAGATCTAGCATTAAAGCTAGTAGCTCCCTTTTTTCTTCGGCTGATAAACCGACGCTTCTTGCTTTGGCCTGCAGGTTTTCAATTTGTTTTTCAACGCACTGGGCAAGTATATTGTCCAATGAGTCTAAAAATATGTCTTCTTGATTGTCTTCGTCGAGGGGGATTTCCCAGCTCGCGAGACGAGACAGAAGAGCCTCATGTTTATTGTGTCGCCAATGCTCTAATAATTGGCCTGTGTTGATATGGGGATGCTCGTGGCATTTATCAAGTACTTCGACGAATAAACTTAGTCCGGGCAACTGTAAGCCTTTGACACTTGATAAATCCGGTACCATATCAGCATAGCTCGGATTTTGGATAAGCAAAGCGATAACTTCACGCATTGGAGTGCGTTTCAGCTCTTTATGCGGTTGAGGTATCGGGTTCTGTGTATGAACACGCGCTCGCCTCAATTGGTTATCAAATCCAGTGCGCTCATCGAGCAATTTTTCGAGCAACTCTTGGAAGTAACTGTCAGGGATTTTGTTAATCAATGCGCTAGCGTGTGCGCGCAGTGCCGATTTCCCTTCGGTTGTTCCCAAGTTTAACTTGTGTATTTCAATCAGGTTATCGAACAAATAGGTCGAAAGCGGTGTCGCATTTTGAACAAGCTGTTCGAAAGCGGCTTTGCCGTGTTCTCTTATATAGCTGTCTGGGTCTTCACCGTCGGGCAAGAATAGAAACTTGAGTGTGTTACCGGTTTTCAGGTACTCAAGGGCATTTTCTAGTGCGCGCCACGCGGCTTCTTTACCTGCTCGGTCACCATCGTAACAACAAACCACTGTGCTGGTTTGACGGAACAACATTTGAACATGGTCGCCGGTTGTCGAGGTGCCCAGTGATGCTACTGAGTAATCGACACCATATTGCGCGAGTGCCACGACATCCATGTAACCTTCAACCACAAGTATTTGCGGCGGTTCACGGTAGGCTTGCAGCACTTCATAAAGGCCGTAAAGCTCTTTACCTTTATGGAAGATAGGCGTTTCTGGTGAGTTGAGGTATTTTGGTGTGCCGTCTTCTAATACACGACCACCAAAACCAATCACACGGCCACGACGATCACGAATTGGGAACATTACGCGTCCACGGAATCGGTCGTATCGGTTACCTTTATCGTTCTCAATTAGCATGCCGCCAGTCACGAGCATGTCTTGGGCTTCTTTCTGTTGGCCAAAGTTCTTACGAACTAAGTCCCACTCATCGGCCACATAACCAATACCAAACTTCTGGACGATCTCGCCCGAAAGGCCACGATTCTTTAGGTAATCAATCGCAGGTTTGTTGGCTGATATTTTCAGTTGAGAGCGGTAAAAATTACTGATGCCGCCCATCAAATCGTAGAGGTTACGTTTTTGTTCGCTGTTGGCTCTTGGTGCTGTTGATATCTCGCCGCTGCGCTGTTCTCTAGGAACGTCGAGGCCTAAGAAAGAGGCTAGCTCTTCAATAGCTTCAACAAAATCGAGGCGTTCGAACTCCATAATGAAGTCGATAGCATTACCGTGTACGCCACAACCAAAGCAGTGATAAAACTGTTTTTCTTGGCTTACGCTAAAAGAAGGGGTCTTTTCGTTGTGGAATGGGCAACAAGCACCATAGTTTTTGCCTTTTTTCTTAAGTTTCACGCGTGCGTCCACAATGTCGACAATGTCGAGACGCGCTAGGAGATCATCGATGAAACTACGCGGGATGTGTCCTGCCATAAAACCTTAGAAAAATGCACTAACTGAGAGTGTGGATAATAATAGTTTGAATAGGTTACAGATACAAACAAGCCGTGCGTTCCGAAGGATTGCACGGCTTGTTGCAATTTGATTTGGGATTAAGCGAGTTTAGAACGAACTAAACCACTAACTTTACCCATATCTGCACGCCCTTGAATTTGTGGTTTCAAGATAGCCATTACTTTACCCATGTCTTGCATGCCCGCTGGTTGAGCTTCGGCGATTGCGCTATCAAGTAGTGCAATAACTTCTTCATCACTTAGCGGTTGAGGCATAAAGCCTTCAAGTACCGTAATTTCTGCTTTTTCCACGTCAGCAAGATCTTGACGATTTGCTGATTCATATTGAGCAACAGAATCGCGACGTTGCTTAACCATTTTAACTAATACAGCAAGAATGTCGTCGTCGTTCAGAGTGATCCGTTCGTCAACTTCACGTTGCTTAATTGCTGAAAGAGCTAAGCGGATAGTGCCAAGGCGCGGTTTGTCCTTGGCTTTCATCGCTAATTTTTGCTCTTCTTTGAGTTGTTCAATAAGAGCCATAACTCAGTCCTTATGGATTAAGTTATTAGTACAGGCGAACGCGACGTGCGTTTTCGCGAGCTAGCTTCTTAGCGTGACGCTTTTGAGCTGCTGCTTTAGCGCGTTTGCGAACTGTAGTTGGCTTTTCGTAGTGCTCGCGACGGCGAACTTCAGAAAGGATACCTGCTTTTTCACAAGAGCGCTTGAAACGACGTAGTGCAACGTCGAACGGTTCGTTTTCACGTACTTTAACTATTGGCATATGCCTTTCACCTCAGGGGTTATTCATTATCGCTGGCTACTCAGTACCAAATCAGAGAAGTTACCCATCGAGCTAACTCTCTATTCGCGTTTGGCCATTAACCAGCTTGATCAAAAATGGTGCGGAATTTTAATCCGATCACAGTGGCTTTGTAAAGCACTTTGTCGATTATAGTCTGTACAATATTTGTTTGAAGAGCTTAGGCAGGGTAATATTGCGCTAATTTCCCATTTTAGACGAAAGCGTGCCGAGAAAATTATGCGCATTATTGGTATTGAAACCTCTTGTGATGAAACAGGAATCGCGATTTATGATGATGAGCAAGGGCTGCTTTCTCATCAATTATATAGCCAAGTAAAGCTGCACGCCGATTACGGTGGTGTGGTACCTGAGCTAGCTTCACGTGACCACGTGAAAAAAACAATTCCTCTTATTAAAGCGGCATTAGCAGAAGCGAACCTAACGTCGAAAGACATTGATGGTGTGGCTTACACGGCTGGCCCTGGTTTAGTGGGTGCACTGCTGGTTGGTGCAACGATTGGTCGCAGTATTGCTTATGCGTGGGGAGTGCCTGCAGTGCCTGTTCACCATATGGAAGGTCACCTTCTTGCGCCAATGCTAGAAGATAACCCACCACCATTCCCATTTGTGGCTCTGCTGGTTTCTGGCGGCCATACCATGATGGTAGAAGTGAAAGGTATTGGTGAATACCGAATCCTTGGTGAATCGATTGATGATGCAGCGGGTGAAGCGTTTGATAAAACCGCGAAACTGATGGGCTTAGATTACCCTGGTGGTCCACTGTTATCTCGTTTGGCGGAAAAAGGCACTCCGGGTCGTTTTAAGTTCCCGCGTCCAATGACCGATCGTCCGGGTTTAGATATGAGCTTTTCTGGTCTGAAGACGTTCGCAGCGAATACCATTCGTGATAACGATAATGATGACCAGACTCGTGCTGATATTGCTTACGCGTTTCAAGAAGCCGTTTGTGCAACCTTAGTAATCAAGTGTAAGCGTGCCTTGGTTGAAACGGGCATGAAACGTATAGTTATTGCTGGCGGTGTAAGTGCCAACAAACAACTGCGCGTTGAGCTTGAGGCGCTTGCTAAGAAAGTCGGTGGTGAGGTGTACTACCCACGCACTGAGTTCTGTACAGATAATGGTGCGATGATCGCTTATGCGGGCATGCAGCGCCTGAAGAATGGCGAAACGGCTGATTTGTCTGTTCATGCCACACCGCGTTGGCCTATTGACCAGCTAGAGCCAATTGCGTAATTGACTATAGTGTTTCGATAAACGGTCGCCTTGTGCGGCCGTTTTTATATCCTAGCTTACCGACCGTATGTCGATAAATAATTGCTGATAGAGATTAGGGAAGAAAATGAACAAGTTCACAGTAGACAATCAATCGATGGCGTACCTAGATGAAGGTCAAGGCCCTGTTGTTGTACTCGGCCACAGCTACCTTTGGGATAGTGCAATGTGGAAGCCGCAGATCGAAGCGTTAAAAACTCAGTATCGCTGTATTGCTCCAGAGCTTTGGTCTCACGGTGAGTCTCAAGCTGCACCCGCTTCGATGCGTAACTTGAAAGATTACGCTCAGCACGTTTTGGCTCTGCTTGATCATTTAGAGATCGAAGAATTCTCAGTGGTTGGCTTATCGGTTGGCGGTATGTGGGGAACAGAGTTAGCGGAACTTGCACCTGCACGTATTAAGTCTTTGGTTCTAATGGATACTTTTTTGGGTTTAGAACCAGAGGTTGCTCACGCTAAGTACTTCAGCATGTTAGATACCATCACTCAAACCAAGACGGTTCCTCAGCCAATTGTTGAAGCGGTTGTTCCACTGTTCTTCGCTAATGATGCTCAAACCAACACGCCAACTTTAGTGGAAGGGTTTACTCAGCAGTTATCTGCTCTTGAGGGTGACAACGCTGAAGAAGTGGCACGAATTGGTCGAATGGTGTTTGGACGTCGTGACATGATTGAATCGGTAGAGAACTTTGCTCTGCCTGTTTTGATTGCTGTAGGACAAGAAGATAAACCACGTCCGGTACTTGAGTCATACCTAATGCACGATTGCATTACGGGCAGTGAATTAGTGGTGATTCCTGGCGCAGGTCATATTAGCTCGTTAGAGCAACCAGAGTTTGTGAACACAATGCTGAAGACGTTTTTAGATAAACATCTGCTATAAGCTTTAAATACTGAATATTATGGTTCGGCTTAGACGTGACAGTTTAAGCCGATTTTTTTTGTCCGAGTTTTGGTTCGCTGCCATCGAGTAGGCGGCGGATATTCTGGTGGTGACGTAACACGATCAAACAGCACAGCATGGCTACTGGCAATGTGTATTGAGGTTTGACTAACCAAGCGTAGAAAGGGGCAAGTAGCACAGTAACCAGTGCCGCTAAAGAAGAGTAACGAAACAAAAACGCGACCACTAACCAAGTCGCCATGATCATTCCGGTTAGATCGAATCCTATTGGGGCGATAGCGCCAAGTGCGGTTGCCACGCCTTTACCACCTTTGAAGTGGAAGAAGATCGGATACATATGGCCAAGACACGCCGCAATTGCCACAACCCCAAGAATGATTGGGTCGATCTTGAGGTAGTAGCCAAGCCAGACAGGGATAGTGCCTTTCAGCATGTCACATAGGAGGACGGCAGCAGCTGCGCCTTTACCGCCAACACGCAGTACATTGGTGGCGCCCGGGTTATTGGAGCCTACCGTTCTTGGATCGGGAAGTATTAAGACTCGGCATATCAAGACCGCACTAGAGATTGAACCTAGCAAATAGGCAGCAATGATCATGATAAGTGCCAATGGGGTCATGTCTGTCCTTTAACGGTTATACGCCTAACGATGGGAAAATAATGCTCAATCCAAGAGTAATTGATATCATATCTCGAATTACGCAAATAATACGTTTTTTTCCCCAATATGGGTATCCGACCTCTAAAAGGACAAGTCATGGCACTGGATAAAGTTTTCATTGAACAGCTAGAAGTAATTACAACGATCGGTGTTTACGATTGGGAACAAGAGATTAAACAAAAACTTGTGCTTGATATTGAAATGGCTCATGACAACCGCCCTGCAGGTAAGAGTGATGATGTGGTTGATGCTTTGGATTACTCGACTGTGAGTACTGCCGTGCTTGACCACATTGCGAATGGCCGATTCCTGCTAGTGGAGCGTGTGGCTGAAGAAGTCGCTGAATTGATCATGACTCAATTCTCTGTGCCTTGGATAAAAATCCGCTTGGCTAAACCGGGCGCAGTACCACAAGCAAAAGCTGTTGGCGTGATCATCGAACGAGGCCGAGCATGACAGTAGCCTATGTTGGTGTTGGCACGAACATAGACCGCGACAAGCATGCAAGGGTGGCATGGACAGAGCTTCAATCGTTAGGGACTAACCTTAAATGCTCTAAAATCTATCACTGTGAGCCCGTGGGTTTTAATAGCCATCCGTTTTATAACTTTGTGATAGAGCTCGACACGTCACTCTCATTGACTGAATTTTCACAGCAGCTGCGTAAAATTGAGTTTAAATGGGGTCGCTCTCAAGATGCGCACAAACTTCAAGATCGAAAACTCGATCTTGATATTGTGCTGTTTGGAGAGGTGGTTTCTGAGCGCGAACCAGAATTACCACGCAGTGATATCTACAAATATCCTTTTGTAACACAACCTCTTTATGATCTTTGTCCTGCGAGAGTGATCCCGCAAGACGGAAGAACCGTCAGTGAAATATGGCAGAAGATGCAGCAATTAGACTCGCTCTCTGTCGTAGAGATAAAACTATAATTTTTAAGGTAAGTAATGAGTTATTTTGAAGCGTTTATGTTGGCGTTGGTGCAAGGCTTTACTGAGTTTTTACCTATTTCCAGTTCTGCACACTTAATCCTTCCTTCTGCTGTTTTAGGTTGGGAAGATCAAGGTTTGGCTTTTGATGTTGCTGTCCATGTCGGTACTTTGGCCGCGGTAGTGATCTATTTCCGTAAAGAAGTGGTCTCTCTGTTGAGCGCATTCTTTGGTTCAGTGTTTAAAGGCGATCGTAGTAAAGAAGCGAAGTTAGCGTGGATGATCATTCTCGCGACGATTCCTGCGTGTATCTTTGGCTTGTTGATGAAAGATATTGTTGAGCTTTACTTACGCAGTGCGTGGGTGATCGCGACGACAACGATTATCTTTGGTCTATTGTTATGGTGGGTGGATAAGAACTCAAGCCTGCGTGATGACGAATACCAAGCGGGTTGGAAAAAGGCGTTATTTATTGGTCTTGCTCAAGCAATGGCGATCATTCCGGGCACGTCTCGTTCTGGCGCAACCATTACCGCGGCGCTTTACCTTGGTTTCACACGTGAAGCGGCGGCTCGATTCTCTTTCTTGATGTCTATCCCAATCATCACTCTGGCTGGTGGTTATTTAGGTCTTAAGTTGGTGACAAGCGGTGATCCAATCCATGTTGGCACTTTGCTAACGGGCGTTGCGGTGTCTTTCATCAGTGCTTACATCTGTATCCACTTCTTCTTGAAGCTTATCTCTCGTATGGGCATGACACCGTTCGTTATCTACCGCCTGATTCTAGGTTGTGGTCTGTTTGCTTTCTTAATGATGCAGTAACAGACACAGGCAACGGTCTCGCTGTAAGAATTGAAACAAAAGGCCCGCTTAACTGCGGGCTTTTTATACGTTTTAGGTAGAGCGGCGACGATTAACTGCTAGCGAGTTCTGATAGGGCGTTTTCAATTGCGATGGCTCTGCGTTTCTCTTGTTCTTCTCGAATATCTTTGCCTTTAAAACCATCGATAATGATCGCTTTTACTTCGACTTGAAGCGCCGCTTGGTAGGCGACTTCAAAGCGCGCTTTTTGAGGATAAGGCTGATCTTCTAATCCTTTTCGGCCTGCGTGGTCGGCCTGGCAGCAAAGTAGTATATCGTCGAACCTATCTGGCTTACGCCAAACATCGAACTTGTTGAGAACCTTGAGAAAGGTGGTTGGTTTGAGCTCGCCTGCGCGGTGGATATTAGAATGTTGCTCGCACACTAACAACGCAAGGTCTCTGAACTCATTGGGCACTCTCACTCGCTCACACAGTTTCTTGATTATCTTAACACCTGTGTGGCAGTGCATTTTATGGCTTGGCCATTCAGCTTGTGGTGTGACGCCTTTACCTAAGTCATGCACTTGAGCTGCAAAGCGTACCGGTAGCGATGGGCTTAATAGTGCGGCTTGCTGAGCAACCATCAGAGTGTGAATACCCGTGTCGATTTCAGGGTGCCATTTTTCAGGTTGAGGGACGCCAAATAGAGCGTCAATCTCAGGTAATACGACTGCCAATGCACCACACTCTTTCAATACAGAGAGGAACACTTCAGGGTGCGGTGTACTAAGAGACTTATGCCACTCTTGCCAAACTCGCTCTGCAGTAAGGTGTGCCAGTTCACCAGATTGGACGATCTCACTCATCATATCCATGGTTTCAGGTGCAACCGTGAAGTTAAGATGGTGAAGCTTGGCGGCGAAGCGAGCCACACGCAGTACACGAAGAGGGTCTTCAACAAAAGCGTCTGAAACGTGTCTTAAGATACGATCCGAGAGATCTTTCTGGCCATGATAAGGATCGTGAAGTTGGCCTTTATCATCTTGAGCTATAGCGTTGATGGTCAGATCTCGACGCATCAGGTCTTCTTCCAAACTCACGTCTGGCGCGAAGTAACATTCGAAGCCTGTGTAACCAGAGCCTGATTTTCTCTCAGTGCGAGCCAGTGCGTGCTCTTCTTTGGTTTTTGGGTGCAAGAATACCGGGAAATCTTTTCCCACAGCAGTAAAGCCAAGGTTTTCCATCTCTTGAGGGGTACTCCCTACCACGACCCAATCTCTATCATAACTATCAATATTGAGCAGCTTATCGCGCACTGCTCCACCGACTAGATAGCGTTGTAGCCCGTTGTCTTTTGGTAGGCTATCGTAAATTTGCAACTTATCACCTCGAAATGTTTTATCACTGCTGGACTTTACTGCAAGCAATGGTACTTTCCATTAATCGTAATTATAGGGCAGCACATGTATAAGGAATATTTTGGCTTCGTTGAGATGCCATTTTCGATTGTACCAAATTCTCGCTACTTGTTTTTGAGTCAGCGCCATCAAGAAGCGATGCAGAACCTACAAGCCGGTTTAGGCGAGGGTGGGGGCTTTGCGATGCTTACTGGTGAGGTTGGTACAGGGAAAACAACGGTCGCTAAGGCGATGTTGTCTTCATTGGATAGTCATACTCAGGCTGGCCTTATACTTAACCCTACGTTTTCAAATACGGATTTACTAGAAGCTATCTGCGATGAGTTTGAGGTCGAGTACCCAGAACAAGCATCGTTGAAACAGCTCAGTCAGGCTATTCATTATTTTCTACTTGATAGCCATGCCGAAGGCATTCAAACCCTATTGGTGATCGATGAAGCCCAACACCTCGCTGCCGATGTGTTGGAGCAGTTACGCCTTCTAACAAACTTGGAAACCGACAATCGTAAGCTGTTAAAAGTACTGTTGGTCGGCCAGCCGGAATTACAACAGCACTTACAAACCACGCAGCTACGTCAGCTAGCACAGCGCATTACTGGTCGTTATCACTTACTGCCTCTTAATACCGAAGAAACGGGCAAGTACATCGCGTTTCGTTTGGAGACGGCGGGTGGCGAGCAGATGTTGTTTTCGAACCGTTCTATCAAGCTGATTGCTCAATATACGCATGGTATTCCAAGGCTCATTAACTTGGTGTGTGATAAAGCACTGCAGTTGGCTTTTCATGACGGTGAGCAGCTACCGAGCAATGAAACGGTTAACCGAGCGTGTCAGCAGGTTATGTCCTTTCAGGCCGATGTGTATCACGTCGAGAAAGCTCTAACTTCTCGTGTCGCGCCTAAGTTATTCCAATACGCAGGGATTGCGACGTTAAGCGTTGGTCTTGCAATAGCGACCTTTAACTTCGCTCCAAGCTATATCAATGCTTGGTTGCCTACGGATGCATCAAATGAAGCAAAGACGGAAGTGTTAGCACGTACTCAGCGTTCTTTGGTATCAGATGTTCCTAAGTTGGTTGCTGAGCCAAAACCTGCCAAGTTTGAATTGCCACAACACATTCAACAACATTTGATGCAGGGGACCAATCGTTCTCTCGCTATCAAAGACTTGTATACGCTGTGGGGATATCAATCTTCACTGCGTGATGGATTGTGCTTAAGTGAGCCACAAAGTGTTTTTGTGTGTGAGCAGCAGCAGGCCAGTTTGGATACCTTGTTAGAACTTGGTGTTCCTGTGGTACTTAATCTCGATATAGACCAAAAGCCAGTGTTTGCTGTGCTATATGGTGTGTCTGAGGATGCTGTCGAGTTACTGGTGAATGAAAAGCTGTTAGTGATGCCGAAGCAATCCTTAGAGCAAATCTGGCAAGGCGATTATGTCGCTATTTGGAAGCAGCCGCTGCGAGAGACACTCAAAGAAGGCTATCAAGGTGAAGCGGTTGCCTTGCTTGATCTACTGCTTTCTGAAGTATTAGGAGAGGTTGTTTCCGGTAGTGATGTATTTGATTATGAGTTAAAAATGAAAATCGAAGCATTTCAAACGTGGCAGGGTATGTCGGTTGATGGCATTGCAGGTAAGCGCACCTTGGCAAGATTGCAGAGATTAGCTCAACTCGATTCGCCTAAGCTGATGTCACTAGAAGGGGGCGAAAGCTAATGTCACGTATTATGCACGAACTTAAACAGCCGTCTCACAAGCCGTCTTCTATTAATCAGCACTTTCTTAGCAAACCAAGCTTCAAAGGCTACCAGAATCATCATGTTCCTAATTCAGCAAAAGGGATGAGCAACAAACGAGGTTCATCATTAGCGATGGGATTGCTCTTAATCTTGGTTCCTTCTTTGTTGGTGGGTGGCGTTCTAGCTTATCAATCGTATAGCCAACAACAAGAAGCCGTGAACAAAGCTGCCAATGTATCTCTGCCAGAATCAACGACTCAATCAAACGTTGATCTTGAAATTGCGGATGCTGATATAGCAAGCATGGATGCCGTGTCTGAGGAAGAAGATGCGTTGTTCGCCGTTCGTCCTGCACCGGCGAGCCAACCGTTGAAAGCACTGCCACGCCAAGAGATGTATGTACAGATTGATTCAGGCGCTAATCGTGCAAACACCGCTGGTGGCTCAGCGGTGATCTTCGCGAATGCTGATAACAACACTCAAATGACAGCGAGTTCTGAGTCGTCACCTGTTCAACCAACCGTTCAGCCAGGCGCGAGCGATGAAACGACTGATCGGCAATCAAGCACTGATCAGCAAGCAAATAGTGACTTACAATCGGACAGTGACCTGCTGCAAGGGCTAGACCTCAGTGAGTTGCCACCTGATTTAGCATTGAAACTTGAATCAATCATGGGTGAGCAACAAAGCGCTCCTGAGCCGATGGACTCGCGTCCAGCAGGACAGGTAGGGTCTCAGGTCATTGAGTTGGAAACGCACACCAATAGCTTATCTGGGGTATTACCTAAGTTAGACCTACAAACCCATATGTACTCGAGTAGCGAAACCAAGCGTTGGGTAAAAGTGAACGGTCAAGAAGTGGCGCAAGGAGATTGGATTGGACAAGACATTCAATTACTGGAGATTAAGCCACAATCGGTGATCATAGAGTTCAATCAGCAGAAGATAGAAATCCCAGCTCTGTACGAGTGGAAAGGCTAGCGAGCTCTAAAGGTATCTAGATAACAGACAAATAAAAAGGAGCACCTTGGTGCTCCTTTTTGATATTCGATACTGAATTTACTGTACCTGATACAAGCGTTAAGTCTACGCCCAACCGTTTGGTGATTTTCTACGACGAGGCATGATGTGTGGCAGAACAAGGCCTAGAAGTAGACCAATACCCGCAACACCACCACCGTACATGAAGTACTTCAATAGCAGGTCGTCTTTCTGAGTGTCTAGCTTAGCGCGCAGTTCACGGTTCTCTGTTTGAGAGCTCGTTAGCTGTTGGCTAATTTCACTGTAGTTCTGTTCTAGTTCAGCAATCTGCTTGTTACGAGAATCTAGAGAGCTTGCTAGGCCTGCTTTTTCACTGTCAGCACTCTGACGAGCATTCGCTAGCTTACCTTTAACTTCCGTCAGCTCTTTCTCTAGCTTAGGCATACGCAGTGCCATGCTTTCTTGAGTGCTTACAAACTTGCTTTCAACCCAACCTTTACGGCCACGGTTGTCCTGAATTTGGGTGTAACCCGTACTCTTGTTAGTTTGTAGGAATGTAATCTTTTCACCAGCATCAACACTACCGATGATACGGAATGTGTTGTTTGGGCCAGAATGCATATAAGTAAATAGTTTGTCAGCAATATAACGGTCTTGTGCAAAGGCAGCTGGAGCCGCAAGCATTGCGAACAAAACTAAGCTAATCAGTTTTTTCACAGTAAATCCCTTAACGATTCAAAATTGGGTAGGCGTATGAGTCAGCCTCAATCAGCAAATAATATTTAGTTTCTTTATGCGGTGCAACAAAGAAGGGAGGCAAAGCCTCCCTTTCTGTGCGTTTGAGTCAATAATGACATGGCATTTACATATCGTTACTGAAGCTCACACTGTTCTGACGCTAGTATTCACTAACGCAGTCGCGATTACATAGTAAACGCAGCTTGAATTCCGTAGAAGAACACAACAGCAAGTAGAGCACCTGCAGGTAGTGTCACAATCCAAGAAGCCACGATATTACGTACAACGCCTAAGTTTAGTGCTGCGATACCACGAGCAAAACCAACACCTAATACTGCACCAACGAGTGTTTGTGTAGTAGAGATTGGAAGGCCAGTACCTGAAGCTAGTACAACTGTACATGCCGTTGCAAGTTGTGCAGCAAAGCCACGGCTTGGTGTTAGTTCTGTAATACCAGTACCAACGGTTGCCATTACTTTATGACCCATTGTTGCAAGACCAACAACGATACCGAAACCACCTAGAGGAAGAATCCACCATGCGATAGTACTCTTACCTGTGATTTCACCCATGTGCTCAACGGTTGATACAACAGCAGACAGTGGACCAATCGCGTTTGCAACGTCGTTTGAACCGTGTGCAAATGCCATCGCACAAGCTGTGATAACCATTAGTACAGAGAAGATGCCTTCAACACCTGCAAAGCCGTGGTCTTCTTCGCGGTTAGCGAATTTCTTCTGGATGTATAGGTAACCGCCGATCATTACAAGCGCAGAAACGCCAGCAGCCCAAACCCATGCTTCAGTGTTGCTTAGGTGAAGACCAACGTGCTTAAGACCTTTCTTGATGGTTACAAGTGCAATTACCATTGTTGTAATGAACATGTATACCGGTACAAAGCGTTTCGCGTTAAATAGCGGGTTCTCTGTATCAAAAATCAGTCGTTGAGCACTTACAAATATGACGTAAGCGAAGAAGCCGGAAATAACGGGTGTGATAATCCAACTGCCCACAATACCTTGAACACTGTTCCAGTCTACAGCTTCAGTACCTACAGAAATACACGCAAAGCCGATGATTGCACCGATGATTGAGTGAGTCGTAGAAACCGGCCAGCCCATGTAAGAAGCGAGAAGTAGCCATGTACCAGCAGCAAGAAGTGCTGACATCATGCCGTACACAAGTACATCTGGTTGATGAGCGAATAGAGACGTTTCGATAACACCTTTACGGATCGTGTCTGTTACTTCGCCGCCCGCAAGGTAAGCACCTGCGAATTCAAAGATCATTGCGATAATGATCGCTTGTTTAACGGTTAAAGCTTTAGAGCCTACTGAGGTGCCCATTGCGTTCGCAACGTCATTTGCACCAATACCAATAGCCATCAAGAAACCGAAAGCTGCTGCAACAATAATCAGGACAGTGCCGTAGTTAGCAAGGATATCCATCGTAATACCTAGTTGTTTGATAACAAGCGGAACAAATTTAGACGCAAAAAACCGCTCAGCGAGAGGAATACTCAGCGCATAAGTGGTTTGTTCAAAAAATGCTCTTCGTTATATGGTTAACGTATGATTTAAGATCGAGAAAGCATTACTTCAAGACGAGCGCCTACACGCTGTGCTTGATCTGCAATACCACCAACCCATTCAAGAATTTTGTATAAGAACATGATATCAACTGGATTCAGATCGCCTTCAATTGCCATTAGTTGTTGGCGTAGTTCGATCTGCATCGCATCCGTGTCATCTTCAATTACATCTAATTGATGAATCATTTCGGCAACGAGTGTTACTTCACGGCCTTTAAAGCCAGTCTCAAGTAATTCGTCTAATTCATTGATTACGTTTTGTGCTTGGTTCGCTGCATCTAGACAACGTTTAACGTAAGCGATGAAGTTTTCTTGCATAGGAGCAGGAATGACAAGTTGACGACCATATACACGGCCAGCAATGTCTTTCGCTAGGTTTGCGAGTTTGTCTTGTTGAGTTAATAGCTCCAACATATCGGTGCGATCAACTGGCATAAACAAACCACGAGGAAGTTTAAGGCGAATTTCACGTTTTAGTACGTCAGCTTCTTTCTCAAGGTGAGAAATTTGAGCTCGAATTTCTGATGCTTTTTCCCAGTTACCTTTTGAAGAAACTTCAAAAAAATTAACTAGGTGAGAACAACATTCGTTCACGCATACTACGTGACGCTGCAAAGGTTTAATTGGGGACTTTGCAAATAACCCCATAATTGTATTTACTGGCATGGTCATCCAACCTAATAAATAATAACCTTAAAACAACATACACCATATTCATGGTGAAATGTTAAGCGATGGCTACAAAGTCGCGCATGTTAACCTAATCAATCTCTCATTAAAACTGTTTTAGATCATCATAAGGGCGATATTTCTGACTTGCCGACTTTTCAAATTGGCAATATCCTGTCCCTATCTTCACAGAAAGGTATAACTATGGAAACCGAGATAGAACTGAAGTTTTTTGTTTCTCCTGAATTTTCAGAGACTTTACGCAATAAAATTGCTGAAACTAAAGTACTTCAGCACAGTTGTCGTGAGCTAGGTAACATCTACTTTGACACCGCTGACAACTGGCTACGTAAGCACGATACAGGCTTACGCATTCGACGCTTTGATGACGTATTTGTACAAACCGTAAAGACTGCTGGTCGTGTGGTTGCTGGCCTGCATCAAAGGCCTGAATACAATGCAGAACACGACAGCAACGAACCTAAGCTAGCCCTGCACCCAGAGGATATCTGGCCAGCGGGTAAAGACATCGAAACGTTGCAAGCTGAGCTGACTCCTCTGTTCTCTACCAACTTCACGCGTGAGCAGTGGTTGATTGGTATGCCTGATGGTAGCCAAGTCGAGGTCGCATTTGATCAAGGCTTCGTTGAATCAGGCGATCTACAAGAACCGATTTGCGAAGTTGAATTGGAACTTAAATCTGGTCAAACGGATGCGCTATTTACATTGTCTCGCCAATTCTGCGAACAAGGTGGCATGCGTTTGGGTAACCTAAGCAAAGCAGCTAAGGGTTACCGTCTTGCTCAAGGTTATCAAGGAGATGAAGTCACTCCTTTGACCTTAGTTGATACTGACAAAAGTGATACCGTTGAATCGTGTTTCATTCAATCTTTAGAGCATGCTCTCGCTCATTGGCACTATCACGAGCAGATTTTCACTGAGCGCCAATCGATTGAAGCGCTACACGAGATCAGTCACTCGCTGAGTTTTATCCGCCAGACTTTCACCATTTATGGTGGCATTGTCCCTAGACGTGCGAGTGCTATTTTACGTCAAGAGTTGAAGTGGCTTGAGCAAGAGCTCGACTGGCTGAAAAGCTATGATCACTTCGAAGACTTGCTGGAAGATAAAGGACACGTGCTGCGTAAACTCGATGCGCGTAAGTTCTTAGTCGCTGAGCTTAAAGAGATGCAAGAGCAACTGCCAGATCGTGAAGATCTGCTTACCTTGCTGAGCTCTGCTCGTTACACCGGTTTATTGTTGGATCTGAGCCGTTGGATCTTGTCTCGTGGCTGGCAGCCTTTCTTAGATGAGAAAGCGCGTGAGCAAATGGGTCGTGGTATCGAATGGTTTTCCGTGCAGCAACTCGATCGCACATGGGCAGACTTGATGGAAGCTTTCCCGCCAGAGCGAGTGATGACCAGCCAAGCGTATATTGAGCAGCAATACCGTTTGATGCGTAATCTGTATTCTGGTGTTGGTTTCGCGAGTTTATATGATGACGCTGAACGAAACAGCTTCCGATTGCCATGGGCCGATATGGTGCAAGGCATTGATGATTTGCTGGCACTTAAAACACTGGAGCCTTTGACTGAAAAGTTGGAAGGTGATGAGAAGGTTCAGCTAGAGCGTTGGTTGGCTCGTCAAGAAGTGTCCATTCTGCATGCGATGGAACAGACGCGCCAAATCAGTGTTGAGGTTGAGCCATACTGGCAAGACTAAACTCAACAACCGTATCAATATAAGTATGAATTTGAAAATAGGGCTACGGCCCTATTTTTTTGTTTGTTGCTCAAGTTTTTCGAGTCGCTCTAAGATCTTTTGTTGCTGCTCGATGATCTTCTCAAGGTGTTTCTCTTTGTTTTCCGCTCGTTGATTCTCATGATGAGTTGGGGAGGTGATCAAAGAAGTGATCAAGCCTGAAATCATACCAAACACACCGACACCGCAAATGATCACCATAGACGCGACTAATTTTCCTGAGCTCGTGACTGGATAATGATCGCCATATCCCACCGTACTGATAGTAACGAAAGCCCACCATAAAGCATCTTGGCCAGTGGTGATGTTGGCAGTTGGATCTTTGTGTTCTAACAGCAGTATTGTTCCCGCTCCTATGGTCAGGAGAATGACCAGTAACAATATAATTGAGGCGAGGGTGGTTTCTTTACGATTGCGGAATAGCTCTCTGAAAACACGTTTCCCCGAGCGAAGCACAAGAATCACACGCAGGATCTGAAAAATGCGAGCGAAACGAAGTGGTTCGATCATTGGGATGCTTGCTAAGAAATCGATCCAGTGTACTTTTAGAAATTCTTTTTTGTTTTGTGATCTGAATAGATCAATTGTGAGCTGAAAAAGAAAAACACTACAGATTATAAAATCGAGGCCGATAAGGACTTGTTTCGATTCTTTATCGATCGGTACGAACAATAAGCCTGAGATCACAAATAACGCTAAGAAAGAGAGAATCAGTGACAATAAGCTCATCGGCTTGGTGGCGTCTTTGGTATTATTCAACATTCATACGAGGCTCAAAATAAATCGCGAACTTTGACTGACATAGCCACCTCGCGGATATAGAAGCCATCAATATATAAGAATTAATGGAGAACTGACAATGACTAAACTGTCATTCAAGCCGTGGGAAAGGGTAATCTCTGACGTTCGTCTCGTTCCAAAAATGGTCATGTTGATGATATTCAGCACTATCTTGATCATTTCGAAGCAGCTATGGGACGCAAGTACGTTTTACGATTCATTGCTTGCTGTAACGAACAATGCGCAAGTCGCACAACAGCATTACGAGACTTACCTAGTTCAAGTGGCTTGGCAAACAGCCTTGATGATCATTGTGTTTGTGGTTCTTCTGTTAGCAGCGGCGCGCGTTATGCTGCGCCAGACTCAATACCTTAATGACGCCATTAAAACCATGGCAGATAAGAACTTATCAGTGCCGATTCAAATGGACTGTAAAGATGAATACGGCGATGTGGCACGCGAACTTGAAAAAACTCGCGTCCAACTGAACGACATGATCAAAACTCAGGTGGCCTCTTCTGATGAGCTGTTTGCTCTGACGGAAGTGATGACCATCAGCATGTCTGAAACCAAAGAGTCAGCTCAAGAAGAGTTCAACGAGATCGATCAACTGGCAACAGCAATGAGTGAGATGACGTCGACGGTGCAAACTGTCGCTGAGCATGCACAAAGCGCTTCGTCATTGACTGAACAGGCATCAGGCCAAGCTCTTACTGGTCAGAAGTTCGTTCAAGGATCAGTGTCTAAGATGAGTGAGCTATCTTCAGATATCGCAGCATCTGCAGCAGCGGTAAACCAAGTAGAAGAACGCGTTGACTCAATTGGCAGTGTGGTTGGTACTATCCAAGGCATTTCAGAACAGACAAACCTACTAGCATTGAACGCTGCAATTGAAGCGGCACGTGCCGGTGAAGCGGGTCGTGGTTTTGCGGTTGTTGCTGATGAGGTTCGTAACCTTGCACAGCGCACTCAGCAAGCGACGGTAGAGATTCAAGACATGATCAGTCATCTACAAAGCAGCGCTAACTCTGCGGTAGAACTGATGGAGAAGAGTGTTGTTGAAGCGGCTGAAGGTGTTGATCTGGTGACTAACGCGGGAAGTGAGCTTGACGGCATTGTAAGCCAAGTCAATCAAATCAATGATATGAACTTCCAGATCGCGACCGCTGCAGGCCAACAGAGCAGTGTTGCTGAAGAGATGAGCGTCAACCTGACCAATGTACGCGAGCTTGTTGAAGCTTCAGTTGTGGTGGTTGGTGAACTGCTCGAGACCTCTCAGCTTATGGAAAGTAACGCGCAAGAACTCGACGGTAAGATTAAGCAATTTAAGGTTTAGTCCTCAGCACCCAATCTTCATCCGTCAAAGGCTAATTCCCAGAGACTGTTTCTCGGTTGTAAGCTCAACCAGATAAGTTAATCGATAAAACGCCCACATTGCTAATGTGGGCGTTTTTTATTGGCGTAACTTTGGTATAACTTATCTTTAGTTATGAAAACTCGTTATTGAAGAACTGAATCGATAAACCGATTGTTCGGCGCGCAGCTTATACAAGGAAGAAACATGCCATTGCCTTCTCAACTCATCACTCACTCCCAGTCTGCTTTTGAGCAATTATTAGAGCATCAAAGTGAAGCCATCAATACTTGGTCTGAGCCACTGACTGAAGATCTTAAACGTGTACTCGGTTTAAGCTGTTTTATTGGTGATTGCCTGCAGCGTGATACGGTTTTATGTGGTGACTTACCTAATATGTTGGCATGCGAAGAACGCGCTGAAGGATACCGAGAACGCTTGGCTGAATTACTTTCTAGTTGCACCGATGAAATGAGCGGTCAGCGCGTGCTGCGTCAATTCCGAAATCGAGAAATGACCTACATTGCTTGGCGTGATTTTATGGGTTCGTGGGAGCTAGAGCAGAGCCTAAATCATCTATCGATGTTGGCTGAGGCGATGATCTTCGAAACCTACCAATGGCAGTACGATATTTGTTGTAAAGAGTGGGGCGCACCTTGTAATGAACAAGGCGAAGCACAGCCGATGTTGATCATTGGTATGGGCAAGCTAGGGGGCGGTGAGCTTAACTTCTCTTCCGATATCGATCTGATCTTCACCTACCCAGAGAATGGTGAAACCCAAGGTGCAAGACGCAGCATTGCCAATGCGCAGTTCTTTACACGTCTCGGGCAACGTATTATTAAGGCGCTTGATCAGCAAACCTTCGATGGATTCTGTTATCGAGTAGACATGCGCCTGCGTCCATTCGGTGAGAGTGGTCCACTGGTCATGAGTTACGCTGCGCTAGAAGATTACTATCAAGAACAAGGTCGCGATTGGGAACGCTACGCTATGGTCAAAGCGCGTGTGATGGGCAGTGAGATGTACCCTGAGTATCAAGAGCTTCGCCAAATGCTACGCCCGTTTGTGTTCCGCCGTTATATTGATTTTAGTGCGATTCAATCTCTGCGCCGAATGAAGTCTATGATCAGCAGCGAAGTGCGTCGTCGTGGTCTCTCGAACAACATCAAGCTTGGCTCTGGTGGTATTCGTGAAGTTGAGTTTATCGCACAAGTCTTCCAATTGATTCGTGGTGGACGCGAGCCTAGCTTACGCGGTCGAGGGTTACTCGAAACCTTAAGTGCGATTGAATCCCTTCATCTGCTAGAGTCTGAAGAGGTGGGGCACCTACGTGAAGCTTATCTGTTTTTGCGTCGCCTTGAGAACCTGTTACAAGCCATGGCTGATAAGCAAACTCAAACCTTACCTGACGGTGAATTCGAACAACTGCAGCTTGCGGTTGCCATGCAATTTTCCGATTGGGATAGCTTGATTGTGGCAACTCGCGCCCATATGGCGAATGTACATACCGTGTTCGAAGACCTAATTGGCGTTGATGAAGATGACGCTAATCCGATCGCGAGCCACTTTAGCGAGTTGTGGGATATGGCCCATAAACCCGATGTAATTGAGCACGTGTTGGAACACGACATTGCGGTCGCGAGCCCGCCTGATGCGGCGAAAACGATCATTCAGTTTAAAGCCGATTTGGCTAAAAAGACTCTTGGCCCTCGTGGGCGGGAAGTCCTCAATCGACTGATGCCGAAAGTGTTTCAAGCGCTGTACACCGCTAAGGATGCCGAGTTTGGTTTGTCGCGAGTACTGCATCTGCTGCATAAAATCGTTACGCGTACCACTTACCTTGAACTACTAGATGAACACCCTGCCGCGTTGACTCAGCTAGTTCGCCTGTGTACGGCAAGCCCGATGATTTCGGAGCAGTTGGGTCGTTATCCAATTCTGTTAGATGAACTTATCGACCCTCAGCAACTCTACAATCCCGTGCCTTTAGAGTCTTACAAGACCGAGTTGCGTGATTATCTAGCCCGTATCCCTGAAGATGATATGGAGCAACAGATGGAAGGTCTGCGTCAGTTTAAGCAGACCTGTATATTGAGAATTGCAGCCGCGGATATTGCGGGTGCTCTACCTGTCATGAAGGTCAGTGATCACCTGACCTACTTAGCAGAAGCCATTGTGGAGGCGGGGGTCAATCAAGCTTGGTTACAAGTATCCGCCAAGTTTGGTGAACCGACCCATGTTAAAGATCGCGAAGGTCGCGGTTTTGCTGTCGTTGGTTATGGCAAAGTCGGTGGTTGGGAGCTTGGTTATAACTCCGATCTCGATATCGTGTTCATGCACGACTGCCCGGTACACATCTATACTGATGGAAAGAAAGAGATCGATGGACGCCAATTCTACTTAAGATTAGCGCAGCGTATTATTCATATTTTCTCGACCAGAACTGCTTCTGGCATTTTGTACGAAGTCGATACTCGCCTACGCCCTTCTGGTGCATCTGGTCTATTGGTGAGTCCAACCGATGCCTTTGACGAGTATCAGCACAATGACGCGTGGACATGGGAGCACCAGGCCCTCACTCGTGCTCGTATGATTTACGGTGATGACTTATTGGTATCTGCGTTTAACAAAACTAGGCATGAGGTTTTGTGCTTGCCACGAGATGAGGCAACACTCAAAAAGTCAGTTGTGGATATGCGTGAAAAAATGCGTGGCCATTTAGGCGGTAAAAAAGCCGATCGATTCATGCTTAAACAAGATGCGGGCGGTATTACTGATATTGAGTTCTTGGCGCAATACTTAGTGCTGAGATACAGCAACGAGAAACCTAAGCTTACTCGTTGGTGTGACAATGTGAGAATCTTTGAAAGCTTGTTGTCGCAAGGGATAATGGACGAGCAACAAGGTATGGCATTGACCAATGCGTACACCACATTAAGGGATGAAATCCACCACCGTAATCTACTTAACCTTGATGCGGATGTGGCGATTGAAAAGTTCGAAATGGAAAGAGAACATGTTGTTCAGGCATGGAAGCAGTGGATGGAAGCATAATTCAGTCATAGCGTAGCGAGTGCTATGTTTATCTTGATAGGCTTTTACTCATTTATCTGTAGTTTAGCCACTGTAATCAGTGTGCTAGACTCTAGCCAGATTCGATTTTTGGAGCTCAACAATGAAACCAATTCTACCTGACTACAGCCAATCAGGTGTTCTTATTGTCGGTGACGTAATGCTTGACCGTTACTGGTATGGCCCAACTGGCCGTATTTCACCAGAAGCACCAGTCCCCGTTGTGAAAGTAGATAATAACGAAGAGCGTCCTGGTGGTGCTGCCAACGTAGCAATGAACATTGCCTCTCTTGGTGGGCATGCTCATGTTGTTGGTTTGACTGGTAAAGATGAGCCTGCTGAGGTGTTGAAAAGCACTTTAGGTGCTCTGAAGGTTAAGTGTGATTTCGTTGAGTTAGAAGACTATCCAACCATCACCAAACTACGAGTGATGAGCCGTGGTCAGCAGTTGATTCGCTTGGATTTTGAAGACAAATTCGAAAACACCAACCCAGAGCTTATTCTGTCTCGCATGGAGCAAGCCCTACCAAATGTACGTTCGGTTATCTTGTCAGATTACGCGAAAGGTGCATTAGAGCATGTACAGAGCTTCATTCAAAAAGCACGCGCAGCCAATGTTCCTGTATTCATCGATCCCAAAGGCGCGGATTTAGAGCGCTACCGTGGTGCGACATTACTTACACCAAACATGGCAGAGTTTGAGCTGGTTGCAGGTAAAGTGAAATCAGAAGAAGATCTTATCGAGAAGGGTATTGCCTTGATCGAGAAGTATGACTTTGAAGCTCTATTGGTGACTCGCAGTGAAAATGGTATGACTTTATTACGTAAAGGTCAGGCACCATTCCACTTGCCAACCCAAGCGAAAGAAGTGTACGACGTAACTGGTGCTGGTGATACGGTTATCTCAGTACTGGCTGCGTCTGTTGCAGCTGGTAAGCCATTGGATGAGGCGTGTGCATTAGCGAACGCTGCAGCTGGTGTCGTTGTTGGTAAGCTAGGTACGTCAACGTTATCCACGATAGAGCTAGCTGAAGCGATTCACGGCAGTCAAGACACAGACTACGGTGTGATCTCAGAAGCGGCACTGGTTGAAGCGGTGAAGCGTGCTCGTGCGAAAGGCGAGAAGGTAGTTATGACCAATGGCTGCTTTGATATTCTACATGCTGGTCATGTTTCTTACATGAATCACGCGGCTGAGCTGGGCGATCGTTTGATCGTTGCGGTAAATACCGATGAATCAGTGAAACGCTTGAAAGGCCCTGGTCGCCCTGTGAACCCAACTGATCGTCGTATGGCGGTATTGGCTGGCTTAGGTGCAGTTGATTGGGTTGTGCCATTCTCTGAAGATACCCCTCAACGTTTAATCTCTGAGGTACTGCCAAGCATTCTTGTGAAAGGTGGTGATTACAAACCTGAAGAGATTGCTGGTGGTGCGGAAGTGATTGCTGCTGGTGGTGAAGTGAAAGTACTTAACTTTGAAGATGGTTGCTCTACCACTGAAATCATTAAAGCGATTAAAGGTGGTCGAGGCTAGTTTTTAGTTTCTAGTTTTTGGCGTTAAGCTTTTAGTTAGGCAGTAAATCTCGCTTTAATCGATAATAAAAATGCCGCTCAATGAGCGGCATTTTTGTAACGGTAACTTGAGTAATTAAGAGTTACTTACTTGCTACTTTTAGACCTGCGTTTACATCAACAATGTCTTGTTCGCTTAGCGTACCAACTGCTTGACGAAGCTGAAGTACACTTAGGATGTAGTTGTAACGAGCATCTGAAAGATTTTTGTTCGCATCGTATAGACGACGAGTCGAGTCTAGTACGTCAACGATAGTACGAGTACCTACATCAAAACCAGCTTCTGTTGCTTCTAAAGCAGACTGAGCAGAAACTACAGACTGTTCGTAAGCGCGTAGAGCACCGATCGAAGCACTGATGTTGTTGTTGAATGCACGTACGTCTTTTACAACGCTACGGTAAGTCGCTTCTAGATCTTCACTTGCTGCAACGTAGTTGTATTCAGCCTGTTTAGTCAAAGAAGTTGTGCTACCACCCGTGTATAGAGGTACAACTAAGTTCAAACCGATGTTTAGGTTATCAGAGTCGTAATCATTTGTGCTGTTAGAACTGTCGGTCTGTTCTGCAAGACCGTAGCTACCATCTAACGTTAAGCTTGGTAGGTGACCAGAGCTCGCTAGAGATATGTTATCTTTTGCTACGTCTTGAGAGATACGTGCAGCCAATAAGCTAAGGTTCTTTTGTTCTGCTTGTTCAACAAGTGCAACAGCAGACTCAGAAGATTTGCTTGCTGAGAAACGATCAGTATCTAGGATGCTTAGGTTAGAGTGTTCCTGACCTGTAATCTCACGTAGACCTTCGTAGCTATTTGTTAGGTCGTTCTCTGCAAGAACTTCATCAGCCAAAACGCCATCGTACTGAGCTTGTGCATCGTGTACATCGGTGATTGCTGAAAGACCAACTTCAAAACGTTGCTTAGTTTGTTCTAGTTGACGAGCAACCGCTGCTTTTTCTGCACGAACAAACTCTAGGTTATCTTGAGCTCTAAGTACTTCGAAGTATGCTGTTGCAACACGAAGGATCAAAGCTTGTTGTTCTGCCGCGTAAGCTGAATCAGATTGACGAGCAGTTTTCTCTGCCGTATCTAGAGTGATCCAAGAAGAACGCTGGTAAAGCTCTTGACTGAAACCAATTCCAACACCCCATTGGTTGTTGTCATTACTTGCGTCTTTATAGTCACCACGATTAATGTCGTAGTTTGCTGTTAGGTTGATTTGCGGTAACAAAGAGCTACGACTTGACGTTACTGCTTCAAAAGCGGCATCGCGCTGCGCTGCTGAACGAAGAAGTTGTGGGTCGTTCTGTTTTGCTTGGTCGTAAACTTCAGCTAGCGTATCAGCAAAAGCTGACGAACTCAGGCTGCCAATTGCTGCACTGATAAATAGTGGAAGCAGTTTTTTCATTTTCCTATTCCTGCCTTTTATGGAATTTTCTTTAGAAGAGTTTAACCCAGTTTGGTGGTAATTTACTCGAAACTTTGCACTTTTTTACAGTTAACTGTCCACTTGTGCAATATTTATTTTTTAAAGCTTAACTTTAATTATAAATTTTATATAAAAAGTTGAACCTTATCCTTGGTAGTTAACTCGGACAATGAGTAAACTATAAAGATCACTTAGTGAGGTACCAAATGCAACAGTATGACAATCAACGACATGAGTTTACTCCGCAAGATGTGGAAATAGTCTCAAAAGAGACGCTGTTTCGTGGTTTTTTCAAAATGGTCAAGTACACATTTAAACATAGACTATTTGAGGGAGGCTGGAGCCAACCAATAGAGCGTGAGATGTTTGAGCGTGGACATGCTGCCGCTTTGCTACCTTATGATCCTGTGCGTGATGAAGTGGTGATCGTCGAACAGATCCGTGTCGGAGCCCTAGAGCATGAGAACCCATGGCAATACGAAATTGTTGCTGGGATCATTGATACGGACGAATCGCCACAAGACGTCGCTCGTCGTGAAGCAATGGAAGAAGCCGGAGTCGAAGTCGGATCTGTATTGCCTATTACTTCGTATTATCCTTCATCTGGTGGTTGCTCTGAAAAGCTCGACGTCTTTGTTGGCTGTGTTGATGCAACGACAGCCAAAGGGGTACACGGATTGGACTACGAAGGTGAAGACATTCGTGTACAAGTGATGAGTCGCGAAGCTGCTTATCAGTTGGTAAAAGATGGTGTATTTGAAAATGGAGCCACGATCATTGCGCTACAGTGGCTACAATTGAACTACCAAGAATTACAGTCAGAGTGGATAGATTAACGTCATGCCAAATATCGCGGTCAAAAAACCGTATCATGTTGATCTTGCTGAATTGATGCGAGTTTACGAGACTAACTATGCCAAACTGAACGCTTTGTTACCGGTTGGGCATGAGGTTGGTGACGTTCGCTGTTACCAAGCCGTTAATATGGTGTATCAATTGACAGTGAATGAGGTCACAAAATACACCACATTAATAGATATATGTCAGAGTGATGCGATGCCAGTGTTTCCTTTGCCAAAAATGTCTGTCAGGCTATATCACGACGCTCGAGTTGCAGAAGTGTGCGCTAGCGGGGATTTTTCGCGAGTCAAAGCGAAATATGACTACCCCAACACTAAGCTTCTGCAAAAGGACGAGAAATTTCAATTGAATAAATTTCTTGGGGAATGGTTAACGTTTTGTTTAAAAACGGGTATCAGCCGAACCCCAATTGCCTTTTAATTGAGCCTATTTATCAACACTTTTAAAGTCTAAACAGTAACGTATCTGGATTTGTTATTTTGGAATTATCACACACTTCAAAATTTGATGAGAGCACTATTAAGCTTGTGCAGCTAACGGACACGCATTTATTTGCGCCGAGCAATGGCAGCTTATTAAGCATCAACACTCAAGATAGCTTTCGTGCTGTAGTCGATGGCATTGTTAGTCAGGGCTTTGACTATCAAGCGATTTTAGCAACCGGTGATATATCTCAAGATCACAGTGCTGAGTCGTACCAGAAATTTGAGTCAGGGATTCAGCCTTTGGAAAAGCCATGCTATTGGCTGCCAGGGAACCATGACTTTAAGCCTAATATGGGCAGTGTTTTACCATCACCACAAATACAGTGTGTTGAGCATGTCTTGCTAGGCGATAACTGGCAGATGGTGATGCTAGACTCGCAGGTGGTTGGTGTGCCTCATGGTCGCCTCAGCGATCAACAGCTTGACCTATTAGAACAGAAGCTGACGGAGTTCCCTGAACGTAATACCTTGGTTCTATTGCACCACCATCCATTGTTGGTTGGCAGCGCATGGTTAGATCAACATAACCTAAAAGACGCCGATCAATTTTGGGATGTGGTTCAACAGCACACCAATGTTAAAGCCGTACTGTGTGGTCACGTTCATCAAGACATGAACCGAGATCATCATGGTGTACAAGTCATGGCAACACCGTCGACTTGTGTGCAATTCAAACCTAACTCAGATGACTTCGCGGTTGATACTTTGTCTCCGGGCTGGAGAGAGATTGAATTACATCAAAACGGTACCGTTAGCACGCAAGTTCGTCGTCTGCCTCATGGGCAGTTCTTGCCTGATTTTAAGGCTGCTGGTTACTAATGAAGGCGGTTATTGATGCCAGGCTCTAATCAACAAGCTAATAAGCCATCGCTGCTTCTCTATATTCACGGATTTAACAGCTCATCACGTTCTCATAAAGCGAATGTGATGGCAGATTACTGTGCGGAGCATCGCGCTGATATTAAAGTCGTAACCCCTCAACTGCCGAGTTTCCCTCAACAAGCGGCACTTCATTTACAGCAGCTGGTGGAGCAATACAAAGAGCAATATCAAATAGCGTTGGTCGGTAGCTCGCTGGGTGGCTATCTTTCAACATGGCTGAATAGCCACTATGGTTTTAAAGCGGTGGTTGTAAACCCAGCAGTGAAGCCGTATGAGCTTCTTGCTGACTATTTAGGTGAACAAGTAAACCCATACACAGATGAACGATATGTACTGGAAACAAAACATATTGATGAACTGAAGGCGTTAGAGGTTTCGGCTATCGCTAAGCCGAGCGACTTCTGGTTACTTCAGCAAACGGAAGACGAAGTTCTGGATTACCGACAAGCGGTAGATAAGTACCAAGGTGCAACACAGACAGTAGAAGAGGGCGGGGATCATAGCTTTGTTGATTTTGAACGCTACCCACAACAAATCATCACCTTTCTAAATCTTTAATCTGTTCCACCAACCAAGTGATTTTCTCTTGTTTGCCTGTTATTTCATCTATCAATGGTGAAATATCATAGTTTGATGTCTTAGTTTTTGAACTAGCTTGACATCATTACTCAGCTTCCAGACTATATTCCCCAATACTTCGCTCGTTCGCTCTACTATGACGGTTCATAGTAATGATTCTGCTTTAGTGAAACTGGAGCCAGCGAACTGACGCAAACTTTTTGAGTAAACTCCGTATTATGACTGAACAATATAATGCAAAAGACCTCGAGGTACTTGAAGGTCTCGACCCTGTGCGACACCGCCCGGGAATGTATACCGAGACAGAAAGACCTAACCACCTTGCCCAAGAAGTCATTGATAACTCGGTCGATGAAGCACTAGCGGGACACGCTAAGAAGATCAAAGTGGTACTTCATGCAGACCAATCGTTAGAAGTTACCGATGACGGCCGTGGTATGCCTGTCGATATCCACCCTGAAAAAGGGATCTCAGGTGTTGAGCTGATTTTAACTAAGCTCCACTCTGGCGGTAAATTCTCGAATAACAACTATAAGTTCTCTGGTGGTCTGCACGGTGTAGGTATCTCGGTTGTAAACGCGCTGTCAAAACGTGTTGAAGTGACCGTACGCCGAGAAGGTCAGGTTCACGAGATCGCACTTGAAGGCGGTCATGCAGTAACAGAGCTTACTGTGACGGGCACTTGTGGTCATCGTAACAGTGGTACATCAGTACATTTCTGGCCTGATTCTAAGTACTTCGATAGCCCTAAATTCTCGACACTTCGTCTGATTAACAACCTACGTGCAAAAGCAGTGCTTTGCCCAGGTTTAGAAATTACCTTTATCGACAAAGTCGGTGGTGAAGAGCATAAATGGTTCTATGAAGATGGTCTAAAAGACTACCTTGCCGAAGGCGTGAAAGGTTACACCTTGCTGCCTGAAGAACCGTATGTTGGCGAATTCGTTGCTGAAACAGAAATGGCAAACTGGGCGATCATCTGGCAGCCAGAAGGCGGCGACATGATCACCGAAAGTTACGTGAACTTAGTACCGACTAAACAAGGTGGTACACACGTAAACGGTCTTCGCCAAGGTCTTCTTGATGCAATGCGTGAGTTCTGTGAATTCCGTAATTTGCTGCCGCGTGGCGTTAAGCTAACGGGCGACGATATCTTCGATCGCTGTTCGTACGTACTGTCGGTGAAGATGCAAGATCCGCAGTTTGCTGGTCAAACAAAAGAGCGCTTGTCTTCACGTCAAACTGCTGCGTTTGTGTCTGGTGTGGTAAAAGATGCGTTTAGCCTGTGGTTGAACGAAAAGCCACAACTGGCAGAACAGCTAGCAGAAGCTTGTATTGCGAATGCCCACCGCCGTATGCGCGCAAGCAAAAAGGTTGTGCGTAAGAAAATCGCTTCAGGCCCAGCACTGCCGGGTAAGCTAACTGACTGTTCGGTTCAAGATTTAAGCCGTACCGAAATCTTCTTCGTGGAAGGGGACTCGGCGGGTGGTTCTGCTAAACAAGCACGTGACCGTGAGTTCCAAGCGGTGATGCCACTTCGCGGTAAGATCCTAAATACATGGGAAGTGTCAGCAGACCAAGTATTGGCTTCGCAAGAAGTGCACGACATCTCGGTGGCTCTGGGTATAGACCCGGACAACGATGATTTATCAGGCCTGCGTTACGGTAAGATCTGTATCCTTGCCGATGCGGACTCGGATGGTCTTCATATCGCGACACTGCTATGTGCTTTGTTTACTCGCCATTTCCATGCATTGGTTGAAGCGGGTCATATCTATGTGGCAATGCCTCCTCTGTATCGTATCGATTGCGGTAAAGAAGTGTTCTACGCACTTGATGACGCAGAGAAAGACGGTGTGCTTGAGCGACTATCGCAGAAGAAAGCCAAGATCAACGTGCAACGATTCAAAGGTCTGGGTGAAATGAACCCACTTCAGTTGCGTGAAACCACCATGGACCCAAACACTCGCCGCCTTGTTCAGTTAACGATTGATGACAGCGACGCGACCAACGAGATGATGGACATGCTGCTTGGTAAGAAACGTGCAGATGATCGCCGTACATGGCTACAGACTAACGGTGATATGGCCGAGGTATAATGGATGTCTAACGAAATTACATATGATGGCGTTGAACAGCTGCCAATGCGCAAGTTCACCGAAGATGCCTACTTAAACTACTCAATGTACGTGATCATGGATCGTGCATTGCCGTATATCGGTGATGGCTTGAAGCCAGTACAGCGTCGTATTATCTACGCGATGTCTGAGCTAGGCTTGTCGGCTGCATCGAAATACAAAAAATCAGCACGTACCGTTGGTGACGTATTAGGTAAGTATCACCCACACGGTGACTCTGCCTGTTACGAAGCGATGGTATTGATGGCGCAGCCTTTCTCTTACCGCTACCCATTGGTAGATGGTCAAGGTAACTGGGGTGCTCCGGATGACCCGAAATCGTTCGCTGCAATGCGTTATACCGAAGCGAAACTGTCTAAATTCGCGGAAGTTCTTCTCGGTGAATTAGGTCAAGGCACAGTTGATTGGCAACCAAACTTTGATGGCACGATGAAAGAGCCTCAAATGTTACCTGCTCGTCTGCCTCATATTCTACTTAACGGTATCACTGGTATCGCGGTAGGTATGGCGACCGATATTCCACCACACAACGTGCGTGAAGTCGCTAATGCAGCCATTCATCTAATTGATACGCCTAAGTCTGAGCTTTCAGACGTGATGGGTTTCATTCAAGGTCCAGATTACCCGACTGAAGCTGAGATTATCTCTCCGAAATCGGACATCGAAAAGATCTACCGTACTGGACGTGGCAGCATCAAGATGCGCGCTGTTTGGCACAAGGAAGGCTCTGATATTGTTATCACGGCTTTACCTCATCAAGTGTCAGGTGCGAAGTTACTTGAGCAAATCGCTAACCAGATGCGCGCTAAGAAGCTGCCAATGGTTGACGACTTGCGTGATGAATCTGATCACGAGAACCCAACGCGTATCGTAGTGGTTCCTCGTTCAAATCGCATCGACTGTGACCAATTGATGAGTCACCTATTTGCTTCGACGGATCTAGAGAAAAACTTCCGCGTTAACTTGAACATGATTGGTTTGGATAACCGTCCTCAAGTTAAAGGCTTAGTTCAAATCCTGAAAGAATGGATTGAGTTCCGCCGTACAACGGTTCGCCGTCGTTTGCAGTACCGTTTAGATAAAGTACTAGCACGTTTGCACATCTTAGAAGGTTTGCTTGCTGCTTATCTTAATATCGATGAAGTGATTGAGATCATTCGTACAGAAGACGAACCATGTCCTGTCCTAATGAGCCGTTTCAACATTTCTGAAATTCAAGCCAATGCGATTCTTGATATTAAACTTCGTAACTTAGCTAAGTTAGAAGAGTTTAAGATTCGAGCTGAGCAAGAAGAGCTTGAAGCTGAACGTGAAAAGCTTGAAAAGCTACTCGGTTCAGAGCGTCGCTTGAATACGCTGATCAAGAAAGAAATCCAAGCAGATGCGGATAAATATGGCGATGATCGTCGTTCACCTCTGATTGAGCGTGCTGAAGCGAAAGCGCTAACAGAGCGCGACTTAGTACCAAGCGAACCAATCACGGTTGTGTTGTCTGAGAAAGGTTGGATTCGTCATGCCAAGGGGCATGAAGTTGACGCTGAAGGTTTGAACTACAAATCGGGTGATAAATTCTTAGCGAGTGCTAAGGGTAAGAGTAACCAGCAAGCGGTGTTCCTCGGCAGTGATGGTCGAAGCTACTCCCTTGAGTCACATTCATTACCGTCGGCGCGAAGCCAAGGTGAGCCAATTACAGGCCGCTTGAACGTCAGCCCAGGTACTTCTATTCGCCAAGTGGTGATGGGAGAGAATGAACAATTATGGTTAGTCGGTTCTGATGCAGGTTATGGTTTTGTTTGTAAGGGTAGCGATCTGCTGTCCAAGAACAAGAGCGGTAAAGCCTTGGTTAACTTGCCACAAGCTTCTGAAGTGATGATGCCAAGCCCTATTGCTGACTTGGACAGTAATCAGATTCTGGCGATTACTAACCAAGGTCGTATGTTGTTGTTCCCGATTAAAGATCTCCCTCAGCTGAGCAAAGGTAAAGGCAACAAGATCATCAACATCCCTTCTGCGAAAGCAAAAGAGCGTGAAGAGTTTGTCTCACATCTTATGGCTATCCCAGAGAATGCGACGCTGACTATCTACGCCGGTAAACGTAAGCTTGGTTTGAAACCTGCGGATCTTGAAAACTTCCGTGGTGAACGTGGTCGTCGTGGTGGTCTACTGCCTAGAGGACTACAGCGAGTGACTCGCATCGATATCGAAGAGCAAAGTGAATCGTAGAGATACTTGAAACAATCTTTAGATAAAAGAAAACCCAGCCTATGAGCTGGGTTTTTTGTACTTGTGTATTAGCAGCTTGAATCATTGCTTACAGAGTTTGCTCTACAGGCGAGCATCTTCGGCGATGGTCACCTTTAAGGTTTTGCTTTCACCTTGGCGCAATATACCCACATCGATAACTGTACCAGGTCGCAGGTCGGTAACGATGTCCATTACACTCTGGCGACCATTTACTTGGTTATCGTTGATACTGACAATAATGTCTTGAGCTTCAAAACCCGCATCGGCAGCCGGACCATTAGGGTCTATCCCCAACACAACGATCCCGCCGATATTCTTAGTACCCAACATGCGTGAGGTGACTGAGTTGATGTCTTGTCCATCGATACCAATATAGCCACGAATCACACGACCATCGGCGATGATCTTTTCCATGATTTTATTAGCAAGCGGATAGGGGATAGCGAATGAGATCCCATAGGTTTCCATGTCGGTAGCTTGCTGGAAAGAGGCGGTATTGATACCGACTAGCTCACCTTGTGAGTTCACCAGTGCGCCACCTGAGTTACCTTCATTGATTGCCGCATCGGTCTGGATAAAGGCTTGATGGCCATCGGCACTGATCGAAGAACGGCCGGTTGCAGAGATGATACCAAAGGTTGTTGTTTGACCTAGGTTGTATGGGTTACCGATAGCCAGTACAACATCACCGACATTGGCTTTGTAATTAGGATTGAGTGGGATCACCGGTAGATTATCACCGCTGACTCTAAGTATCGCGATATCGGTGCGTTTGTCTGAACCGACAAGTTGCGCAGCTGCTACTCGGCCATCTTGAAGTGCCACAACTATTTGGTCTGCTTGAGCCACCACATGGAAGTTGGTAATGATGTAGCCTTTCTCGCTAACAATCACCCCAGAGCCCAAACCTTGTGTGAGCAGTTTGTTTCGATCGCTTTCAGCGTATTTACGGCTATAAATGTTAACTACTGCAGGCGCCGCGCGGCGAACTGCTTGGTTAAATGAAATCTGAAGAGAGCCAATATTATCGACTTTAGGGCTAGTGACGTCAGCGACAATCGCTGGTCTTAAGCTCGGGAAGGCGAGAAGAATAAGCGCCGCTGAAACGAGTCCAAGGGAAATAGAACGAAATAGAAAGGACAGCATGTTTCCCTCTTCAACAAGTAAGGTGTGAAGCCTCCATCAATGGATGACTGATTTGATTACAAGTGAAGCATAGCATTTTGATTGATCTAAAGAAAAGGGAGACTGAGTAAGTTTAAAGCAAACTTACTGAGCCTCCCTGTAATTGCGCTGACGTAAGACTATCGAATCACAAGATAGATAGTTCGGTCGCCTCGCTGGATATTAAGCGCCAGTACACCAGGTTGTTTTTCAAGAATCTCTCTAAACTCAGCAAGGTTCTTAACGGGCTGGCGGTTTACTCCGATGATGATGTCATCTTTCAGGAGTTGATAGGCTTCGGCTGGTGAACCTTGAGCAACATTCGATACCTTGACGCCCGTTGCAGAGTCACTCTCTGTTGTGTTGGTTAACTCAGCACCAGCTAGTCCTTCATGGAGCTTCTCAGCTTGTGTTTTATTATTGGTGGATTCACCAAGCGTCACATCAAAGGTTTTGCTCTTACCGTCACGAACCACACCCAGTTCAATCTGCTTACCAGCGCCGAGTGTTGCGACCTTAGCTCTTAACTCGCTGAAGGTATCAATGCGTTTGCCATTAATAGAGACAATAATATCGCCCGCTTTCAGTCCTGCTTTATCGGCTGCGCTGTTAGGGACGATTTGGCTAACAAAGGCGCCCTTGCTTGATTCATAACCGAGTGCTTCTGCCAATTCAGAGGTCACTTCTCCGCCTTGAACGCCAAGCATGCCGCGTTTTACTTCACCGAAGTCGAGAATTTGTTCTGTCAGGTTTGTCATCATATTAGAAGGGATTGCAAAGCCGATACCGACATTACCTCCGTTAGGGCCAAGAATGGCGGTGTTGATACCAATTAGCTCACCGTTAAGGTTCACTAGCGCACCACCAGAGTTGCCGCTGTTGATTGCTGCATCGGTTTGAATGAAGTTTTCAAAGTTTTCTAGATTCAGGCCGCTACGGCCGAGTGCAGAAACAATACCGGATGTCACGGTTTGCCCAAGTCCGAATGGGTTACCGATCGCGACACTAAAATCACCAACTCTTAGTTTGTCTGAGTCTGCGACTTTTATCTGGGTCAGGTTTTTGGCTTCTTCTAATTTTAGCAGTGCGATATCAGACATCTGGTCGCCGCCGATTAGCTCAGCATCGTACTCTCTACCATCATGCAGTTTTACTTTGATATCGTCCGCACCATTAATGACATGGTAATTGGTCACGATATGACCTTTCTCGGCGTCAATGATGACACCAGAGCCTAATCCGCGGAAGGGACGCTCTCGTGTTTGTTCTGGACCAAAAAAGAATTGAAATTGTTCAGGGATTTGCTGACGTTGTACCTGTTTGCCTTCTACGGCAATACTAACCACAGCGGGGGTCACTTGTTCAAGCATAGGAGCAAGGCTCGGTAATTGTTCATTACCCACACTTAATGGCAGTGCGGCTGTTGCTTTAATGGGGGTGATGATTGAACTTAAGCTTAAAGTTAGCACTGATAAAGCAAGCAAAGGTTTTTTCATCATAAACTCCTCTCTAGTTAAGGTCTTAACCCTCTTATACGTTTAATAAGTATGATAAGTTTCAAATGACCTGAGTGAAAGTTATGACTCAAAAACCTTTGTAAAGTTCACAGAAGTGTTAAATGTTTACGATGCTTTTGCTGTAACAACATCGGGAGCATTCATGATTTCTTTCTTCTGCTCTGTAAATAAACCGGTTGCGCCATTAGCGTAATCTTTCGGTTGTTCCTCAAGTGTCGCCTCTTTTACTGAAGGCTTCTCTTGTGGCTTGTCCGAATGGGCAGCGGCTGTTTTCACAAACGGGTTATCTTGCTCTGGCAGGTTAGGAATCAGCTCTGAGCTTGTTTTTTCCATGTGTTGGTACAGTTTTGTGTAGTCTTTACCTAATGTGTCCAACATTTCTGCTGATTTCGCAAAGTGATCAGCCAGCTCTTGTCGCTGCTGCTCAAGGGCAAACTTTGCGCTATCCAATTCTTTCTGTACGTTCTTTTGTTTTTTGTATTCAGGTGTCATGAGACGAGAAATAGCGACCCCTAAAATAACTCCGACTAGTAAACCGGCAACGGCATACATCCAAGGCATAACAGCTCCTTATTATTGTTTTTTAACATGTTTGTTACTGCTTAGTTACACGTGATACGGCTCCATGGTACTATGAGAAAGCCGCAGTATAAAGAGAAATGCGTGTGCGCTAGTTAGCAGTTTGATGCTGAATTATTCACCACATCACGTTATTCCTCGTACTGTTTGGGCTCATTTTTAGTTGTTGTCTGATATTGCTTTCATTGTGGAAATGTCGTCATGAATCCCATTAAAAAATACGAACAAGATATAAAAGAACATGGATTTCAAAGAGATCCAGCACAAGAGCAAGCCGTAAAATCTTTAGATGAACTCTTTCATCAATTTCAAGATTACATGAATACGCCCATTCCTCAACTGACTCGCTTCCAGAAATTACTAGGCAAAAAGCCAGAACTGCCACAACCACCGAAAGGTCTCTATTTTTGGGGTGGCGTAGGGCGAGGAAAAACGTACCTAATGGATACGTTCTATGATGCCTTACCGACCACTAAAAAAATGCGTGTTCACTTTCACCGCTTTATGTATCGAGTTCATGATGAGCTAAAGGCGCTAGGTAATGTGAGTGATCCATTGCCTTTAGTCGCAGACAAGTTGAAGGAAGAAGCGGACATTATCTGTTTCGACGAATTCTTTGTTTCAGACATCACCGATGCGATGATCCTAGGAACCTTGTTCCAAGAGTTATTCGCTCGAAACGCTATCTTGGTTGCGACCTCTAATATTCCACCTGCGGATCTGTATCGCAACGGGTTACAGCGAGCGCGTTTCTTACCTGCCATCAAGCTCATTCAAGACAACTGTCATATCCTTAATGTCGATAGTGGTATTGACTATCGTCTACGTACCTTAGAACAGGCTGAGATTTACCATTACCCGCTAGATAGCCAAGCGAATATTAATCTCGAAAAGTATTACGCTCAGCTCGTTGGTGAAGATAAAGAGAAGCTTAAGCAGATAGAGGTTAACCACCGTCAATTAGATGTAGTCGAAGCGAGTGATGGCGTACTGCATGGTACCTTTGCTCAGCTTTGTCAGTCGGCTCGTAGCCAGAACGACTATATTGAGTTGTCTCGGGTTTATCACACAGTTCTATTGGCGGATGTATTGCAAATGGGCGCGACTTCAGATGACGCTGCGAGGCGCTTCATTGCATTAGTTGATGAGTTCTACGAGCGCAATGTGAAGCTGATTATTTCAGCGGAAGTGGAGCTAGAAAAGCTATACACCCATGGTCAGCTAGAGTTTGAATTTAAACGTTGTCAGTCGCGTTTAATTGAAATGCAGAGCCATGAATATTTGGCAAAGGAACACTTAAGTTAGCTTTGATTATCTCGAATAAGAAATAGAATTAAAAAAATCGTGATTTTGTTCAAAAAGAGGTGATTTTTTCTTCGCTCTTCTCTATAATCCTGCGACCTACCGTTACTGCGGGCCTCTAGCGATGAGTAAAATCACGTTATGCCAAGAGTTTTCCAACACTCGAAGGGGTGATGAATGGTAACTCTTAGACAGTGGGAATACGCGAGTATTCCTTAAGTGTAAATTTTTTAAATAGGTAATTATTAGCATGAAAACTTTCGTTGCTAAACCAGAAACTGTAAAACGCGACTGGTATGTTGTAGACGCTGAAGGCAAAACTCTTGGCCGTCTAGCAAGTGAAATCGCTTCTCGCCTACGCGGCAAGCACAAAGCAGAATACACTCCTCACGTAGACACTGGTGATTACATCATCGTTGTTAACGCTGAGAAAGTTGCTGTAACTGGTAACAAAGCTAAGGGTAAGGTTTACTACCGTCACTCAGAGTTCCCAGGTGGTCTTAAAACTATCACTTTTGAAAAGCTAATTGCTAAGAAACCAGAAATGGTTCTAGAACTAGCAGTTAAAGGTATGCTTCCACGTGGTCCTCTAGGCCGCGCGATGTACCGTAAGCTTAAAGTGTACGCTGGTACTGAGCACAACCATGTTGCTCAACAGCCACAAGTACTAGACATCTAAGGGGATTATGAAAATGGCAGAGAATCAATACTACGGCACTGGTCGTCGCAAAAGCTCAGCAGCTCGTGTTTTCATCAAACCAGGCTCTGGTGAGATCGTAATCAACAAGCGTAGCCTTGATGTTTACTTCGGTCGTCCAACTTCTCGTATGGTTGTTAAGCAACCTCTTGAGCTAGTTGAACTAACTGAGAAACTTGACCTTTACATCACTGTTTCTGGTGGTGGTATTTCTGGTCAAGCTGGCGCAATCCGCCACGGTATCACTCGCGCTCTTATGGAGTACGATGAAACTCTACGTCCTGCTCTACGTGCAGCTGGCTACGTTACTCGTGACGCTCGTTGCGTTGAACGTAAGAAAGTTGGTCTACGTAAAGCTCGTCGTAAACCTCAATTCTCTAAGCGTTAATTTTTCTTTACGAAAAAGTACACGCCCCCAGTTTTACGACTGGAATTGTGGTTCAAAGCTCGGCTATATGCCGGGCTTTTTGTTTTTATACCCCCTCTAAACGCTTTCCCTTCCTCGTTTTATTTCCAAATTCTTATATTTTGAAAGCTTTTGTAACCCAATGTGCGCTTTGCCTCATGATTGTTACAAAAAGGTAGCTTTATCTTGTCAAAAAGTAGGGTTTTATTTATCATTTGCCGTCAATAAATAGAACTAAATACATATTTTGTTAGCCATGCTCTTTAATCGGAATTATTTCAATCCACAAGGAGCAAATGGGAGAATGTTTGGATGAGCAACGCGCCTTTAAATAACGGTCGCAGGCGTTTCTTAACCGCAACAACAGCCGTTGTTGGTGGTTTAGGAGCAGCTGCTGTAGCCGTGCCTTTTATTAAATCATGGAATCCGAGTGCCAAGGCGAAAGCTGCGGGCGCGCCGGTGGAAGTGGAAGTCAGTAAGTTAGAACCGGGACAAATGGTTCGTGTCGAGTGGCAAGGTAAACCTGTATGGGTTGTACGCCGTGCTGAGTCGGTACTAGAAAACCTAAAATCGATCGGTGGTCAACTTCGTGACCCTCAATCTGAAGCTGAACAACAACCAGAATACGCACAGAACGAGTTCCGTTCAATTAAGCCGGAATTCTTCGTTGCTGTTGGTTTCTGTACGCACTTAGGTTGTTCTCCAACTTACCTGCCGGATTCTTTTGCAGAACAAGTTCAGGGTGTTAAGTCTGGTTTCTTCTGTCCTTGTCATGGTTCAAAGTTTGATATGGCAGGTCGAGTATTCCAAGGCGTACCAGCTCCATTGAATCTTGTTGTACCAAAGCATATGTATTTGAGTGACACTAAGATCATGATCGGTGTGGACGAGGGAGACGCGTAATGCAAGGATTGCTTGATTGGGTAGAGAAACGTCTACCCGCGATGAATGCGTATAAAAAGCATTTATCTGAATACCCAATGCCTAAGAACTTTAACTTTTGGTACCTTTTCGGTTCTTTGGCAATGTTGGTATTGGTTAACCAAATCCTTACGGGTATTTGGCTAACAATGAACTACGTACCGTCAGGTGAGGGTGCATTTGCTTCTGTTGAATACATCATGCGTGATGTGGAATACGGTTGGCTACTACGTTACATGCACTCAACAGGTGCTTCGGCATTCTTCGTTGTTATCTACCTGCACATGTTCCGTGGCCTAATCTATGGTTCTTACCAAAAGCCTCGTGAGCTACTTTGGATCTTCGGTATGTTGATCTTCTTAGTGCTTATGGCTGAGGCTTTCATGGGTTACCTACTACCATGGGGTCAAATGTCTTACTGGGGTGCTCAGGTAATCATTTCTCTGTTTGGTGCGATCCCTGTTATCGGTGATGACCTAACGCTTTGGATCCGTGGTGACTACATCATCTCTGGTGCAACGCTGAACCGTTTCTTCGCACTGCACGTTATCGCTCTACCAATTGTACTTCTGCTGCTTATCGTACTTCACGTACTAGCACTGCACGAAGTGGGTTCGAACAACCCAGACGGTATTGAGACGAAACTTCCTAAAGGCACAATGGGCGACGACTACAAAACGCAGTTCCCATTCCACAAGGATTACACTAAGAAATACGACATCATTGACTCTATTCCTTTCCACCCATACGGGACCGTGAAAGATATGGTTGGTGTGGCCGGTTTCCTATTCTTCTTCTGTTATGTGCTGTTCTTTAACCCAGAGATGGGTGGATTCTTCCTTGAGCCGCCAAACTTTGAAGCTGCTAACCCACTGAAAACACCAGAGCACATCGCTCCGGTATGGTACTTCACGCCGTTTTACGCAATTCTGCGTGCTGTTCCTGATAAGTTGCTAGGTGTTGTAGCAATGGGCGCATCTATTGTTGTGCTATTCCTACTACCATGGTTCGACCGTTGTAAAGTGCGTTCTTACCGTTACCGTAGCAAACTGCATTTGATTAACATCATCCAATTCACAATAAGCTTTATTGCGCTTGGTGTACTTGGTGCGCTTCCAGCAACGCCAACATACACGCTACTGGCTCAAATCTTTAGCTTAGGTTACTTCATGTTCTTCGTTCTACTGTGGTTCTACAGTAAAAATGAAGCGACGAAACCATTACCAGAAAGGGTGACATTCAAATGAAAAAGTGGATTGTAATTTTATTTGCTATGTTGCCGTCACTGGTGATGGCAGCGGGTGCAAACGTACCATTAGACAAAGCGAACAATGATTTAACAGACAAAGCTTCATTGCAAAATGGCGCTAAGATGTTCATGAACTACTGTTTCGCTTGTCACTCAACGCAGTACCAGCGCTATGAACGTGTTGCGAATGATTTAGAGATCCCCGTTGATCTTATGAAGGAAAATCTGATTTTCGACCCTGAAGCGAAAATCGGTGACTTGATGGTTAATGCTATGCCTTCTGATCAAGCGGCAAGTTGGTTTGGTGCTCCGCCACCAGACCTAACATTGGTTGCTCGTGTTCGTGGCGCAGACTGGCTGTACACTTACCTTCGTACTTTCTATGAAGATCCGTCTCGTCCATTTGGCGTGAACAACATTGTTTTCCCAAGCGTTGGTATGCCGCACGTTCTTGAAGAACTGCAAGGTATCCCAACACCAATCTACGATACTCATATGGTAGATGGCGAGGAAGTGACGGTTGTTGTTGGCACTGAGACTGACGGCTCTGGCGAATTAAGTGCTGGTGAATACGACGAAGCAGTTCGTGACCTTGTTAACTTTTTGGTTTACTCGGGCGACCCAGTTCAACTTGAGCGTCACGCTATGGGTTGGTGGGTAATGGCCTTCTTAGTAATCTTCACTATCATCGTGATTTTGCTGAAGAAAGAGTATTGGCGTGATGTGCACTAATTGTGCTATAATACCGTGCTAATTCCCAAATTATGTTAATGTTCAATGGAGGCTTTAGGCCTCCATTGTTTTTATTTAAAGTGTACTGGAGGGCTCCATGGCTGTAGCTGCCAATAAACGTTCTGTAATGACTCTTTTCTCAAGTGCTTCTGATATGTATAGCCATCAGGTGCGCATCGTTCTTGCTGAAAAAGGCGTAAGTGTTGAAGTTGAGTTGGTTGATGAAAAAAATCTACCAGCAGAGCTTGTTGAACTGAACCCGTACAAATCAGTACCTACTCTTGTTGATCGTGAGCTTGCTCTATATGACTCGAAGATCATCATGGAATACCTAGATGAGCGTTTCCCTCATCCACCGTTGATGCCTGTATACCCGGTTGCTCGTGGTAACAGCCGTCTAATGATGTACCGCATTGAGCGTAACTGGTATTCAGTTGCAGAGAAGATCGTTAAAGGCAACGCTGAAGAATCTGAAGCAGCTCGCGTTAAACTGCGCAACGACCTACTGACTCTTGCTCCTATCTTCGCTGAGTATGAATACTTCATGAGCGAAGAGTTTAGCCTAATTGATTGTTACCTAGCTCCGCTATTATGGCGTTTACCTGAGCTTGGTATCGAACTAATTGGTCCTGGTTCTAAAGAGCTTAAGATTTACATGAACCGCGTATTCGAACGTGATTCATTCCTAGCTTCTCTAACTGAAGCTGAGCGTGAGATGCGACTCGTTCGCTAAGCGTTTATGGATATTTCTAATATGACTCCACGCCGACCATACATGCTTCGTGCATTTTATGAGTGGCTGGTTGATAACGAACTAACTCCACACCTTGTTGTTGAAGCAACATTACCGGGTGTGCGAGTTCCAGAAGAGTTTGTTCAAGATGGTCAGATCATTCTGAACATCGCGCCTCGTGCGGTTGGACAACTTGAACTGGGTAACGAAGCTGTGACGTTTAGTGCTCGCTTTAGTGGTCGTCCACACTCTGTGATCGTTCCGCTTTACGCAGTACAAGCGATTTATGCTCGTGAAAATGGTGCTGGTACCATGTTTGAACCTGAAGAGGCTTACATGGAAGCGTTTGAAGAAGGGATTGAAGAAAGTCCTTTTGAAGAACCAGAAAAAGGCCCATCTTTGAGCGTAGCAACGGCAGACGTAGATGCTGAAGAGCCAGACTCAGATCCTGAGCCACCTCGTCCAGCGAAAGGTCGCCCAAGCCTTCGTGTTATCAAATAACGTTAGTTATACCAATCACAGTAAGTAAGTGATCAGAAATAGCGCAGGAAAAAAGCTTGAGAGCAAGGCGGAATTTTTGATAAGTAGTTATTCTACAATCAAAAATTCTAACGCAGTTATCGAAATTTTTAACAAGCTAGAATGATAGATTATTTACTACGATTGGTATTAGATAACGAACCAAATAAAAAAGCAGCGACTCGTCGCTGCTTTTTCTTTTCTGCTATATCGCATTTAGTTGACTGGCTTACGGCTAGTTAACAGCCGTCTCTTCTTCACCGTATTCAAACGCTCGAATAACCTGTTTTACGCCAGATATGTTACGCGCAACTTCTGTCGCGATATCGGCATGCTCTCTAGTCACGAGTCCAAGTAGGAATACTTCTGAATCCTCAGTAATCACTTTTACTTTGATGCCGTTAAGCTCAGCATTCGCAAGCAGAGCTGATTTCACCTTAGTGGTAATCCAGCTGTCTTTACTGATAGCACTTACAGACAAAGGTTCTTTCACTCGAACTTGATTGTGGATGCTCTCAACGCCAGCCACTTCTTTGGCTTGGTTTTCAAAAGCGCGACGTTCTGAATCTGTGGTTGCTTGCCCCATCAACACCACTGAACCTCGGTATGAGCTTGCGGTGACACGTACATTGCCACGGAATGGTTGTTTATTGGTAATCGCTGCAACTTCAAATTCGATGTTGTTGTCGTTCCAAATCTCTTTGGTTGTTCGCGTATCTGTGACTAGGTTTGCAGTAGTTGCAGCACCAGCAATGAAAATGCCAGCACAACCAGACAGAGACAGTGTAAGTAGCGAAACATTAATCAGCTTAAACAGCCTCATAGAGGTTAATGATTTCATTGTGATGCTCCGTATATCACTCTTCGTGGGCAGGGAAGAGTACTTGATCGATTAGGTCACATAGGCAGTGCAGTGTCACCATGTGTACTTCATGAATGCGCGCTGTACGGTGTGACGGGATACGAATCTCTACATCGTGTTCACCAAGCAAACCTGCCATCTCACCACCATCTTTACCGGTAAAGGCGATGATGGTCATGTCGCGAGTTACCGCCGCTTCCATTGCCTTGATGATGTTCTTGCTGTTACCGCTAGTCGAGATAGCCAACAGAATATCGCCAGTTTGACCGAATGCACGCACCTGCTTAGAGAAGATCTCTTCATAGTGGTAGTCGTTAGCCACAGCCGTTAGCGTGGTGTTGTCTGCTGTGAGTGCCATTGCTGGAAGGCTAGGGCGCTCTGTTTCAAACCGGTTGAGTAGGCACGATACAAATTGCTGAGCATTCGACGCCGAACCACCATTACCACAACAAAGAATTTTGTTTCCGTTAAGCAAGGTCGCAACCATTGCTTGAGCGGCATGCGTGATTGCGTCAGGCAGAGCTTCTGCAGCCGCAATTTGGATTTGAATACTTTCTGTGAAACTTTCTTTAATGCTGTCTAGCATGTTTATCCTTGGGTAATCGCGTTTTGAATCCAGTCGATAGTGTCATTCGGCCCTTCAATGGCAACAATATCAAACCTGAAATCTGTAGAGTGCACCGACAATCCTTGCTGCATAAGCCAAACATTGGCTGTTTTGAGCAGTTTCTGTGACTTCTTGGCAGTCACCATTTCAGCGGCATGTCCGTAGCGGGTTTGCTTGCGGTATTTTACCTCAGCAAACACAACCGTATTGTTATGGCGCATTATAAGATCAATCTCGCCACATTTTGCTATGAAGTTTTGTTCTATTAACGATAAACCGTGGTTAATCAGATAAGATTTTGCCACGGTCTCGTATTTATCACCCACTTGTTTGTGGGTGATACTTGGTTTGGATAGGAACTTTCGGCTAAAAAGCCCCATGCTCTGCCCAGCTGATTTCACGTTGAACTACACAGTTGTTATCGATGGTTAACACACCTGTTTCACCTGGAATGCTGTAACCTTGCACTGCTTTCATCTGTGGCAGTGCATCCATTAGGTAGTAAGCATCCATTCCCAGTGCTTGCAAGCGTTTTTGGCCGTTTGAGTGTGCAGGCCATAGGTCGTTGAGCTCTTTATTAAGCTCGTTTTTATTCTCAACTAATAGTGGGATATCGCTGTAGAACACACCGGTTAGGTCTTCATACTGCTTATCACCGCTGTTGCTGCGTGAGTTTGAGAAAAGAGCGGGCTGGCTAGCATCAGGGTTAATTGCAACTTCAATGAAGGGTTTGATTAGCGTTAGCTCTGAGTTCTTAGCCACAATGTAAACAGAATCGATATCACGACGGCTGCGTGGCTCTGTTTCTAGGTCTAGGTTCAGTAACCCGTCCATTTGAGCGATACGCTGTTGGCTCTCTTGCAGGCCGAATACCTGATTCACATTACGTTGCAGTTGGCGTTTGTCAGAGAATAAGCTGATAGCAACATCGTTGCTGCTGTATTTTTTCCACTCTTCTTTAAACGCTTGCTCAACACGCTCACCTAAACGTCCTCTTGGCGCAAGGATAAGCGGATACTTGTAGCCTTGAGCAAATAGGTGTTTCGCTGCCTGAGCAACTTCTTGTTCTGGCGATAGAGCGAGATAACAAATGTTAGTATCAGGTTCTAGTTGTGTTGGAATGTTCAGAGCTAATGCTGGAATCGAGTTTTCGTGGTTTTTCTGTGCTTGCTGAAGTTTAGTGATGTTACTCTTGATCAGCGGGCCAACGATGAAATCAACATTGTTCTCTTCCAGTGTCGCTTTAATCTCAGCGGCACTTTGCACGTTGGTATCCATTACCGTCAGCGTTGCATCTTCTTCGCGCTCTTTGTCATTCATCATCGCAAAGATGAAACCGTCACGCACAAGTTGTGCCTGCTTGCCGTACTTACCGGTTAGAGGCAGTAATAGTGCAGTGCTGGTTGGCTTGCTGATCTCTAGCGCCAAGATGTCAGTGATCGCCTGAGGTGTATATGTTGCTGCTGGGTGCTGAGAATTCTCTGCTAGCCAATCAGACAGGGTTTCCTGCAGGTTTGGAAGGTTTGAATTCAGCGTCTTCATGTAAATCGCCAGCTGTAACCAACCTGCAAGAACGTCTTCTGTAGGCGACGTCTTAAGCTCTAGAATCTCATATTGAGAGTAGCTATTTAGGTTCTGCCAAATACGGTCAGCAGCTTGCTGTTGGAGCTCGTCGTCAGCGTCTAGATATTCTGAATAAAGAACTAACTCACGGCTTGCTTCAAAATACTCGCTTTGCATTTCAGAAATGTTCGCGCGTAGCTCGTGATAATCTTTCCACTGCTCGTTCGGAAGCTTCCACCAAGGCTGGAAGTTTAGTTGGCTATAAGCTTGATCTGGCTGTGAGTTATTCACCAGCAGCTGAGCGCGCGCTAATTGCCATTCCGCTTGTTGCGTTTCGCTCAGCTCTTGTTTTGCTAAGCGTTTAATCAGCAGAGTTGCTTGATCGGTTTTTCCAACTTGCACAGAAGCCTTAAGCGCCATGATTAACCAGTCGTTTTGTAGACTTCCTTTGCTACTATCCGCCTGCATCATGTAACTTTCAGTTGATTGCGCTGGATCTAGTGTAATATCAACGCTCGTTGGTGCTTGAGGACCTGAAGAACAAGCCGCCAATGTAATTGCTAATGCAATTGGAGTTAGTAAGCGTGGTACACTGAGTCTCTTATGGTTCATCGTTGCCATGAGTTCTTTAAATTCCGTATAAATTTGTATCTATATTAATCGTTGAAGTGATGGTAAACAAATGACAGATAACAAAACCTTGCTCACAGAGAGCCCAACTCTCTACATTGTGCCAACCCCAATCGGAAATTTGGGAGATATCACTCAAAGAGCAATTGAAATTTTATCAAGTGTCGATGTTATTGCAGCCGAAGACACACGCCACACGGGTAAGCTGCTTGCTCACTTCAATATATCAACCAGAACGTTCGCTTTACATGATCATAATGAACAAACTAAAGCGCAAGTTCTAGTCGAAAGGTTATTAGAAGGTCAGTCTATCGCATTAGTCTCTGATGCGGGTACACCTTTAATCAGTGACCCAGGTTACCATCTTGTCTCACAATGTCGTCAAGCGGGTGTGAGAGTTGTGCCACTTCCTGGTGCTTGTGCAGTGATTACGGCATTGAGTGCGTCTGGTTTACCGTCTGATCGCTTCAGCTTTGAAGGCTTTTTGCCGCCAAAGAGCAAAGGTCGTAAAGATAAGTTCCTAGAGATCGCGAAAGCAGAGCGCACGTGTATCTTCTACGAATCACCACATCGAATCTCAGATTCTATACAAGATATGCTTGAGATCTTAGGCCCAGACCGTGAAGTTGTCTTGGCACGTGAGCTGACTAAGACATTCGAAACAATTCAAGGATTGCCACTGGGTGAGTTGATTGAGTGGATTGAAGAAGATTCGAACCGTAAGCGCGGTGAGATGGTGTTACTGATTCATGGTCATCGTGAAGAAGCGAGCACAGAACTGCCAGACGAAGCGACTCGTACTCTGGGTATCCTAACTAAAGAGTTACCTCTTAAAAAAGCGGCGGCAATGACAGCTGAAATCTACAATCTGAAAAAGAACGCGTTATACAAATGGGGCCTAGAGCATCTAGACCACTAGAAACCTCTTTATAGAGTAGCTAACCTGTATTGAAAAGCTTGTGAGGAGTGATGGTATTGCCGTTATTCCTCTTTTTTTGTCTGAATTGTGTAAAATTCACGCAGTTGCTTAGAGGTTTGCACCATATTTGTGATCTCGCTAGACACTGCACCCTAATCTCTATACAATCCGCCCTCGGAGTTGAACGGGTAATCGCTGCTTTGCTGATGTCCTTCGGGAGACTGACGTTGAGGTCCTTCGGGAAACTGACGTTGAAGTCCTTCGGGAGACTGGTAGAGGGGAGGAACGTCCGGGCTCCATAGAGCAGGGTGCCAGATAACGTCTGGGGGGCGCGAGCCCACGACAAGTGCAGCAGAGAGAAGACCGCCGATGGCCTCATTTCTTCGGAAGGGGCACAGGTAAGGCTGAAAGGGTGCGGTAAGAGCGCACCGTGCGACTGGCAACAGTTCGTAGCAAGGTAAACTCCACCCGGAGCAAGATCAAATAGGCCCTCACATTGCGTTGCTCGCGTATGGGGGCGGGTAGATTGCTTGAGCCTGTGAGCGATTGCAGGCCTAGACGAATGGTTACCGCCGCGCAAGCGGAACAGAACCCGGCGTATGTGTCAACTCCACCTATATAAAGAACCCATCATTACTTAACGGTAGTGATGGGTTTTTTGCTTTATATTGACGTAAATTATTTAGATTTCCTTAGAATCCTTCATCCTGATATGAGCTTGGGTCAAAAATTCCCAAAGCCTATACACAATATGGTGGAGATACGGCGTGAAATCAGTACACTAAAACGTTAATAGAACAAATTATTGCCGAACTAATGGCTCAATCCACTCACTGAGAAGACTATGACAGAAGCATTCAAACATATTTCAGTATTGCTTAACGAATCTATTGACGGACTTGCGATCAAACCTGACGGTACCTACATCGATGGTACTTTTGGCCGTGGTGGTCACAGCCGTACAATCCTGTCTAAACTGGGCGAGAATGGACGACTCTTTAGTATTGACCGCGATCCACAAGCGATTGCAGAAGCGCAAAAGATTGATGACCCTCGTTTTACGATTATTCACGGCCCGTTCTCAGGTATGGCTGAATATGCGGAGCGTTATGACTTAGTCGGTCAAGTGGATGGTGTGTTACTGGATCTAGGTGTTTCTTCACCACAGCTAGATGACGCTGAGCGTGGCTTTAGCTTCATGAAAGACGGTCCGCTTGATATGCGTATGGACCCAACAACCGGTATTCCTGTCTCTCAGTGGTTAGTTGAAGCCGATCTTGATGACATCACATGGGTTATTCGTGAGTTCGGTGAAGACAAACACGCTCGTCGTATCGCGAAAGGCATCATTGCTTATCAAGAGAATGAAGAGAACGAACCACTAACGCGCACTGGTCAGTTGGCTAAGCTTATCTCGGATGTAGCTCCAAAAAGCTTCAAAGAGAAAAAGCACCCAGCAACACGTGCTTTCCAAGCCTTCCGTATCTACATCAACAGTGAACTTGAAGAGATCGATACAGCCCTGAAAGGCGCAGCAAGCATTCTTGCTCCTCAAGGCCGTTTGTCTGTTATTAGCTTTCACTCTCTTGAAGACCGCATGGTGAAGCGCTTTATCCGTAAAGAGAGCCAAGGTCCGCAAGTACCACATGGCCTGCCACTAACAGAAGAGCAGATCAAAGCGCTAGGCAGTGCTGATCTTAAGCCTGTTGGTAAAGCGATCAAGCCTTCTAAAGATGAAGTGGATGAGAATACTCGTTCGCGTAGCTCAGTATTACGAATCGCAGAAAAGCTATAGTCAATGAAGACCTCCAAACCTAACTTAGCCAAGATAATATTTTTTGATTTGATCTCCGTGGGTAAAGTCCCATTGGTGCTGCTTATCTGTATCTTCGCGAGCGCGATGGGGGTCGTTCTCACGACACACATGTCACGTCAGGCAATCACGCAAAAAGACATGGCATTGAGTGAGCGTGAACAGCTTGATAATGAATGGCGAAATTTAATGCTTGAAGAGACGGCTCTGGCTGAACATAGCCGCGTTCAAGCATCGGCAAAACGAGAGCTAGACATGAAACGTCCAGACTCCGACAAAGAAGTTGTGATCACACTGAAATGACCGGAAAAAAGGAAAAAGCCCCCGCGAAAGCCGTTAAGAAACCAACGAAAGAGCGAGTGAAGAGCGAAAAGGACTCGGATCCAATTCTGATTAAATGGCGTTTCAACGTCGTTATTGCTTTTGTGTTGGTTGCCTTTTCTGTACTAGTAGGTCGTGTGGCTTACATCCAAGTCATTGAACCAGATAACTTAATTCGTCAGGGCGACCTTCGTTCTGTACGTGTTAAGGCTATTCCTTCTGCCCGCGGTATTATTTCAGACCGCAATGGCGAACCACTTGCCGTCAGTGTGCCTGTTGAGGCGGTATGGGCTGACCCGAAAACCATCTTCGATAAAAATGGCATGGCCCAAATTGATCGTTGGTATGCGCTAGCTGATGTACTTGGCTTAGATCGACAATCGATGATCAACAAGATCTCCAGCGACAAATCTCGTCGTTTTATCTACCTACAAAGACAAGTTAGCCCAGCAATGGCGAAATACATCCGCGACTTAAAGCTGGTGGGTATTGGTCTTAAAGCAGAATCACGTCGTTATTACCCAGCCGGTGAAGTCAGCGCGCATCTTATTGGTGTGACCGGAATTGATGGACACGGCCTAGAAGGTGTCGAGCGCAGCTACGATAAGTGGCTCACGGGTGAAGCAGGTAAACGTACAATCCGTAAAGACCGTTACGGGCGAGTAGTTGAAAACATTGCACTAGAAGAGCGTGAAGAAGGTAAACCACTCGAATTGACCATCGATCAGCGCTTACAAGCCATCGCATATCGAGCGATTAAACAGGCGGTAGCCGATCACAAGGCGACGTCTGGATCTGCCATCTTATTAGACGTAAAAACGGGTGCGGTTTTGGCCATGGTTAACGCACCGTCTTACAACCCAAACAATCGTGCTGATTTACAAAGCTTTAAGATGCGTAACCGCGTGATCACCGATGCTTTTGAGCCAGGTTCGACGGTTAAGCCGTTTGTTGTTCTTGCCGCTCTCGAAAATGGTACCGCGGATGCTGATACTGTAATTGATACGGGTAACGGCATCATGCAAATCGGTGGTAGCCGTGTACGTGATACTTCCAAAGTTGGTAAGGCAGACTTGGCGTTAATCCTTAAGAAGTCGAGTAACATCGGTGTGGCGAAGTTAGCACTGGATATGCCACTTGAAGCGCTACTGGGCATGTACAGTTCTGTTGGTCTTGGCGAGATGTCTGGGCTGAATCTAGTCGGTGAGACCGCGGGTATTTTCCCGAACCGTCGACGCTGGTCTAAGTTTGAAATCGCTACCTTATCCTTTGGTTATGGTCTAGCGATTACTCCGCTGCAATTGGCTCATGCCTATGCGACGTTAGCGAATCACGGTGTTTACGAACCTATCCATATCGTTAAAAGCAACGACCAAGATTTCTCAAAACAGATCATCAAGCGCGAAAATGCTGAGTTGGTTTTGAACATGCTAGAAGGCGTAACCCAAAAGGGCGGTACAGCGACAAGAGCTGCCGTGCCGGGTTACCGAGTAGCAGCAAAAACAGGTACATCTAGAAAAGCGATTTCCGGTGGTTATGGAGACGAGTACTTCGCCTATACCGCAGGTGTTGCTCCAGTGAGTGATCCAAGAGTCTCTTTGGTTGTGATGATCAATGAACCTCAAGGTGACCTCTACTATGGTGGCTCGGTCGCAGCCCCTGTTTTTTCTGAAATCATGAAGGGCGCACTGCAAATTCTGAATGTCCCTGCTGATGAAAACAAGTTTCAAGAATAGAGCCAATCAGGATTCAATATGAGTAATAGCCTCACGCTGTCATCTTTACTTTCTCCTTGGGGTGACTTTAGTTCACCTGAGCTGGATGCGATTGCCGTTGAACAGTTGGAGTTGGATAGTCGTGCCATCAAAGACGGCGATATTTTTGTTGCTGTAGTTGGGCATGCTGTTGATGGCCGTCGTTTCATTGACAAAGCGGTCTCACAGGGAGCCAATGCCGTTATCGCACAAGCTGATGCTGAAAAGGCCCATGGTCTGATTGAGTGGTTGGATGCTGTTCCGGTTGTTTACATTAAAGACCTTAACTTGGTGTTATCTGAGTTGGCCGGTCGTGTTTACTCGTCTCAGGCGACTAAGCTGATTGGTGTTACCGGCACCAATGGCAAAACCACTATCACCCAATTGATTGCTCAGTGGCTAGATTTAGTCGGCCAACGCTCTGCGGTAATGGGCACCACGGGTAACGGTTTTCTAGACAACCTTAAAACGGCGGCGAATACGACCGGTAGTGCGATTGAAATACAACGTACGCTGAGTGAGTTGGCTGAAGAAAACGCTGTTTATACCGCGATGGAAATCTCGTCTCATGGTTTGGTTCAAGGCCGAGTTAAGGCATTGGATTTTGAGGCTGGTGTATTTACTAACTTGAGCCGTGACCACTTGGATTACCACGGCACGATGCAAGAGTACGCTCTGGCTAAGAAGAGCTTGTTTACTCAGCATAAGTGTAAGCACGCTGTGATTAATGTTGATGATGAAGTCGGTAAAGCTTGGATGGCTGATCTGTCCAATGCAGTAGCTGTGTCATTGCTTCCGTTATCGGGCTACCAGCAGTCAGTATGGGCATCGGATGTTGCTTATGCAGAGACGGGTATCAAACTCGCTTTTGATGGTAGCTGGGGGCAGGGACAACTGTCTGTTCCTTTAATTGGCCAGTTCAACGCATCAAATGTATTGGTTGCTTTCGCGACCCTACTTGTACTAGGCATCGACAAGCAAACCTTGATCGACACAGCACCTCAATTGCAACCTGTGATTGGCCGTATGGAATTGTTCCAAGTACCAAACAAAGCGAAAGTGGTTGTCGACTACGCGCATACACCTGACGCATTAGAGAAAGCATTGGCAGCACTACGTGTACATTGCTCTGGAAAGCTATGGGCAATCTTTGGCTGCGGTGGTGATCGAGATACAGGCAAGCGCCCTATGATGGCGGTTACCGCAGAGCAGTTCGCCGATAACATTATTATTTCAGATGACAACCCTCGCAGTGAAGACCCGGCATTGATTGTTAAAGACATGCTGGCAGGTTTAAGTGAGCCTGAAGTCGCCTTTGTTGAACACGATCGCTTTCAGGCGGTTAAGTTTGCTCTAGAGCAGGCGGGTAATAACGACATTATTCTTCTGGCAGGTAAAGGCCATGAGGATTACCAAGTATTGAAAGACAAAACGATCCACTATTCGGATCGAGAGTCAGCACTACAACTTTTAGGTATTTCATAATGATTGATGTATCACTCGAGCAGATCTGCTCAGCGGTGTACGGTCAGCTGATAGAGGCTGGCAAATCGAGCAATAGTTTGATCAATGCGGTTTCTACCGATACTCGCACCGTTGAAGAAGGTGCACTGTTTGTTGCTCTTGTAGGTGAACGTTTTGATGCGCATGATTTTTGTGGTCAGGCTGTTGAGGCCAATGCGAGTGCGTTATTAGTTCAACGAAAACTTGACCTAAATATTACTCAAGTTGTTGTTGAAGACACTAAACTTGCTTTAGGTCAGCTAAGTGCTTGGATCCACAAACAATGTAACGTGCCAACCATGGCGATAACAGGAAGCTGTGGCAAAACGACCGTCAAAGAGATGGTCGCGAGTATTCTACAACAACGTGGCAAAGTGCTGTTTACAGCGGGTAACTTCAATAATGATATTGGAGTACCACTAACCTTGCTGCGCAGTGAACCCAATGACGACTATGCCGTGATAGAACTGGGCGCGAACCACATTGGTGAAATTGCCTATACCACGCAGCTTGTGAAACCACAGGTGGCCTTAGTGAATAACGTTGCTGCCGCGCATCTAGAGGGCTTTGGCTCAATTGATGGTGTTAAACAAGCGAAAGGCGAAATTTTTCAGGGGCTTGCTGCTGGTGATACTGCTATTGTTAACCTAGAGAGCAATGGTGGTGACTTCTGGAAAGATGTGCTTGCAGACAAAAACGTACTGACCTTTTCTGAAAGTGATGACACGGCGGATTACTTTTCGACGAATATTCGCATCAACGAGCAGGGTGAAGCTTGCTTTGATATGCAGACCCCGCAAGGCGCTATCGATGTCGAACTTGGCATTATTGGTCAGCACAATGTAGCCAACGCATTAGCCGCAGCAGCACTGAGCATTCAATTCGGTGCCACGCTTGCAGAAATTAAAAGCGGTTTAGCGAATCTTATCTCAGTTAAAGGCCGAGTTGAGGTTCAACAATTAAGTCAGAATATCAAGCTGATAGATGACAGTTACAACGCCAGTGTACCGGCAATGAAGGCTGCAGCTAAATTGTTGTCGAGCTTCAAAGGTCAGCGTTGGTTGATTTTAGGCAATATGGCTGAGTTAGGCGATGAAAGCCTTGCACTTCACCGTCAAGTCGGTGAATATGCTGCCCCATTCGCTTTTGAGCATGTACTCACTTACGGTGATGATACCAAGGTGATTAGTGAAGTGTGTAACGGCACTCACTTTGCAACGCATGAAGCGATGATCGCGCACATAGAGCAGCACTTGAGCTTGCCAGAAAACGCGCCACATACCTTGTTGGTAAAAGGCGCCAATAGTGCAGGAATGAGTAAAATAGCCGCTGCTTTAAAGGAGAACTTTTCATGATAATTTGGCTTGCAGAGCTACTACAGCCACACTTTTCTTTTTTCCGTTTGTTCGAATACTTATCGTTTCGTGCAATCGCGAGCATTTTGACGGCTTTATGTCTGTCGCTGTGGATGGGACCTCGTTTAATTGAGCGTCTGCAAATGCTGCAAATTGGCCAAGTTGTTCGTAACGACGGCCCAGAGTCTCACTTTAGTAAGCGTGGCACACCAACTATGGGTGGTGTGATGATCCTTGCTGCGATCATTATTACAGTCTTGCTTTGGGCTGACTTATCAAACCCTTACGTTTGGGCCGTACTTGTCGTGCTAGGCGGTTACGGTGCAGTTGGTTTTGTTGATGATTATCGTAAAGTCGTTCGTAAGAACACTGATGGCTTGATTGCGCGTTGGAAGTACTTCTGGCAATCGGCTATTGCATTGGTTGTGGCGTTTGCTCTGTATGCTCATGGGCAAGACACTGCTGCGACACAATTAGTGGTGCCTTTCTTTAAAGATGTGATGCCACAACTTGGCCTGCTGTACATCGTGCTGACTTACTTTGTTATTGTGGGTACCAGTAACGCGGTAAACCTAACTGATGGCCTAGATGGCTTGGCGATTATGCCAACGGTTATGGTTGCTGCGGGTTTTGCTGTTATCGCTTGGGCGACAGGTAACGTTAACTTTGCAGCATACCTACACATTCCATACATCCCATACACCTCTGAACTGGTGGTGGTATGTACTGCTATCGTTGGTGCAGGCCTTGGCTTCCTATGGTTTAACACTTACCCAGCACAAGTATTCATGGGCGATGTTGGCTCTCTAGCACTGGGTGGTGCGTTAGGTGTGATTGCGGTACTCGTTCGTCAAGAGTTGGTACTAGTGATCATGGGTGGTGTGTTTGTAATGGAGACTCTGTCAGTGATTCTGCAGGTGGGCTCTTACAAATTGCGTGGTCAGCGTATTTTCCGCATGGCACCGATTCACCACCACTATGAACTTAAAGGTTGGCCAGAGCCGCGTGTTATCGTGCGTTTTTGGATAATCTCAATGGTATTAGTACTGGTTGGCCTAGCCACACTGAAAGTTCGTTAATCCTGTATGAGCCTCTGAATAGGGGCTCTTTAAAACTATTAAGAGCATCTTGTTTAAATGGAACGTTGGCAAAATATTCAAAATGTAGTGGTTGTGGGGCTCGGTATTACCGGGCTCTCTGTCGTTAAACATCTCGTAAAATATCAGCCCCATACTTGCGTAAAGGTAATTGATACGCGAGAGCTACCACCAGGAAAGGAATCTTTGCCTGAGTCGGTTGAGCTGCATTCTGGAAGCTGGAATAGCCAATGGCTAGCTGAGGCTGATCTGGTGGTTGCTAACCCAGGCATTGCTTTAGCGACACCTGAAATTCAAGATGTGCTTCAAGCGGGTACGCCTGTCGTTGGCGACATCGAGCTGTTTGGTTGGGCTGTAGATAAGCCTGTTGTGGCGATTACTGGTTCAAACGGTAAGAGTACCGTGACTGATCTGACTGGTGTGCTTGCTAAGGCTGCTGGGCTTAATGTTGGCGTTGGCGGCAATATTGGCATTCCTGCCCTAGACCTTCTAGAACTTGATGCGGATTTATATGTCCTTGAACTTTCAAGTTTTCAGTTAGAAACTACATCGAATTTAAAACTTGCCGCTGCGGCATTCTTAAATCTGTCTGAAGATCATATGGATCGCTATCAAGGCATGGCTGATTACCGTGAGGCCAAGTTAAGAATCTTTAATAACGCGCAGTGTGCGACTGTTAATCGTGAAGACAAAGAGACTTACCCTGACCAGACAATGCCATTGTTGACTTTTGGCCTAGATAACCAAGAGTTTGGTGTATCAACGATTGATAGTACTGAGTGGTTGGTCGATCACGGTAAACCTGTCCTTGCTACCCAAGATTTAACATTGGTTGGACGTCACAATGTGGCGAATGCGTTAGTCTCACTTGCACTATTGAAGCAAGTTGGTATCGACTACAGCAAAAGTCTTGATGCTTTGAAGGCCTATAACGGTTTGACGCATCGTTGCCAAGTCGTGGCTGACAAGCGCGAAATCAAATGGGTTAATGACTCCAAAGCAACGAATGTAGCCAGCACATTGGCAGCCCTGTCTGGGTTGGAGTATCAAGGTACGTTATATCTTTTGGTTGGCGGCGTTGGTAAAGGTGCTGACTTTAGTGAGCTTGAACCCGTATTGGCGCAACTTGAGCGTGTTCAGCTGTGTTGTTTCGGTGAAGATGCAGATCAATTCATGCCTCTGCACCCATCGGCACAAAAGTTCGATACCATGCAGCAGATAATCGAATCTATCTCGCCACAGCTGGTGGCTGGAGATATGGTGATGCTGTCTCCGGCGTGCGCAAGCTTCGATCAATTTAATAATTTCATGGCAAGAGGTGATGCGTTCACTGAGCTTGCTCATGAGTATGCTTAACGTGTTGAAGGACTAACATTCAGTGCAAAGAGTCAAAGAGATTAATCAATCCATCTGGCAGTGGCTAAACCGTGCTACTCCCGAGGCGCTTTACGATCGTCAATTGGTGTGGATTGCTCTTGGGCTAATGCTGACAGGTTTGGTGATGGTGACGTCTGCTTCGTTCCCCATCAGTGCTCGTTTAACCGATCAGCCGTTTCACTTTATGTTCCGTCATGCCATCTTCCTTGTATTGGCGTTAGGTGTCTCTAGCGTCATATTGCAAATCCCGATGCAACGCTGGTTTCAATACAGTATGTATCTACTGGGCTTGTCCTTCTTCTTGCTGATTGTGGTATTAGCCGTCGGTAAGTCGGTTAACGGCGCATCGCGTTGGATCCCATTAGGGCTATTTAACTTACAACCCGCTGAAGTCGCCAAGTTATCGCTGTTTATCTTTATGGCGGGCTACTTGGTTCGGAAGCAAGATGAAGTGAGAAAAACCTTCTTCGGTGGTTTTGGTAAACCGATCATGGTATTCGGCGCTTTTGCCGTGCTGCTGCTAGGCCAGCCCGATTTAGGTACTGTGGTCGTAATGCTAGTGACCCTGTTCGGCATGCTATTCATTGCTGGTGCCAAGCTTTCACAGTTTATCGCCTTGATGGTGGCAGGTATTGCCGCGGTCGTCGGTTTGATTGTTATAGAACCTTATCGTGTTCGACGTGTTACCTCATTCTGGGAACCTTGGAACGACCCGTTCGGCAGTGGTTACCAGTTAACTCAGTCATTGATGGCGTTTGGCCGTGGTGATTGGATGGGGCAAGGGCTTGGTAACTCGATTCAAAAACTCGAATACTTACCAGAAGCGCATACCGATTTTGTATTTGCTGTGTTGGCTGAAGAGCTTGGCTTTGTCGGTGTTACCTTAGTATTAATGTTGATCTTCAGCTTGGTGTTAAAAGCCATTCTGATAGGTAAAAAAGCCTTTGAACACGATCAAGTGTTCAGCGGCTATCTGGCTTTTGGTATTGGTATTTGGTTTGCGTTTCAGACGCTTGTTAACGTAGGTGCTGCATCTGGCATCGTTCCGACCAAAGGTCTAACCCTACCGCTAATCAGTTATGGTGGTTCGAGTTTAATTGTTATGTCTGTGGCGGTATCAATGCTGCTGCGCATTGACCACGAATGCCGAATGCAACAAAAAGAACAAGCTGATAGTCAAAACGAATTAGTAGAATAAGAATCTAACGTGATGAAACAAAACAAAAAACTTTTAGTGATGGCTGGTGGTACTGGCGGTCACGTTTTCCCAGGGTTAGCAGTAGCGAAAAAGCTTCAGCAACAAGGTTGGGAAATTCGCTGGTTAGGCACAGCAGACAGAATGGAAGCGGATTTAGTGCCAAAGCATGGCATTGAAATCGACTTCATCAAAGTGAAAGGCCTGCGTGGTCAAGGCATTAGCAAGTTAATTAAAGCGCCGTTCCAGATTATTAATGCCATACTTCAAGCAAGGCAACACATCAAAGCATGGCAGCCTGATGTGGTACTTGGTATGGGTGGCTACGTGAGTGGCCCGGGTGGTATCGCGGCATGGTTGTCTGGCATTCCAGTGGTTCTCCATGAACAAAATGCAGTGGCAGGTTTAACCAACCAATGGCTGTCTAAGATTGCTAAAAAGGTTTTCCAAGCTTTCCCTGGTGCTTTCCCTACCGCAGAAGTGGTGGGTAACCCAGTACGCGAAGATGTGGTTGCCTTAGCTGAACCCGAGCAACGCATGGCTGAGCGTGATGGTGACATCCGCATCTTGGTTATGGGCGGCAGTCAGGGCGCAAAAATCCTAAACGATACCTTGCCAGTAACGATGGCGCAGCTTGGTGAAGGCTTCACTGTGATGCACCAAGCGGGTAAGAACAATCAACAACAAGTTATTGAGCAATACAAATCACATTCTGTTGGTAATGTTCAAGTGACTGAATTTATTGATGATGTGGCGCAAGCTTATGAGTGGGCAGATCTATTAGTGTGTCGCTCAGGTGCATTAACCGTATCAGAAGTGTCTGCGGCAGGTGTCGGTTCTATCTTCGTTCCGTTTATGCACAAAGACAGACAACAAGCGTTGAATGCCGACCATTTAGTTGAATGTGGCGCAGCGTTAATGATTGAACAGCCTCAACTAACGGCTGATAAGCTAGCGAACACTATCACGCAGCTTGATAGAAATGAATTAAAAATGATGGCAACAAAAGCTCGTCAAGCCGCCAAGCTTGATGCTGATGTGACCGTCGCTGAAGCGATTAAAGCTTTAGCAAAATAATGAGATTGAATTGATGACGATTGAACATACCCAAGACTTAGCGCAAATCCGTGCAATGGTGCCAGAGATGCGCCGTGTTAAATCTATCCACTTCATTGGTATTGGTGGTGCCGGAATGAGCGGGATTGCTGAAGTCTTGCTAAATGAAGGCTACCAGATCACGGGTTCTGATATTGCTCAAAACCCAGTGACTGATCGTTTAGTTAGCAAGGGTGCGACCGTTTATATCGGTCACCAAGCGAGTAACGTTGCCGACGCAAGTGTGGTGGTTGTTTCAACCGCTATCAACGAAGAAAACCCAGAAATTATTGCAGCTCGTGAAGCGCGCACACCGATCGTTCGTCGTGCAGAAATGCTGGCTGAGCTGATGCGTTTTCGTCACGGTATTGCTGTGGCAGGTACGCACGGTAAAACAACCACGACTGCGCTAGTGACACAGATTTACTCGGAAGCCGGCCTAGATCCAACCTTCGTAAACGGTGGTTTGGTTAAAAGTGCTGGCACTAACGCACGTTTAGGTTCAAGCCGTATTCTTATCGCTGAAGCCGATGAGAGTGATGCTTCATTTTTACATCTGCAACCTATGGTTAGTATCGTAACTAACATTGAAGCGGATCATATGGATACCTACGGCGGCGATTTTGAAACGCTAAAGCAGACGTTTATTGATTTTTTACACAACCTACCATTCTACGGTCAGGCTGTGATGTGTGTTGATGATCCAGTAGTGCGTGAGCTTATTCCTCAGGTAAGTCGCCAGGTGATTACTTACGGTTTCTCTGAAGATGCGGATATTCGTATTGAGAACTACGTACAAGAAGGCCAGCAAGGCAAATTCACAGTGGTACGTGAAGGTAAAGCTAACCTTGATATCACGTTAAACATTCCAGGTCGTCACAACGCATTGAATGCATCGGCGGCGATTGCTGTTGCAACAGAAGATGACATCAGCGATGAAGCGATTCTCAAAGCGATGGCGGGAACGGAAGGCACGGGTCGCCGTTTCGATCACCTAGGTGAGTATGAAACAGGTAAAGGCGTTGCAATGCTGGTCGATGATTACGGTCATCACCCAACCGAAGTGGATGTGACGATTCAAGCTGCTCGTAGTGGCTGGACTGATAAACGTCTTGTTATGATCTTCCAACCGCACCGTTATAGCCGTACTCGCGATCTGTATGATGATTTCGCGAACGTTCTTGAGCAGGTTGATGTCTTAATTCTGTTAGATGTTTATTCTGCAGGTGAGAAACCGATTGCAGGGGCTGACGGACGTTCATTAAGTCGAACTATTCGTGGGCGTGGTAAGATAGACCCAATCTTTGTTGCCGATATCAACGCACTGCCATCGGCTTTAGCCAACGTAATTCAAGGCGGTGACCTTGTTTTAACGCAGGGTGCAGGCGATGTTGGTCGAGTAGCGAAGCAGTTGGAATCGTTACAGTTAGACATTAATAAAATGCAGAACGCGTAACAGAATACTGTCTACAGACTGTGGTCAATCGCTCACTTCTTGCGATTGACCTAAAATTGACCAAAAATCTTATTATCAACGTTTGATAGTTTGATTTTGCTCAGTATAATTCATAGGTTAAAGTAAGTGCTTTTACCTCTATTACGAAGATAGGGAATAGAATTGCGAACCAACGACAGGGAATGCGGGCTTTGGTAGAAAGTACTTTTAGCGAAAACCGCCACCTATTCAGTTTACCGTCGCTCAAGAAACACGCCTTAGGCGGGTCTTTTTTTGTCATGGTATTGCTATTCATTGGGTTTCTTTTCTATACCACACTAACTTGGATGTGGGACGATCAGCGATTGCCTCTCTCCAAAATAGTACTTCAAGGCGACTTAACTTACGTAACCGCTGGTGATGTTCAACATGCCTTTAGCGAGCTAGAGCACATTGGAACCTTCATGTCGCAAGACATCGGTGTGTTGCAAGACAGTTTAGAAGCGTTACCTTGGGTTTCAGTGGTCTCCATTCGTAAGCAGTGGCCAGACACAATAAAAGTATTTTTGACTGAGTACCATGCGGCAGCAATCTGGAACGGTAACATGCTGCTGAATGACGATGGTCAGGTGTTTAATGGTGATATCGGCCTGTTGAAGGGCGATAGAGTTAAGCTTTACGGCCCAGACGGCACCAGCCAAGAAGTGATAGAAAAGTGGCGACAGATAACCCCTTTGATTAACAGTCTAGGGTTAACCGTTACCTCTCTCGTTCTCAATGAGCGTCGCGCTTGGCAAATAATCCTAGATAACGGTATCCGTTTAGAACTAGGTAAAGATTCTTTAGATGAGCGTGTTGAACGCTTCATTTCGCTTTACAACGAACTTGGTAGTAAAGCGAATCAAGTGAGCTACATCGACCTCAGGTATGATACGGGAGCCGCTGTAGGCTGGTTTCCAGAGCAAGAGTTAGAAGAGAGCACAGATGACTAAGACCGCAGATGACAACATAATCGTTGGTCTTGATATAGGCACTGCGACCATATCAGCTCTGGTTGGTGAAATATTGCCTGATGGTCAAATCAATATCATTGGTTCTGGGCAAAGCCCATCCAGAGGTATGGATAAAGGTGGTGTAAACGACCTAGAGTCGGTAGTTAAGTCGGTTCAGCGAGCTATTGATCAAGCAGAGTTGATGGCGGAATGCCAAATCAGCAATGTATTTATCTCGCTATCGGGTAAACATATCGCAAGCCGAATTGAAAAAGGCATGGGCACTATCTCTGATGAAGAGGTGTCTCAAGACGATATGGATCGAGCGATCCATACCGCGAAATCAATTAAAATAGGTGATGAGCAGAGAATTCTGCACGTGATCCCACAAGAATTTACCATTGATTATCAAGAAGGGATTAAGAACCCACTTGGCTTATCTGGTGTTCGAATGGAAGTCAGTGTTCACCTAATTTCTTGCCATAGCGACATGGCGAGAAACATTATTAAAGCTGTTGAACGATGTGGTCTCACAGTAGAACAAATCGTGTTTTCAGGACTTGCCTCAAGCAATGCGGTAATTACTGAAGACGAGAGAGAGCTTGGAGTATGTGTTGTCGATATCGGTGCGGGTACAATGGATATTTCCATTTGGACTGGCGGCGCACTTCGACACACAGAAGTCTTTTCCTACGCAGGAAATGCAGTAACCAGTGATATTGCCTTCGCTTTCGGCACGCCAGTGAGCGATGCTGAAGAGATAAAAGTAAACCATGGTTGCGCTCTGAGTGAACTCGTAAGCAAGGATGACTCTGTTAACGTCCCAAGTGTTGGTGGTCGCCCATCGAGAAGTTTGCAACGACAAACTTTGTCGGAAGTGATTGAACCACGTTACACTGAACTTATGGGTCTCGTTAACCAAACTATTGATACGGTTCAATTACAGCTACGAGATGAAGGTATTAAACACCACCTTGCAGCTGGCGTCGTTCTTACTGGTGGAGCGGCACAAATTGACGGATTGGTAGAGTGTGCGGAACGTGTTTTCCGCAATCAAGTTCGAGTTGGTAAGCCGTTAGAAGTTAGTGGCTTAACTGACTATGTTAAAGAGCCGTATCATTCTACGGCGGTTGGTTTACTTCATTACGCAAGAGATTGTCAGATCAGTGATGAAGGTGATTACAGCGAACCTAAGCGTTCAGCACCTTCTATGTCTGGTTTATTTGGCAAATTGCGTAATTGGATACAAAAAGAGTTTTAACCTGAGTTGCAGGAAAAAACGGAGATAACACATGTTTGAACCGATGATGGAAATGTCTGACGATGCAGTAATTAAAGTCGTTGGAGTTGGTGGCGGTGGCGGTAACGCTGTTGAGCACATGGTACGTGAATCAATCGAAGGCGTAGAATTCATCAGTGTTAACACTGATGCACAAGCACTTCGTAAAACAAGCGTGAGCAGCGTGATCCAAATTGGTGGTGATATCACTAAAGGTTTGGGCGCTGGTGCAAACCCACAAGTAGGCCGTGATGCAGCTCTCGAAGATCGAGAAAGAATTAAAGAAGTTCTAACTGGCGCCGATATGGTATTTATCGCAGCTGGTATGGGCGGTGGTACTGGTACAGGTGCTGCTCCAGTTATTGCTGAAGTTGCGAAAGAGTTGGGTGTGCTGACGGTTGCTGTTGTAACTAAGCCATTTAGCTTTGAAGGCAAAAAGCGTTTAGCGTTTGCTGAGCAAGGTATTGAAGAGCTTTCTAAACATGTGGATTCATTAATTACGATTCCAAATGAAAAGCTACTTAAAGTACTTGGCCGCGGCGTAACTCTGCTAGAAGCTTTCGCAAGTGCAAATGATGTACTTAAAAACGCTGTACAAGGTATCGCTGAGCTAATTACTCGCCCTGGTATGATTAACGTCGATTTCGCGGATGTTCGCACCGTAATGTCTGAGATGGGTCATGCAATGATGGGTAGCGGTATCGCAAAAGGTGAAGACCGTGCTGAAGAAGCTGCTGAAACAGCAATTTCTAGCCCACTACTAGAAGACATCGACCTAGCTGGCGCGCGTGGCGTTCTTGTGAACATCACTGCAGGCCTGGATATGCGTCTAGATGAGTTCGAAACAGTAGGTAATACAGTTAAGGCATTCGCATCTGATAATGCAACAGTTGTGATTGGTACTTCTCTAGACCCTGATATGACAGATGAAATCCGCGTAACTGTTGTTGCAACAGGTATCGGCACAGAGAAAAAACCAGACATTACATTAGTTGCTGGTGGTAAAGCTAAGGTTGCACCAACTCCTCAACCACAGGTAGCGGCTCAAACTGCACCAAAAGTGGAAGAGAAAGTGGCACAACCATTGCAAGAAAAAACTGAGGTCAAACCTCAAGTTAAGCCGCAACCAACAACGTCACCTGTTTCTTCAGGTACAGGCGCTAGCCAAAGTGCAGCACCTAAGGCTGAGAAAGAGAGTGGATACTTAGATATTCCAGCATTCTTACGACGTCAGGCTGATTAACAAATACCCAAAATTTGACTATCGTCGAATTAATGGTAAAATTCGCGGTCGGTAAATACTGACCGTGATTTGTAGCACTGATAACGAGGCAAGCAGATGATCAGACAACGTACTCTGAAAGAAATTGTGAAAACAACTGGTGTGGGTCTCCACTCTGGTCGTAAAGTCACACTTACTCTTCGCCCGGCAGCTGCAAATACAGGTATTGTTTATCGTCGTACAGATGTAAATCCACCTGTAGATTTCCCAGCTGATCCAGCGTCAGTTCGTGACACTATGCTATGTACAGCTCTTGTTAATGACGAAGGCGTACGTATCTCTACAGTGGAACACCTTAACGCAGCTTTAGCGGGTATGGGCATCGACAACATTATTGTTGAAGTAGATGCTCCTGAAATCCCAATTATGGATGGTAGCGCAAGCCCATTCGTATACTTGCTACAGCAAGCGGGTGTAGAAACACTGAATGCAGCGAAGCGTTTTATTCGTATCAAAAAGCCTATCCGTTTTGAAGATGGCGATAAGTGGGCAGAGTTTGTTCCATTTAACGGCTTCCGTATGGACTTTGAGATCGACTTTAACCACCCAGCAATTGAATCTGATGAGCAACGTTTGTTGTTTGATTTCTCTTCACAAGGTTTTGTGAAAGAAATCTCTCGCGCTCGTACTTTCGGCTTCATGCGCGACATTGAGTATCTACAATCTCAAAACCTAGTACTTGGTGGTAGCTTTGATAATGCTATCGTACTTGACGAATACCGAATTCTTAATGAAGAGGGTCTACGTTTTGACAATGAGTTCGTAACTCATAAAGTACTAGATGCGATCGGTGACTTGTACATGTGTGGACACGCTATTATTGGTGAGTTTCGTGCATACAAATCAGGTCACGGCCTAAACAACCAACTACTACGTGCAGTACTTGCTGACGCAGAAGCTTGGGAATGGGCAACATTCGAAGAAGAAGTAGGCTCTCCTGTTGCATTTGCTGAACCAGGAATGGTTCTAGCGTAATTGTTGTTTACAGCAATATAAGATTTCGAAAACCAGGTCATTGACCTGGTTTTTTTGTATCTATTTTCCAGATACAGTGTCGTCAACATCCGAAAGTTGTCTCCCAATGAGCTGCAGTCTGGCTAATCCATCAGCAATTAGAAAGAAAAGTTCCAAGCACATCAAACAAATGGGGTTATAAATGGTTGTTGGTGTGAAAATTACTTACACTAAAGGGCATTAATTTTAACTCAAGCCTTGAAAACTCTACTCTCAAGTACAATATCAAAGATACTAGATTTATCTCAGTATCCTTGGTTAGTAACTGAAGACTAGTTCATAGCTAGTAGAGACACTGACGGCATTTAAAATAGATCGCGGACGATCTGAGAACGAAGAGATTCCAAGCACATGATTACTAAGCTGCTGACAAAGGTAATTGGCAGTCGCAATGACAGAACACTGCGCCGCCTTAGAAAAATTGTAAAAGAAATTAATAACTTCGAACCAACGTTTGAAGCACTTTCAGACGAAGAACTAAAAGCAAAAACGGTTGAATTTCGTGAGCGCTTAGATAAAGGTGAATCGCTAGACCAACTTCTACCTGAAGCATTTGCTACGGTACGTGAAGCGTCTAAGCGTGTTTACGGCATGCGTCACTTTGACGTGCAAATGATTGGTGGCATGGTTCTAAATGCTGGCCAAATTGCAGAAATGCGTACTGGTGAAGGTAAGACTCTTACAGCAACCCTACCAGCTTATCTTAACGCCCTACCTAGCAAAGGTGTTCACGTAGTAACGGTGAACGACTACCTAGCGAAGCGTGATGCGGAAACAAACCGCCCATTATTTGAATTCCTTGGTATGACTGTTGGCGTAAACGTGCCAAACATGGCTCCACCAGAGAAGAAAGAAGCGTACCAAGCGGATATCCTATACGGAACAAACAACGAGTTTGGCTTCGATTACCTACGTGACAACATGGCTTTCCGTGCTGAAGATCGTGTTCAACGTGAGCGCTTCTTTGCTGTTGTCGATGAGGTTGACTCAATCTTAATCGATGAAGCTCGTACTCCACTTATTATCTCTGGCCCAGCTGAAGATAGTTCAGATCTTTACACGCGTATTAACACGTTGATTCCTAACCTTGAGCGCCAAGATAAAGAAGATTCTGAAGAGTACCGTGGTGAAGGTCACTACACCATGGACGAGAAATCGAAACAGGTTCACCTGACTGAAAACGGTCAAGAATTTGTAGAAGAGCTAATGGTCAAAAACGGCCTGATGGAAGAGGGTGACACGCTTTACTCTCCAACTAATATCAGCCTATTGCACCATGTTAATGCAGCGCTGCGTGCACACGTACTGTTTGAGAAAGACGTCGACTACATCGTTACTGAAGAAGGCGAAGTGGTTATCGTTGATGAACATACTGGTCGTACTATGCCAGGTCGTCGTTGGTCTGAAGGTTTACACCAAGCTGTTGAAGCTAAAGAAGGTGTGAAGATTCAGAATGAAAACCAGACGCTAGCATCGATTACATTCCAGAACTTCTTCCGTCTATACGAAAAACTGTCAGGTATGACAGGTACAGCCGATACAGAAGCTTTCGAATTTCAGTCTATCTACGGCCTAGAAACAGTGGTTATCCCAACCAACAAGCCTATGGTTCGTAACGATATGCCAGATGTGGTTTATCGTACCGAAGAAGACAAGTTCAATGCGATCATTGAAGACATCAAAGACCGTGTAGCTGCTGGTCAGCCATCATTGGTTGGTACGGTTTCTATCGAGAAGTCTGAACTACTGTCTAACGCACTGAAAAAAGCAAAAATTAAGCACAGCGTTCTAAATGCTAAATTCCACGAAATGGAAGCAGAGATCGTTGCACAAGCTGGTATGCCGAGTGCGGTAACTATCGCAACTAACATGGCTGGTCGTGGTACCGATATCGTATTAGGTGGTAGCTGGCAGGCACAAGTTGAGAAGCTAGAGAATCCAACCAAAGAGCAGATCGAGAAGATCAAAGCTGACTGGAGAGTAATCCACGATAAAGTGCTTGAGTCAGGTGGTCTGCACATCATTGGTACTGAGCGTCATGAATCTCGCCGTATCGACAACCAGCTACGTGGTCGTTCTGGTCGTCAAGGTGATGCGGGTTCTTCTCGTTTCTACCTATCAATGGAAGATTCTCTGCTACGTATCTTCACATCGGATCGTATGGCTGGTCTTATCCAAAGTGGTATGGACGAAGGCGAAGCGATCGAATCTAAGATGCTTTCTCGCTCAATTGAAAAAGCACAACGTAAAGTTGAAGGTCGTAACTTCGATATTCGTAAGCAGCTTCTTGAGTACGATGATGTAGCCAATGACCAACGTAAAGTGGTTTATGAGCTTCGTGATGAACTGATGAGCTCTGACGATATCAGCGAGATGATCGAACACAACCGTGAAGATGTATTGGCATCAGTGATTGATGAATACATCGCACCTCAGTCTCTTGAAGATATGTGGGATATCGCGGGTCTGCAAGATCGTCTGAAGAATGACTTCGATCTAGACTTTGATATTCAAGGTTGGTTAGACGAAGACGACAAGCTTTATGAAGAAGCATTGCGTGAGCGTATTCTTGCTATGGCGGTTGATTCGTACAAACAGAAAGAAGAAGTGGTTGGTGCTCAAGTACTGCGTAACTTCGAGAAATCTGTGATGCTACAAACGCTAGACGGCCTTTGGAAAGAGCACTTGGCTGCGATGGATCACCTTCGTCAAGGTATCCACTTACGTGGTTATGCTCAGAAGAACCCGAAACAAGAGTACAAGCGCGAGTCGTTTGAACTGTTTGAAGGCCTACTAGATGTACTGAAAACAGACGTTGTTACCATCCTTTCTAAAGTGCGTGTTCAGCAACAAGAAGAAGTTGAAAAGATGGAAGCTCAACGTCAAGCTCAAGCTGAAGAAGCGGCGCGTCGTGCACAAGCGCAACATGCAACAGCTGAAAACCAGCTAGCTGACGATGAAGCTGAAGCGGCATCTCCACAAACGGTAGTGCGTGACGAGCGTAAAGTGGGCCGTAACGAGCCATGCCCATGTGGTAGCGGTAAGAAGTACAAGCAGTGTCACGGTAAAATCGCGTAAGTTTAATGAATCGTTGCTGTAGCGCATGATAGCTGCGTTGGTGGTACTCACTTACAGTCGTAAGCTCCGTGCCACCGCCTTGCTCTCATACACTACAACTTAGCTTCATAAAACTGACAAATAGAATATAAAGAGTCGCTTAGGCGGCTCTTTTTGTATGTAAATTTCATGGCTTACTTTGTTACGCAAGGAAGTTGTCATTCCCTATAGCGAGGAGTGAGCGTAGTAGGGAATCTTGTTTAGTTAGGCTCGCGTAGTTTTAGATCCCCAACTCAGTCGTTCCTCTTTCTTGAGGATGACGTATTTAGGGACTATGTGAGTTCAGCGTTTTATTAAGGAACACCATCAATGAAAAGAATCCATATCGTAGCGGGTATTATCTTCAATCAAGATAAGTCACAGGTCTTTATCACTAAGCGTCCAGATGACAAGCACAAAGGTGGCTTCTGGGAATTTCCAGGTGGCAAGGTTGAAGAGGGCGAAACTATTGAGCAAGCGATGACTCGCGAGCTTGATGAAGAGGTCGGTATCAAGGTGACCGAGCAGTCTCTGTTTGAGCATCTTGAATTTGATTACACGGATAAGTCACTTAAGTTCGATTTCATTCTCGTGACTGATTTTGAAGAGCAGCCTTATGGTAAAGAAGGTCAGCAAGGTGAATGGGTAAGCCTAGAATCATTGAATCAATACGCCTTCCCAGAGGCAAATGTGCCAATTTTAGAGCGAGTAATAAAAGAGTTTTCGTAATTGCTAGCCTGAGTTTGAGATTGTTGTTAGTTTAAAGAGATTAATCGATTGAACGTTGCTGCAAGAGATAAGTGGCAACGGTAACCAAAACAATGGAGATATTCGCAGTGGTAAGAATTGCAATTGCAGGAGCAGCGGGCCGCATGGGCCGCAACTTGGTGAAAGCCGCTCATCATAATTCAGAAGCAAGTGTTGGAGCTGGTTCAGAGCGTCCAGAGTCATCTTTGGTCGGCGTAGATGTCGGCGAGTTATGCGGTGAAGGTCGTTTTGATGTTGCTTTAGTCGATGATTTGTCTAAAGCCATCGAAGAGTTTGATGTGATTGTCGATTTTACTGCGCCTGTTAGCACATTAGCGAATATTGAACTTTGTAAACGTCACGATAAAAAACTGATCATCGGTACAACGGGCTTCTCTGAAGAAGAGAAGCAGGTGATTGATGCTGCTTCAAAAGAGATGGCTATCGTAATGGCACCTAACTACAGCGTTGGTGTGAACCTGGTCTTTAAGCTGCTAGAGAAGGCCGCTAAAGTGATGGGCGATTACTGTGATGTCGAGATCGTTGAGGCTCATCACCGTCATAAAGTTGATGCACCTTCTGGTACTGCGATTGGTATGGGCGAAGCTATTGCGGGTGCTATGGGCAACGGGCTGAACGATGTAGCTGTATGGTCACGCGAGGGTATTACTGGCGAGCGCACTAAAGATGAGATTGGTTTCGCGACGATTCGTGCCGGTGACATTATTGGTGAACACACCGCTATGTTTGCTGATATCGGTGAACGAGTGGAAATTACCCATAAAGCCACTGATCGAATGACCTTTGCTAATGGCGCAATCAAGGCCGCGGTTTGGTTAAATGATAAACCAGCAGGCTTTTATACCATGACGGATGTGCTTGGTTTGAATGACCTATAAATAGATATTTATGCGCTGGCAATTGCCGGCGCTTTCTTTATTTGGTGCATTTTCCTTAGTAATCTCACTTCTCCGATCTTCCTTCTACTTTCTTCTTATCGCCTTTTTGACTCCATTTCTATGCTGTTTATGTGGTCTTTAGTGTGTTTTTTGTTTTAGATCTTTAAATTGTCATGTTTTCTCTTGGTATTTATCGATTGCGTTTTGTTGCTGATATTTTTATCACTCTATGGTTGGCTAAAATGAGGAGTGAAAATTAGAAAATCGTAATATTCGAGCTAAATGCGCATGAAAGTTGAACTTTTGGAGCTTTGAGGGGGTAAATTGAATTAGTCCTTACAAATGTTTAATTTCTTTTGAGTTAAATGTTGACACGTATCACGCAGATCACTAAAATACCGCCAATTTGTCTAATTTCCATAAACACGCAGTTTTTGGTGTTGCAGGAAGGTAGATTTGCAAATTAAATCAATTTTAATGCATTTTTATTTCTGGAGGTTGTCTTGAAGAAGTCAGCACTACTCGTCCTAGAAGATGGGACAGTATTTCACGGTGAAGCCATTGGCGCTGTAGGTTCTGCAGTTGGTGAAGTCGTTTTTAATACCTCGATGACGGGGTACCAAGAAATCCTCACTGATCCTTCCTATTCTCAACAAATCGTTACCCTTACTTACCCTCACATTGGCAATACCGGAACCAATTCCGAAGACGAAGAATCTTCTTCAATCCACGCTCAAGGCCTTGTGATTCGCGATCTCCCTCTAATCGCTTCTAACTTCCGTAATGAACAATCCCTTTCTGATTACCTTAAGTCGCAAAACGTTGTTGGTATCGCTGATATTGATACTCGTAAGTTGACGCGTATTCTTCGTGAAAAAGGCGCACAGAACGGTTGTATTGTAGCTGGCTCTTCAGTAAACGACGGAAACCTAGACGAAGCTTTGGCTCTAGCTAAAGCAAAAGAATTCCCTGGCCTGAAAGGTATGGACCTTGCGAAAGAAGTTACAACAAAAGAAGCGTATCAATGGAAACAAGGTTCGTGGACGCTTACGGGTGGACTTCCTGAAGCGAAAGCAGACTCAGAATTGCCATACCACGTTGTTGCTTATGACTTCGGTGCAAAACGAAACATCCTACGAATGCTTGTTGACCGCGGCTGCCGCCTAACGGTTGTTCCTGCTGAGACTTCAGCTGAAGAAGTACTTGCTCTGAACCCAGACGGTGTTTTCCTTTCAAATGGCCCTGGTGACCCAGAACCATGTACTTACGCAATTGAAGCGACAAAAGTGTTCCTAGAAAAAGGCTTACCAATCTTCGGTATCTGTCTAGGTCACCAGATTCTTGCTCTTGCGTCAGGCGCTAAGACAGTGAAGATGAAGTTTGGTCACCACGGCGCAAACCACCCGGTTAAAGATTTAGATCGTGATGTTGTGATGATTACTTCGCAAAACCACGGCTTTGCTGCTGACGAAGAAACCCTTCCAGAGACACTACGTGCAACGCACAAATCACTATTTGATGGTTCTCTACAAGGTATTCACCGTACAGACAAACCAGCATTCAGCTTCCAAGGTCACCCTGAAGCAAGCCCAGGTCCAGAAGACGCAGCGCCGTTATTCGACCACTTTATTGAACTAATCAAACAGCACACAGCGTAATTCGGAGTAGTAGACAATGCCAAAACGTACTGACATTAAAAGTATTCTTATTCTAGGTGCTGGCCCGATCGTTATCGGCCAAGCATGTGAGTTCGATTACTCTGGTGCTCAAGCTTGTAAAGCGCTTCGCGAAGAAGGTTACCGAGTTATTCTTGTAAACTCGAACCCAGCGACAATCATGACTGACCCAGACATGGCAGATGCAACTTACATCGAGCCTATCCAATGGGAAGTTGTGCGTAACATCATCGCTAAAGAGAAGCCTGATGCAGTTCTACCTACTATGGGTGGCCAAACTGCATTGAACTGTGCTCTAGACCTAGAAAAGCACGGCGTTCTTGAAGAGTTCGGTGTTGAAATGATTGGTGCAACGGCTGACGCTATCGATAAAGCAGAAGACCGTTCACGCTTCGATAAAGCAATGAAAGCAATTGGCCTTGAGTGTCCAACTGCTGATACAGCGAAAACGATGGAAGAAGCTTACAAAGTTTTAGACATGGTTGGCTTCCCTTGTATCATTCGTCCATCGTTCACGATGGGTGGTACTGGTGGCGGTATCGCTTACAACAAAGAAGAATTTGAAGAAATCTGTCGTCGTGGTTTGGATCTATCTCCAACTAATGAACTTCTTATCGATGAATCACTTATCGGTTGGAAAGAGTACGAGATGGAAGTGGTTCGTGACAAAAACGACAACTGCATCATCGTATGTGCGATTGAAAACTTCGACCCAATGGGTATTCACACAGGTGACTCAATCACTGTGGCTCCAGCTCAAACGCTGACAGATAAAGAATACCAACTAATGCGTAACGCATCTCTAGCAGTACTGCGTGAGATTGGTGTTGAAACAGGTGGTTCAAACGTACAGTTTGGTATCAACCCGAAAGATGGCCGTATGGTTATCATCGAGATGAACCCACGTGTATCTCGCTCTTCTGCACTAGCATCTAAAGCAACAGGTTTCCCAATCGCTAAGATTGCAGCGAAACTGGCTGTTGGTTTCACGCTAGACGAGCTAATGAATGACATCACTGGCGGCGCAACTCCAGCATCATTCGAACCAACAATCGACTACGTAGTAACTAAGATTCCTCGTTTTAACTTCGAGAAGTTTGCAGGTGCTAACGACCGCCTAACGACGCAAATGAAGTCGGTTGGTGAAGTTATGGCTATCGGCCGTAACCAACAAGAATCTCTACAAAAAGCACTTCGCGGCCTAGAAGTTGGCGCGACTGGTTTTGACGAAATGGTAGACCTAGACGCACCAGATGCTCTAACGACTATCCGTCACGAACTTAAAGAAGCTGGCGCAGAGCGTATTTGGTACATCGCTGACGCATTCCGTGCTGGTATGTCGGTAGATGGTGTATTCAACCTAACGCAAATCGACCGTTGGTTCCTAGTTCAAATCGAAGACATCGTTAAGCTAGAGCAAGAACTTAAAGCGAAAGGCTTTGCTGGTCTAAATAAAGACGAGCTAAACAAGCTTAAGCGTAAAGGTTTTGCTGATGCGCGCCTATCTAAGATTCTAGGTGTAGCGGAAAGCGAAATCCGTCGTCTACGTGACCAATACGATATCCACCCGGTATACAAGCGTGTAGATACGTGTGCAGCTGAGTTCTCTTCAGATACGGCTTACATGTACTCATCTTACGATGACGAGTGTGAAGCAAACCCAACAGACAAAGAAAAAATCATGATTCTAGGCGGCGGTCCAAACCGTATCGGCCAAGGCATTGAATTTGACTACTGTTGTGTACACGCATCACTAGCGCTACGTGAAGATGGCTACGAAACTATCATGGTTAACTGTAACCCTGAGACAGTTTCTACAGACTACGATACGTCTGACCGTCTGTACTTCGAACCAGTAACTCTGGAAGACGTACTAGCAATCGCTCGTGTTGAGAAGCCAAAAGGCGTTATCGTTCAGTACGGTGGTCAAACGCCACTTAAACTGGCACGTGCTCTTGAAGCTGCTGGCGTACCAATCATCGGTACTAGCCCAGACGCAATCGACCGTGCAGAAGACCGTGAGCGTTTCCAAGTTGCTGTAGACCGTCTAGGCCTACTTCAACCAGAAAACGCGACAGTAACAACAATGGAGCAAGCGGTAGAGAAATCTCGTGAAATCGGCTTCCCACTTGTTGTACGTCCTTCTTACGTACTTGGTGGTCGTGCGATGGAAATCGTATACGACGAGCAAGACCTACGTCGCTACTTCAACGAAGCAGTTAGCGTATCAAACGAATCTCCAGTACTACTTGATAGCTTCCTAGATGACGCTGTTGAAGTAGACGTAGATGCGATTTGTGACGGTGAGCGCGTTGTAATCGGCGGTATTATGGAGCACATCGAGCAAGCGGGTGTTCACTCTGGTGACTCAGCATGTTCTCTTCCTGCATACACGCTAAGCCAAGAAATCCAAGACGTAATGCGCGAGCAAGTTGAAAAGCTAGCGTTCGAGTTGGGTGTTCGTGGTCTGATGAACACGCAGTTTGCTGTTAAGAACAATGAAGTGTACCTAATCGAGGTTAACCCTCGTGCAGCACGTACGGTTCCATTCGTATCTAAAGCAACTGGTGCGCCAATCGCTAAGATTGCCGCTCGTGTAATGGCGGGTCAATCTCTAGAGTCTCAAGGCTTTACGAAAGAAATCATCCCACCTTACTACTCAGTGAAAGAAGTTGTACTTCCATTCAACAAGTTCCCTGGTGTTGACCCACTGTTAGGCCCAGAAATGCGCTCTACTGGTGAAGTTATGGGTGTTGGTGCGACGTTCGCAGAAGCATACTCTAAAGCTGAATTGGGTTGTGGTAACATCTACCCAGAAGGCGGTCGTGCACTTCTTTCTGTTCGCGAAGGCGACAAAGAGCGTGTTGTTGACCTAGCATCTAAGCTATCTAAGCTTGGTTACCAGCTAGACGCAACTCACGGTACTGCGGTTATCCTTGGCGAAGCGGGCATCAACCCACGTCTAGTAAACAAGGTACACGAAGGTCGTCCTCACATTCTTGACCGTATCAAGAACAACGAGTACACGTACATCGTGAACACTGCAGCTGGCCGTCAAGCGATTGAAGATTCTAAAGTTCTTCGTCGTGGTGCACTTGCTGAGAAAGTTAACTACACGACTACGCTAAACGCTGCATTCGCGACTTGTATGGCGCACACTGCAGACGCGAAAACGTCAGTAACTTCAGTTCAAGAGCTACACGCTCAGGTTAAAGCTTCTCAAGCTTAATCGCCTAAAGTGTATCGCTGATATGCGGATATAAATGCTCAAAGCCCACTCCTCGGAGTGGGCTTTTTTATGTCTGTTATTCCGCGGTAGCTTAATGATGAATATTTGGAATAGGTTAGAATCTTGTGTTTCGTTATTGCTCGTCTGCTGTGAGTGGTAACTTGTCGCTACACAGGATTTTAAGGCGTTGGGTATATGGAAATCACTCTAGAAATATTGGCTATCTTGTTTGTTGTTGCAACGGCAGCAGGCTTTATTGATGCAATGGCTGGCGGCGGTGGGTTACTGACTCTACCTGCATTGCTAGCGGCTGGAGTTCCACCCACGCAGGCACTGGCAACCAACAAACTCCAAAGCTCATTTGGCAGCTTCTCCGCGAGTTGGTATTTCGTGCGCAACGGTATCGTCAGCATCAAAGAGATGCGCCTTGCTATCTTTTGTACCTTTATTGGCTCTGCAATTGGCGCTGAGTTAGTCCAGCACATTGATGCGAGCTTACTGACCAGTGTTATCCCACTGCTGCTTATCGCTATCTCTCTCTATTTCCTGTTGGCACCCCAAACTAGAGCGTCTGAAGGAAAACAGAAGATCTCTGAGGCGATGTTTGCTCTGTGTATTGGTGGCGGCGTGGGTTTCTATGATGGCTTTTTTGGCCCAGGAACAGGTTCTATCTTCACCGTCTGCTTTGTTGCTATTGGTCACTTCTCGTTAGTCGATGCTACGGCGCGTACTAAAGTACTTAACTTTACCTCGAATATCGCTGCCTTAATTTTCTTTATTTTAGCTGGTTTGCCTATTTGGGAGTTGGGATTAGTGATGGCGGTCGGTGGATTTATGGGCGCTCAGCTTGGCGCTAAAGTGGTGGTGACAAAAGGGCAGAAATGGATTCGCCCCCTTGTGATCGTGATGTCGATGCTAATGGCGTCTAAACTGCTTTGGGAACAGCATCAACAATGGATTCTATCAGTGTTTTAACTCGTGGAGACTGGTAACTATTTGGTCTGACACAGATATGAATCGGCCGAATCAAGCCTGCTAATTCGGTGAAGCTATACAGATATTGAGGCTCAATATTGAGTGTTTTTACGATAGAGAGCGGGATCAACGCTGGCCCAGTCCCGCCCAATGCAAGTTGCGCCGCTGCGGTGTAGGCATCCATCTCCATCAAGGGTTTGATACCAAATTTTTCTAATACAGAAAGTTGATAAGAATTGGCTGGATTGGTCATGTCGTTAGTGATGACCATTGGAGGGAGATCCGTTAGCGGCGACTTACTCACTATGTAAAACGGTTCATCAAAAAGATGGAAGGTCATCAACCCATGATGTGGTGGCAGTAAGCCAGCACACAACCCCAAGGTCGCCTTGCCGGACTGCACCCGTTCGATGATTCTCGGCGTGTGGTTGGTGGTAATGGTGATGTACTTATCTTGCTGGATGAACTGGCCCATCATCTCACCTAAATAACCGGCTATCAGAGACTTAGTGCTGTCTAGGGTGATGAGAGTAGTATCTTCCAACTCTTGCTGTTCATAAATAAGCCCGCGAAGTTCATTGAATGTCGGGCCAATACTCTCTATTAATGCTATCGCATCTGGCGTGAGTTTTATCTGTCGGCCACTCGGTTCAATGAGCTTTTTACCTAGCTTCTTTTCTAAATTCGCAATCCGTTTGCTGACCGCTGATTGGCTGATATAAAGCAAACTGCCTGTGCGGCTCATGGTCTTTGCTTTACTCAATACCAGTAGAGTTTCGATTCCTTCGAGTAGCATTGGGTTATATTCATGAAAGTTGGGAATGATTGTTTCAACTTACCTCAAACAACATTCATTCTCTAGTCTTGAGATCATAGATATCAATCAAGCTAGGAGTTTTGAAGCTAGCCCGTCAGCTAACTAGTTAGTTTAGGTTCTCTTAACTAGACTCGCGATGCGCTGACCAAAATAGAAAGCAGTCTGAAGATCGTTACTGTTGATGTGACTATTGGTGCTATCTGCCGTCTCATCTTCACTGGCGACCAAACCAATGCTTGACCCTGTGCGATTCAAACCTAAGTCATCAATGTGCTTTGAGATATCAAGCCCAGCCCAAATCATGCCATGCTGACAGGCCAGAGTGAAAAAGCTCAACAAGGTTTGTTGCTGCTCACCGTTAAGGCTGCCGCCAGTGGTAAAGCCTGCTGCGAGTTTATTTCGCCATGCTTTCTTACAATAGCTATCACTACTTGCATCCATAAAGCTCTTAAACTGCGCGGCTGGTGAACCCATATAAGTCGGGGAGCCAAAGATAATGGCGTCACAGCTGTCTAATGACTTGAGCTTATCATCATTGTCATACCTTCCTTCGACCACTTCAGAAGATAGCACTTCGACAAGGAGTACTGAGTTAGGTTGTTGAGTGTTAATGCCTTCAGCGATTGTCTCAGCAACTTGCTTAGTTGCTCCATTCTTAGAGAAGAAAACAATGCCCACTTTACCAATACTCATCTTGAACTCCCTTTTGCCAATGTTAGTAAATACATTTATTTATAAAGCTATTTGTTTATTAATATAGCCTGCGAATTAGATAAGTAAACAAAAAACATTACTAACCTCTTGGCTAATGGACTAACTAAATTGAGTGTTAGGAAAAGAAGGGATCTTTGAAGAGTGGAAATAGAGGGTATAAGTGATTTTAAACGTGATTAAAAAAGGCCCCTTTGCGGTAATGCCGTTCACTTAAG
>NZ_JBFROW010000037.1:0-210706 GCF_041471665.1 Vibrio sp. 10N.261.51.F11 | reverse complement strand
TTGAATTACGCAACAAAGCCGAGTATAGCGAAGAGGCCCATTTTAAGTGGTTTCAGCGCAAGGGCTGTGGATATGATCTTTGTATTAAATACCGAGCTGAGGAGCTGTTTTTCGAAATAGCAGATAGATTGCGGTTTCGAATACCATGGCAACGAGAGTTCTTCATTGGAAAGCCAATCTACAATAATGGGAATGTAGACCTAAGAAGGGATTCGTATCATCCTTGCCACAAATATTTTTTCAAAAGCAGAGAGTTAGCTTGGGAGAAAGAGTATAGGCTTGTATGTAGCACTCCATACCTTAAAGGTCATCAGCCAAAATCAGTATTTCCAATAGCGTTGAAAACAAGAGACATGATTGAGGACGTCATACATCTTCAAGCACGTACATAACTAAGGGAGTAAATACAGTGAATTTTCCGTCAATTGAGAACTGGAAATGGTGGCACAATTTAACTGCGATGGGATTAATTGGGTTGCTTGTTATTTTCCCTATATTAAAGCATCCATCTTGGATATCAGCATCAGTAGCTTGTCTTCTTTTTAGTATTGCAGGGAATACATCAACTGAACGAGTGAGAGACCCTGAAAATTGGAAACGTCATACCAAGTGGAAACACACGAAAATTGGATGGCTGTTCGTGATTTTAGGTCTTATTGCAATGCTATCGACGGTTTTTCTTGTGGTTCCCTTATAAAACAGATCTGTAACAGCAGACACTTCACTAAGCGACTTTACGATACTCAGTTAATCTAATACGTATTTTGGTCTCTTACGGAATTTTTCTGTAATTCGCCCCCGTAATCATATGCCGATTCACACAACAGGTTGATACCAGTTGAGTTTCATAACAAGTGGCAGCAACATAGACGGAATGCAAAGACGGAGAAAGTCTGTCTATAAAGCGTTAAATTACAAAGGTAGAATATGAATTGGCTAGTTTCTTTAAATGGTAATCGACAAGTTTTGTATGGGATGGCAAATTTTATGTCGTCACCTCATTTTAGCGTTTACGAAGACTCTGACGATCATCAATCAGAGGCATACTTTCTTAATTTTCCTCATATTCAAGGGAATAAAAATCTCACTGAAGTAGTATCTGCGATAAAGGGGTTAATACAACTTCTAAATGGGGCTTTAGCTATAGACTATGGTTTCAATAATTTTAGGCGCTACGGTCAAATATCTGTTGACCGAATCTTTAGCTCAGACAAGGATTATCCATCAGAGTCTGACTGGAGTCAGGAAGATTTCTCAAGTGAAGTGCCAGCCTCGAATCCCTTCATTGGAAATGAAGAACGTAGTAAATTCGATGCCCCTTTCAACCATAAAACTACAGCATATATTCAACTTTGTACCGAGCATGAAGATATCTTTAACTTACTGCGACAAGCTTCAGTAGGTTTTGATTGGCGTAACTTGTATTGTATTTGGGACACTATTTGCCACCACTGTGGCAATCAAAAAAATGCAATGTCAACATTGGGGCTTGATGAAGATAAAGTTAAGGCATTTACAGGTACTGCCAATAGCTTTGGTGTCTTAGGTATTGAGGCTAGGCATGGTGTGAAAGGTTGGGGAATTCCAAAAGAGACTGTAGACCTAAATGGGGCGATAGATACCGTTGATGATATCGTTTCCAAGTACCTTTCTAAGAACTACTGTCTGGGGTGCAAAAGAAAGGAATGGGAACAAGTAATTTAACAAACGTTTAAGGTTTCAAGATACTTTTTCTAATCTGAACGAAATGGTTTAGAGCAGCACACCTAAAACGTTTGTGTCCAGAACCTTCACAGATGGCACTTCGTAACTCAGAAGTGCCCCTTTTCTAGTTAGAACCAAAGCTACCCTTCAGCCATAATTGTGACTTTTGACTTACAATACTTGTACTATGCTTTTTTCAGCTTGGTTCTACTTACACAGCAAGCTCTGCAAGTAGAAACCTTCAATGTAGTTGGGCGTTTTATCTACAGATAACGACTTCTCAAATGGTCTTTGAAGTATTGCGCATTCAAGGTTTCGCCCGTTGCACCTTCCACCAAGTCATCAGTGGTCAGCAGGCTGCCTTTGCTCCAAATGTTTGATTCTAACCAAGTGAAGATAGGGGATAGGTCACCGCTTTCAATCACAGAGTTTATATCTACCGTTTTCTTCATTGAAGCCATGAACTGCGCCGCGTACATCGCACCTAATGTGTACGATGGGAAGTAACCAAATGCGCCGTCTGTCCAGTGGATGTCTTGCATACAGCCGTTAGTGAAGTTGCCTTGAGTGCTTAAACCAAGGTAAGACTGCATCTTGGTATTCCATAACTCTGGCACGTCAGTGTGTTTGATCTTGCCGTTGATCAAGTCACGCTCAATCTCGTAACGCAGGATAACGTGTGCAGGGTAGGTGAGTTCATCAGCATCGACACGGATGAAGTCTTTCTTCACGCGCGTGTAGATCTTCTGGAAGTTTTCTTTCTCAAATTCTGAGCCTGAGAATTGCTGACCAGCCAAGTTCGCTAAGTGTCCAATGAACGGGTCGCTGCGGCCGACTTGCATCTCGAAGAATAAAGATTGAGATTCATGAATGCCCATAGAACGAGCTTCCCCCGCTGGTTGTCCTGCTAGGTGTTTTGGTAAGCCTTGTTCGTAACGTGCGTGGCCTGTTTCATGCACAATACCCATTAAGCTTTGAACGAATTCCGCTTCGTCATAGCGTGTTGTGATACGCACGTCTGAAGGGACGCCGCCACAGAATGGGTGAACACTTTCATCCAATCGGCCGTGTTCAAAATCGAACTGAAGCAGCTTCATGACTTCTAAACCCAGTGCTTTCTGTTTCTCGGTCGAATAGATACCTGATGGTGCGTTAAATTGCTCGCTCGATTGTTTTTCGATCACTTCATCAATTAAACCTGGAAGCCAAGTTTTAACGTCTGCAAATAGGGTATCAAGTGAAGTAGAGCTGGTGCCCGGTTCATAAATATCCAGCATCGAATCATAAGGCGTTAGATTGGCTGCGTCTGCGCGAATCTGCGCTTCTTCACGAGAAAGCTCAACCACTTCACGCCAGTTCTTTTCGAATCCAACCCAGTCGTTGTTACCGCGTTGGCTACGCCACGCATGTTCACATTTTGAACCCGATAGAGATTTCGCTTCAACCAGTTTTTCTGGAAGTAGGTTTGCTTGTTGCCACTGGCGTTTTATTTCACGAAGTGACGATTGTTGCTCAGTGTTCAGCGCTTCATTTTCAGCGTCTGCAATCCAATCGCCAAGCTGTGGTTGAGTCATTAAGCCGTGAATATGAACAGAAAGCTCGGCCATCGCTTCACTACGAGCTTGGTTACCACCTGCTGGCATCATTGAAGCTTGGTCCCAACCACAAATAGAAGCTAGGTGTTGAAAGCGTGAACATTTTTGAGAGTGTTCGACTAGTTTTTTGAATGCGCTCATTTGACTACTCTTAATTTGGTTTCTTTAAATGATCCTTAGGGCTGCGTCAGCGTTAAGGTTCATCTCGTGTACTTTGATTATGGCTTTGCTTTTTAATGACGCCGACCTTCGCAGTCGAAGATATAGCGAGAAAAGCATGAGGCGGTACGATGCCTTGAATTTACTATTTCTTAACAAATCAAACTGTTCTATTGTGCACAAAATCAGTGAGTTGTATAGCTGGTGGCAATTGTTGCTTGCGAATTGTTCAGATACACGGTATTGATGATAGATCGCTGAACAAAAATGACAATGATATGGATATTTTGAACTTTGAGGCATTTCTAATTGCCATCACTATTTTAACGCTAACGCCGGGCTTAGATACGGCTTTGGTGATTCGCAATACTAGCCGCTCTGGCTTAGCTGACGGTTGTATGACGAGCTTTGGTATTTGTAGCGGCTTGTATGTACACGCGTTTTTCTCTGCTGTGGGTATATCTGCAATCCTCGCCCAATCCGCTGAACTCTTTCAAGCCGTTAAGATGGTAGGTGCGGTTTACCTCATCTGGCTTGGCTTAAGCAGTTTGCGAGCATTGATGAAAAACGGTGGCGGTTTGAAGGTCGGAGAACAAGCTCAGCAGGCATACAGTGCAAAGCGTTCTTTGCGTGAAGGCTTTCTGTCTAACGTTCTTAACCCAAAAACAGCAGTTTTCTATCTGGCCTTTTTACCTCAATTTGTAAACCCTGAAGGTTCGCCTTTATTGCAATCTATGTTGATGGCTTCGGTACACTTTATGATTGCGATGGTATGGCAATGTGGTTTGGCTGGCGCTCTTAACTCGGCTAAAAATTTGCTCAAAAACGCGAGTTTTATGAAGTGGATGGAAGGCGTGACGGGCATGGTGCTGGTTGGGCTGGGTGTTAAGCTTCTGATGGAAGAGCCTGTGTAGTTCACCGTTTTCAGTTGAACATGAATATATGAAAGCCCACGATGTGTCGTGGGCTTTGTGCTTTATTACTGGTAGATCTTTGTACCGATCTTATTCAACAGCGCAGTTATTCAACGACGCTAATGTTCATCTCAGCACCTTCGAAACCTAAGTCACTCAACTCATCGGCGTTAAAGTTGGTGGTAACTTCGATGTCGCCAATGCGCTCAGTAGATTCGTTGACGGAATCAGTACTTCTTTTGCTGCGTAGATTGTTAGTAATTGGTGTTGCTTGTCCAATTTCGATAGTACCTGCAAATTGAGATTCAGCGTAGAAATCTCCAGACACGTAAGAGTGGAAGGGGCGTAAGCTTCCGCCAGTCGCGTATTGCATGCTTGATAAGCCAGCTTCTTTAATCGCCCAGCCCCAATCCCACCATTTAGTTTCACCTGGGATGTAACGGTGATCCCATTGGTAGCGAATGTCGGCAGATTCACTGCTGCCACGGCCCATAGTGAAGGTATGAGCCTTGTACGGGCGGTTATCTGGATGGGTATGCCATGCGTTGCCACCCCAACGAAGGAAGCCGTTGAATTCAACATCGTAGCTAATATCGGCGTTGAATCGGTACGGGTAAGAGATGCTTGAACGATACAGCTCAACTCGAATCGGTAGCTCCGAATTCGCAGGAACCATAGGACGAGCTTGAAGTGTTACTTGTTCGCTAGTGGAGTTGCCATTTGTTTCAGCGAAGCTTTGGTTAGCCTCGAACTTAACGGTGAGCTTAGTTTCGCCAACCAAAGGCCACTTGAAGGTGTTCTCTGTTTGAACGCTCTGTGAGAATCCGTAGCTGTTCGTTTTCGACCAGTTTGTTGATTCGTCTACTTTTAGGTCTACCACCACTTGTTGCGCGATGTTGCTGTTGTTTCTTGCCGTCGCGTAAACCGTTTTCACTAGTTCACGATCCGACTCGACAACATCACCATGCCAAAAGTTGTCGTCGTTAACGGTGTAGGCAAAATTGTCGACGGTGATTTTGGTTTTTTCATCACAACGATAGCCGCTACAAGAGCCATTGTTATTTCCTTGTATTACCCAACTGTTGCCAGAGCGCTTTATCGTCATGTCTTCGCCCACGTACTGACTGTTATTACCGCCAACCCAAGCGTAACCTAGGTTGTGGGCTAAGTAGCTTAATGGGCGTACAAAGTCGTTACGGTTGTTCACTAATTCATACTGAACATCGATTTCGCTGCCTTCCTGAACCGATTTGGCGGAATAGTTAGGGATTTCAGATTGGTCGTTGTTTGGGTAACAGAACGTTGACCCACTGCTTGATTGCTTAATTTCGCCATGATAACCCGGCCCCATGATTACCCAGTTTCCTTTTAACCCGGTGATCTGCCAAGTGCCCATGCGAGCGACCAAAGTACTCTTCTGCTCTTCTGCTTCATAACGGTCTATAGGACGATAACCAGAGCGACAGACATCTTCACCAAGTTGGTCAAACACTATTTGGTCTGGGTAAATCTTCGCATTTACACCGGTTGATAGAACAGACAACACTGCGGTTGCTAAGAGACTTCTGTTTACTGTGATCATTAACAATTCCCTCATTTGTAATTTTTCTATTTTGATAATGTTTTGTGTGCCGTGCAGTTAACAAGACAAGTTCACTTTTTCATGTTGATAAATAGATAGATACTGAAAAGGGTTGAATTAAATTACCCAGTTAATTCAATGGCTTGTATTGTCATTAGTGTTTTTACGGTGAAAGAGTATGCAACTGAACGTAAATTGTTTGATGGGGCTCAAACCGTTTTTAGAAAAATGAAGGCCCATTATTCGGGCTTAGACGTCAAAATTATTTGACGTTATTTTTGGCGTTTGTATGAATGGTTAATTAGAAGAACAGGTATAACCATTCACAATACTCGTAGTTTTAAGGTGGGCAGGTAGTGAGTGACAAAGAGTAAAAATCTAACTTGAATATTTTGCTTTGCTATCGGTTTTAAAATGCAAACACTTAAAGTAAGGAAGACTGTAATAATTGTATTACTAATAAAATAATGAAAATAACCATCCGTTTTTTATGTGTAATATCGGAAAAGCTTGCTACTTGATAATAGGGCACTTTTTGCTAGTGGTTAAACTATCTCTAATTATCGTTTGGCCAGAAGTTGCGTTCGGCCTGTATTACACGTTTTAATGATGGCAAATAAATCATTCGAACTTAAGATATCAATCTTTACCGTTAATGGGTCATTGTTGATTAACAGGTAAGGCGCCAATCGGCTGTCATTCATTGTTTTATTTATTTTTTGCACAGAGACTAAGTCAATGGTGCCAGAAATAGAAAAGAAAAGTGATTGAGAAGGACGGGCTGTTCCTCTGAATCGCAGAACAAGTGGGTCGGGCATGTTGTCGTCTTGAACGGACATCAGGTGCAGCACCTTGTTGTTACTTATTTTCGTTAATCCGTCGGTACGTAATACATTGTCATTCACTATCAGGTCCACCACGCTATGTTGGTAGCGATGCTCTTCTTTTGGTTGGGGCGAAGGGATACTCCATATGCCAACCAATAAAACGAATGCAGAAATGAGCGCAACGATTGGCATCATAATTGACCTCTTTCTAGGAATAGGGCCAGTTCGGTACTGGCTTGATCTAGTTGGGTTGGCGTGTAAAAGATGTTGACGGACTGGCGTGTGGCTTTGTTCAGAATAGAGAGCTCAGAATATTCCGCTTCTTCGCTAATGTACGCCACGCAATCACATTGATACTGATAGAGAATGCTTTCTAGCTCTGGCGTCATCGCCATTTCAGGGGCTTGGAAAACTTGTATTTGACCTATCCATTGCTCGTTGAGCCGGTTAATGGGGTTGATATCGCTGAGGTTTCTCTCATTAACCTTAGCAAAAGCCAATAACGCTGATGCCAACAGTAAGCAGCCAGTGGTGAAGTAGCACAACTTGTTTCGGTTTTCAGCAGTGGGAAAGTAAGCCGACGAACTTTGTTTAGGGTTAGGCTTAGGTTCGACTGCAACAGCTGCACCGATAGCAATACCGTTATTGCCGACGGGTATCAGGTTGCTCGCATCAGCAAGGGGAGTTGTGGCTGCATTATTGATGGGGGAGTCGATTACCACGCACTCATCGATAAGGCGATAGCCCACCTTAGGAACGGTGACGATTGGGGTTTCTTTGATGCCTAATCTAACGAACCCTTGGCGCAGTAAACTTATACTTTTCGCTAGTGACGTATCCCCTATGAACTCGTTTCCCCAAGCGAAGCTAATAATATCTTGTTTGTTAACAATATCGGGTGAGTTTTTATGTAATAACTCCAGGACCCGAGTTTCACGGTATCCTACTTTAATAGAACGTTCATCGTTATAAATACGGTTTTTAATCGGGTCGAATCTGATCATATAGCCAACGTTTTATTTTTATTATAATTCTCTCTACAATGTAGATGACTATAAACTGACTAATATATGAATTAAAGTCACATGTTTTATTCTTCTGGTTTTTTGTGTCGTTGAAACGAAAAGAAATTTAATATGTTTGTTACAAAACGCCTGACACCTACGCACAATCTGTTAAATATAAGTAATATCTAATTAAGTGTTGGTTTTATTAGTGTTCTTTTTAGTAGTCTTCAATCTTCTTTATTAAATCGCATAGTGGTCGATTTAATATTCTTGTTATTTATAAGGGCATATGTGCTGCATAATAATTTAAGACGTTTCGCTATGTGATGAAAATAAAAAAGCCCGCAGTTGAATGCGGGCTTGGTATTCAATCACTTCAGTTTACGCTTTAACTGCTTCACAATCATTTGAAGACGTCAACGGTTTGAAGAATAGCTTGGTTTCTTCGATAACAACGTGGCGCAGCAAGATAAGCCCGATTAGGTTCGGAATTGCCATTAGGCCGTTGACGATATCTGCCAATATCCAGATCATGTCGAGCTTCAAGAATGCACCAGAAGCCACCAACGCAATGAAGATGATCTTATAAGGTAAGACTGCTTTAGTACCCAGCAAGAAAACAACACAGCGCTCGCCGTAGTAGTTCCAGCCTAAAATCGTAGTAAACGCAAAGAAGATTAGGCCAACTGAAACCAGCATAGGGCCAAGCGTGTCTGCATTCAGACCAACAGCAAATGCATGAGTGGTCATCGCAGCACCAGAAAGGTCAGTCTGCCAAGCGCCTGTTAAGATAAGTGCCAAACCTGTCATCGTACAAATGATGATGGTGTCGAAGAAGGTACCTGTCATAGAGACAAGACCTTGTTTTACGCATGAATCTGTTTTTGCAGCCGCCGCAGCCATTGGTGCGCTACCTAAACCAGATTCATTAGAGAATACACCACGAGCAATACCAGATTGGATAGCAAGCATGATGCTCGCACCAAAGAAACCGCCTGTTGCCGCAGTATTTGTAAACGCAGAGGTAACAACAAGGGCAATGGCATTCAGTAGTTGGTCTGCATTTGAAATCAGAACGCTTAAACACGCGACGACGTACATCACCGCCATAGTAGGAACAACTTTCCCTGCTACTTTAGCGATAGATTGGATACCACCAAGGGTTACCACCGCCACCAATATCGTAAGCACGACAGCAGACATCTCACGAGAAGCGCCAAATGAGATTTCAGTTGCATCTAAGATAGCGTTAACTTGTGGGAAGGTACCAATACCGAAGCAGGCAACACCCAAAGCGAACACAGCGAACATCACCGCCAATATTCTTGAGCCAACACCGTATTGAAGATAGTACATAGGGCCGCCAACCATTTCGCCATTGCTATCGGTTCTGCGGTATTTAACAGCAAGTAGACATTCTGCGTATTTGGTCGCCATGCCAAATACAGCGGCAAGCCACATCCAGAACAGGGCACCAGGGCCACCAATCTTGATTGCGGTCGCTACACCAACGATGTTACCAGTACCAATGGTCGCTGAAAGCGCGGTACACAAAGCGGCAAAACTTGATACGTCACCCGTACCGGATTTGTCTTTGCTGAATACCATTTTTAGTGCGGTTGGGAGGTGTCTAAACTGGAGTAAGCCTAAGCGAAAAGTAAAGTAGATACCTGTACCCACTAGCAGAATAAGCAGTGGTGGTCCCCAAACGAATTGGTTGATGGTTTGTAGTGTAGCTTGTAGGTGGTTCATAGATTCCCCTTAATAAATTAAAAAATTTAAGGAGAAGAGGGAAGGCAGTGCAGATCACAGGGATCGGTAGCACTACTTAATACATACGGATTTCTAGATAGAATTCTTTTGTTAATTAAGGCTTGTTGCTTTCCACTCCTCTGTCCTTTTGCCTGAGAGTTTCACTTAGCGAATCACTTATAGATAAGTGACGGGCACTAAGCTTGCTCCTTCGGCGACCGATCTAACGGTTCTCTCCAGAGGTTCCTCCAACGACAGTCCTCACTTTTCTGGATTTCTCCAGCATAAAGCACCTGAAAGATTTACTTCTTCGGCGGGTCAATCTAACTAAATGTTAAAGTTTAGTTAAAAACCACTCTCCTGCAGTCTTCATCGGAACAATTACCTAAACAATTAGGTAATCTGTAGGCGTATCCTAGATCATATAAAATGTGATGTCAGCTACAAAATATCTGTTTGCACAAATGTTGTTCAACTAAATGATCAAACAACGAGTCTCTGACGTAACTTGCTTATTTAAATGGTATAAAATAGAGAAACAAGGAGGAGTTATGACTCGACTAATAGCGATTGTTTTTTTATTGGCTTTGGCATTTGTACTATTTCGTTACCGGACAAACGAAAAACTGCAAAAAGGGGTAGTGATAGTTATCGTTAGCAGCTTCCTTTTGTATACTGCCAGCTTGATGATTTCGGAGTTAACTCGTTAAACCTCTCTATGAGCAGTTGGGATGAACGTGTTAGCAAAAGCTTAAGTGCTTCTGACTTGAGCGATAGGTTTAACTGAACCTACACTATCAGTATTGGTATTAGTGCCAGTGACCGCGTAACGTTAAACATATTTTTGGGAGTACCCGCTAGTGAACCAGCAATCTGGACAAAGCGAACAAGATGAAGTGGTTGTTATTGAAGAGCGCGATAAACGCAGTCAGCTCTATATCGGCATTGCTGCGGTTATAGGTCTAGCTCTGGGTGGCTTAATCGGTTCTACAGTCACTGCTTCTAAGTGGGAGTCCACTTATCAGGTACTCGAAACTCGTTATCAAGAACTGCGTGATAGCAAAACAGAATTGATGACGTCGGTTGAAGCTAAGGTGGCAAAAGTTGATACCGAGATCGACGCCAAAGTCGAAGTCGCGCTAGCAAAACAAGCTGAAGAGCATCAAAAAGAGCTCCAGGAATTAGCGAAGCAGTCTTCGGTTTTAGAGAAGGCGAACTACTCGTTAGAGCAACAGCTAAATGAACAGAAGCAAACGTTAGAGCAAACTCAGCAAGACAACCAGAAACTTAATCGTCAGGCTGACATGCAATCGACTTTGTTTGAGCGTGCGCGTGAAGTTTTCCGAAAAGAATTACAGATTTCTCAAGAACTTGAAAAACTTGAGAAAGAAAGAGATCAACTCGAGCAGAATCTTGGTTCTCTTAAGAAAGCGTGTGATGTTTACTTAGATGGCACATCATGGGATGCGAAATCTGACGCGTGTGAGAAGCAAGATAACGCTAACTCTCGACTGAGCGATATCAGACAAATGATTGAAGTCCACACCATGGATCTCAAGCAGATCAAAACGCTCACTGAAGAGATGGGTTTATAAGCCGAAGGCTTTACCAACCTAACGTTAGTTTTGCACTAAATATTGAAACGCCCACATCACACACGTGATGTGGGCGTTTTGCGTTTGTCGAGAGCATAGATCCGGTGCTTTCTCATTATTGATTATTTGCGTGTTTTCATTGTTTGCTTAGATATTTGTGAATAGTTACGTATATCCACAATGATATGTTACTTGTTGTCTATTAAATGACTTTGCATACATATTTTCAGCTCAGAGTCGCTGCATAATAGTGTTGTTCAGGATGAACACGCAGTCGATTGCTAGCTCGCATTTGGCTGCTTTGACGACAAGGGATGGAGTGATGCCAGAGTATCTTTGTGAGAACTGCACCATAGCTTATTGTTTCGATGATTGTCGCTCGCCATTAGCGCAAAAAGAGATGATCAAAGTAGAAGAGTTGGTTCGTCGTGTCGATGTTGAACACGATGATGAACAGAGTGAAAAGGGTGAAAAGAGTGAGCAGGGCATTGAAGGTAGTTATTCGCCTAATCGTTCAGACATAAAAAATCCCCACAAGCCAAGCTGGTAGGGATTTTGGATAAGTTGCAGTCCTGTTCTCGCTTTCTCAAGCAAAGGGTCTTACAAAAATTTTTAGAACAGTTTCGTTTTTAGAGCTGTGTCGTTTCTTAGAATGCAGTTAGCTACTAGAGCAAAACCTCATTCCACTAAACGTTATTTCTCATACGTTTTGATTTCGCCTGATTTCACACGAGCAACAAACGATTGCAGTTCTTTCTTCACAACTGGCATCAAGAAGTACAGACCAAGAATGTTGAAGATAGACATCGCAAAGATAGCCGCATCAGAGAAGTCGATTACCGCACCAAATTGAATCGTGGCACCAATAACAACAAACACACAGAACATCACTTTGAAAATCAGCTCCGTTGTTTTGCCTTCACCAAATAGGTAAGTCCAAGCTTTAAGACCGTAGTACGACCAAGAGATCATGGTAGAAAACGCAAACATGATTACTGCGAGAGCGAGTGTGTATTTGAATACTTCTGCCGTTTCAGTAAACGATGCAGCAGTCAGCGTTACACCCGTTAAACCAGAGCCATCGAATGGACCTACGTTTAAACCAGCGATAGTGATAACCAATGCGGTCATTGTACAAATGATTACCGTATCAACGAACGGTTCTAATAGTGATACTAGACCTTCGGTGATTGGTTCTTTTGTTTTAACCGCTGAGTGAGCGATAGCTGCTGAACCTACACCTGCTTCGTTCGAGAATGTTGCACGTTTCAAGCCTTGAATTAGCGCACCAATAAATCCACCAACAACACCTTCACCAGTAAATGCACCTGTAAAGATTGCGCTGAACGCAGGGCCAACTTGATCAAGGTTAGAACCGATAACAATCAGAGCCATACCGATATACAGAGCAGCCATCCAAGGAACAACTTTTTCTGTTACCGATGCGATAGAAGGCATACCACCAACAATCACAGAGAAAACTAAAGAGGCAAGTACAAGGCCAGTGATCACACCGTATTCACTTGGTACATCAAATGCGTAAGTTAACATGGCGTGTGCTTGGTTAGCTTGGAACATGTTACCGCCGCCTAATGCGCCTAAAATACACATTAATGCGAAACCAATAGCGAGCACTTTACCTAGTCCGCCTAAACCTCTTTCACCCAGACCTTGGCTTAGGTAGTACATTGGACCACCCGAAACAACACCTGAAGGTAGGATAGTTCGGTATTTCACACCTAAGGTACACTCACAGAACTTAGAAGCCATACCCAGAAGGCCACACAAGATCATCCAGAATGTCGCGCCAGGGCCACCAATCGCAAGTGCAGCACCTACACCGGCAATGTTACCAAGCCCGACAGTACCAGAAAGCGCCGTTGTTAACGCTTGAAAGTGAGAAACCTCGCCGTCCTCTTTAGAGTTAGGATCGGTATACTTACCTTTGATAATGTCTATCGCCATGCCGACACGTTTAAATTGAACAAAGCCAAAATAAACAGTGAAGATGATCGCAGCGAGCAACAGCCAGCCAACAATCACTGGGAAGTTAGCTTCACCAATCGGTACACTTTTAAATATCAGCCCAACGAACCAACCTGTGTATTCGTTGAAAAAACCATCAACACTTTGACTTAAGTTGCTGATAGCTTGGTTAAATGATCCTTCTTCTGCAAATGCACTGGAACTAAACAATAATATAAACCCAAAAAATAATTCACGTATGTTTTTCATGGTTTTCCCTGTCTTTTTAATAAATTATGTTTGTTGCTGTTGTGTTTGTTTTCTATTTGATTTGTATATCTCAGTGGTTTATCTACTTCATTCGACGGCAACATAAACGGCTGTAGCTAGGTCGAAAAACGAAATAAATATAAGTACTGATCTTGCTTTGTATGGATATCCTTTTGGTATGTGCACCAATAAGACTATGGTATTCGGGCTACCAAGCCCTACTGATAATCCTATACATAAAAATAATGCCAACAAAGAAATTTTTACAATAAATTTACAGTTGTTCGGGTTTTGTCATCATTTGGGAATAAGTCGATGCTTTTTATGCTGAGAAAAGCATATGCAGTAGCTGCTATAGAGTCGGGTGAAGGAGAATTCAGAGTGATGGGCTGGAGGGACATAGAGGGCGCGTAGGGGATTTCGAGTATTCGATATGTTTTCGAGGTGTATAAACATTCTAAGGCTGAAAGTGTATTCGGATCTTAGGATATTAAAAAAGCCCTTTATCAGAGCTTTTATGTTCTAGCGGAAAGCATGAGTACTTTCCGCTAGAACATAAAACTAAACGGCCCGATGACTATTGCTATTGCCAACTGTGCCTTTACTGGATTTGTGGTAGAGCTTAAGTGCCAATAATGAACCCCACAACAAAACTTGTCCCCAGAGTAATGTCCATTGAGACGCCACCTCTTGCCAAGATGCACCCATCTGATTAAGTGCTAAGAAACCTTGGATAGCCGGTGTGCTTGGGAATAGCTGTGATAACAGAACTAACCATTCAGGCATCATTTCAACCGGCCAGATAAAACCTGAAGAGAAGATCAGTGGCATTGAACTGATTAACACTACTACCGTGACGAGTTCTCTTCGTGGTACTAACTCACCAATCAAAATCCCTATCAAACAACTGGCCAGTAAGAAGGGCAGAAGTAAGGTTAAGATCTGTGTTGTTGAGGCGATCTGGTTTATCCCATACATCGAAAAGCTAGCGCCGAAGTAGTACATCGACAACAAATAATAAATGCCGACCAAGGTACAACAGCGAGCAAGCATCAGTTTTGCTGGAGAGGTCTTACTCCAATAGCCAAACGTAGATTGAGCGTTTTGGGTTGCCCCAACTAAACCAGAAGCCATGGCTAAGGTTTGTTGCAGGATCAACACAAAGACGGCTGGAACTACGTAATCGATGTATCCCATGCGACTATTAAACGTTGGTTTCAGGTTCAAGCTGAATGCACTGTAGCCTTTGGCTGCCGATTCTAAAGGCACACCTTCGACTAACAAATGGCTGACCTTAACTTGCGCAGCTAACGTACCACCGGCCTTGGCAAGCCCTTCAACAATGGTTCCGTAGACCAAAAAGTAAGAAGCATCACCAGCGTAAGAAAGTGTCGGGCTCTTACCGAGCAACAAGTCTTTATAGAAATCTTCTGGAATGACAAGGAATCCGCCAATCTCTTGGTTAAGCACGGCTTGTTTCGCATCGGCGATGGTGGAGTCTCGACGGACCAATTCGATCTGAGAGGTGGCATCCACCATACGCTCTAATTGATAGCTGCTTTGACTCTTATCCAAGTTCACAACCGAAGCTTTCAGTTGTTGAGGAACTTGGTTCGCGTAAGGCAATGGATACAAGAAGGAATAGAAGACCACACCACCAAATACCGTAAGAAGCACGACAGGGTTGCGCAATACCGCTAAGAGTTCTTGCTTGAGCAGTTGAGTAAAGCTCATCGTTTTACTCCTTGTTGTGCTGATGCTTCTGGCTGTGTTGACGGCGTTGTTTTTGCAGATATAGCTGCTTTTGTAGATGGATCTGCTTGTGCAGTTAGAGTTGATTGCGCCAAGTGTTTCTTAATTAGCAACATTACCACGAAAGCAGGAACTGCATACCACAACATAGAAGAGAGGCTGATCAAAGACTGTGCTGCGCTCACACCATAACTAGACTGCGCCGTTTGTACTTCGATGTAATGACTCACGGGCAATAAGCTTCTCCAAATTTGAGCAGCTGTGTTCATGTCTGTTACTGGAAAGGTAATACCCATGAACGCAAAGCTTGGTGCCGTAAATGCGCCAGCGAAACTCATCGCCCTTGCTGGATCAAGTGTTAAGAAGAAAAACAAACAACCCATAATGATACAACTGATCACGGTTAGCAGTTGGGCAATAGTCAATGCCACAAAGCTGCCGTTAAATGGCCAGTCTAAGAGCACATAGAACCAAAAACTAAACGCGATACCAAACATCAAAAACAAGACAAGGTAGGGCGTTAATGTTGATGCGAGTGACTTCATAGGTGCGTTGGATAACCAAGCTTGAAGGCCACGTGCTCTAACGTTCGCCGTTAAAACTAATATCGTGCCGACCACAACCATGATCTGCCACAGTGCAGGAATAACTGCAGACACCAAGAACTGAGCATAACTGCTGTTCTTGTTAAACAGTGGCGTGATCTGGCTTTGCACTGTTACTGCTTGGCCTAATGCTGATTGGACTGTGGTATCACCGAGTGACAGTTGTTTAACCACTTCAAGTTGAGCGTTAAACGTACCTTGAGCTTGTAGCAGAGCCGAGTTCACTAATTTGCCGATCAAGATAAATTGGCTGTTGTAGAACACGGATACCTGCGGGTTTAAACCTAGGTAAATATCTCGGTCAAAGTGTTTAGGTATTACAACATAGCCGTAGATATCACGTTCGATCATCGCTTTTGCCGCTTCACTCGCTGAGCTGTATTTCTGAGTGACTTGCAGTGTTGGTGAAGCATCAACAAGGCGTGTGAACTGTTGCGAGATTTGACTGTGCTCAAGGTCGACAACTGCGACCGGTAAGTCACGAGCGATCCCTTGTGAAAAAATCAGCCAGATACTGGCAGCAAGCAGCAAAGGAATCCAAGTTAGGCAAGACAACAACCATTTGTCTTTGCGGACAATCGCCCACTGCCGAAGCAAGGTATTCTTCGCTCTATGATGCTCAGTTGATTGCGAGCCTCTAGATTGCGATCCAGTATATTGAGAGTTAGCAGACATAAGTCACCTAAAGCTCAACCACTAGGCTCATGCCCATACGCAGTGTTTCGCTCGTATCGACAGGGTGCGCTTCTACTTCAAAAGTACGTAAATCGAAGCCTTGTGCTGCGTCTGTTGAGCGCCAAGTTGCGAAATCACCCATTACGGCGATGTGAGTTACTTGGAAAGTTAATGATTTATCCAGAGCCGGTAGGTACGCCTCAAACTGGCTGCCTTTCTCGAAATGCTTAAGCATGTCTTCACGAACATTGAGCACAGCCCAAGCATCCTTGGTGTCGATAACAGTCACAACAGGGAAGCCTTGTGGTGCAAGTTCTCCACTGCTCAATAGAACCTGAGAGACTTCGCCATTAAACCAGCTGTGGATCTGTGTGTCTTTTGCGTAAGCTTCAACTTCCGCTACCGCACCCGCTGCCATTAACGCTTTTTGAGCGGCGGCCACTTTGGTTTCGTCACGCGCACCTTCTTGCGCTAATTGATACATTTGGAATGCAGCGCTTTCGGTGTACTTCGCCGCTTGCCACTGTGTTTTGGCTTCATCACGCTTCTGCTCGGCAACCACACCATCGTTGTAAAGGTTGTTTACACGTTTGTAGGTTTTGTCCATCAGATCGGCAGCTGCTTTGGCTTTCAACCATTGGTCTTTAGCCGCTTGGATCTGTTGAGTACGCGCGCCATTCTCTGCTTCTTGTGCTAATGCACCAGCGGCTTTCTGACCAGCTTTTGCTTGCTCTAGCTTCGCATCAATCTCAGGGCTTAGTAGAGAGAAGATCAATTCGCCTTTTTCAACCGAATCGCCTTTGCGCACGAATATTTCATCAATTCTGCCAGGTACTTTCGATGAGATGCTGTATTGCTGCACATCGATTTGACCTTGAAGCTTAACCGGCTGAGGTTGATAAGCTTGATAGAAACTGTATCCGACCCAGCCAATAACGCCGATACCAACTAAAGATAGAAGAAGGGGCTTAATAGGTTTCATGAATTATCCTTTTGACTGGCTAACGGTGTCTGTTTTTGAGTCGAAATCAGACGGAACAGAGGAGGTTAAGTAACTGGAGTAAGCATTCATTTCGCTGGTTAGCGCTAACAGCTTGTTGAGAGAGATTAGGTATTTGAAGCGAGCAGCAGATTGCTGGGTTTTAATGCTCGCAAGATAAAGCTCGGCATCAACCACTTCTAATGAGTTAGATAACCCTTGTGTGAAGGCTTTTTTACGAAGTAATAGGTTTTCCTGAGCTAAAGACAAGCTCGAGTTTAGGCCTTGAACCTCTTCAATGGCTTGGTTTGCTTCAAGGTAAGTCTTTTGTACCAACACGGTTAAGTCTTGCTTAGCTTGTGACTTAAGGAATTGAACCTGTGATACGGCACTGTGAGCCGCAGCGACTTTGTCGGAACGGCCAGAGGTATCAAGCAGTGGCACATTCACACCAATGCCAACCAACCAATCGGGTTTCATTTCACTGGCTAGAGAGTCATCTTCATACAGGCTGTAATCACCATAAAGGTAAACCTCTGGGTAGTATTTACCTTTCTCGGCTTTAATTAAGCTGCTTGCTTGTTTCTCTTTTGCATCAAGAATCTTAAGGCCGGGGTAGGTCATGAGTGTCTGGTCAATGAACACGTCCATATGAGGCAGGTTCTTATTGATAAACAGTTGTTCAGAGGGTTCTACACTTTCATTTTGACCAAGGATTTGGGTCAACGCCAATTGCGCAATTTTAAGATCGTTCTGAGCTTTCGTGCGCTCTACAATCGCTTTATCTAAAGAAGCATCGGCTTGTAGGCGTTCTACTCGGGCGATTTGTCCTTGCTGTTCAAGCTTGATGGCGAAATCACGATGCTGAGTTAAGCCTGCTTCAACGGCTTGACGCGTTCTCACCACGTCTTCCGCTAAGATCACCGAGAAGTAATACTTACTTAAGTCTTCGTAGCGAGCTTGTTTCTCCATCAACAGTTGGCTTTGCGCTTCTTCGCTTTTACCTTCAGCCGCATTTTGCGCAGCGGTTATTCGACCACCAGTGAAGATAGGCCACACAGCACGAATGGAAGAGCTAAAGATGTCTTGTTCGGTAATCGTTGAGGTAACGCCACCAACTAGAGGGCGCAAAATCGCGGATATAGCAGGGTTTACTCCACTCAAGCTATCTGAAAACTGTTCACCATTAATCGTCACATCACTATCAAGGTGCGTGTAGTTAGCCCCTAAGGTAATAGAAGGAAGATTGAGGCTACTTGTTGAGTTCTGAAGGTGTTGATAACGTTCAACGTTGGCTTGTTGAGCCGCAAGAGAGTTGTTGTTTTCTTGCAATATTTGCCACGCTTCAGAAAAAGTGAGCGGAGCTGCATAGCCTGGCGAAGCCATAGTGCCGAGAAGCATACTGGCGATCGCAAGGTATCGGAATTTTGGTTTGGTCATCTGCATTAAATACCAATTAGAGTATTAACTCTAATGTTAACAGGGCGATAGTCATTTGTCTTGAATAGATTGTCTCATATGAATAGAAATTTTCATAACTCGTTAATCAAGTGTAAATAAGATTGAGTGACGTGAATATCAAAGATAAATGAAACTTAAAAAGCACGCATAAGCGTGCTCTTTAAGTTCAGTATAGAAGTGTTTTTACAAAATGAAGTGGCTTATTTAAAGCTAGGACAATGGTGATCGGCGCGCCATACCAATTGTCTTGAACCTTGCATTGTTTGTAATAAATCTCTCCCTGACATTTGCGGGAATGCTAACAATACCTTGAGATCGAGTGGGGAGGTGCCATCTTTCTCATAGGCTCTTACGTGAGTAAAAGTCGATTGTAAGTGTTTGAACAGCATAGTCTTAGTTAGACAAATTCCAAAGTTATCGCGTTTCATTGCCTTGTTTCCTTTTCAACAATGTTTATACGTTATGTTTGTTATCCTGTTTCTATTGGACGTTGCCACTGATCGATACTTCCTGCTCATCAATGTTTTATTATTGGGTGATGCTTTTATCAGTCACCTCTTCGTTGTCTGGCTAGCCGAGTTTGAAATAGCGATGGATGAATAGGGGAGAATACTTAATCCGTTTGTTCATCATTCGTAACGGCGAGCGTGCAACTTTTAGTTATAGATACGTCCAGCGAGCGAAGGGTTGTTGCTATTTTGTTAATCGAAGTTTCGATTCAAAGCGCGGTCTGAAAATCATGACCTATGGCTTAGCAACAATAAACTTCTTCATATGCAACAATTATAATTGTATTTATTTTAAACAACCTAAAAAACACCTAAAATCTTAGTGATCTAGCTCAATATTTATTCGTTTATTTTGGTTTTTAAGCTAATCAGTCCTAAAAATGAACGATTAATCGAGATGAACAACGTAAAGGATTATCAATTAACAATCTGCTCAATTATTTAGTTGAGTAGCAGTCACAAATTCACGTCCCTAGAAAGGTCATGCGATTAACTTGGTGTTAACATTGATCGTCTAACACTAGGGACGGTGGAATATGAAATGGAGCAGTATCAGTTTCCGTAAAAGGTTACTGATTATCATGACGGTCACTGGCCTCGTTGAACTTTTGATTCTTGCAGCGGCTGGTTTTTACTACATCAAACAATCTCAAGAACAAGAGATGGGTTTGAAAGCGTTAGGTGTTGCTGAATTTCTATCTGAATCGCCGCTTGTCACCAGCATTATTCAAGAAAATGGAACGTTGGACCCTAATGGCGTTCCCTACGTTTTGTCTGAAGAAACCCAAGTTAAATTTCGTAACCTTACTCAGCTCATTGGCGCGGCGTTTATCGTTGTTGGAGATGATAAAGGTATCCGCCTGATTCACCCTTATGATGACAGGCTCGGTAAACCCATGCGTGGTGGCGATAACCAAAAAGCATTGGTATTGGGCGAGTCTTATGTGTCGACAGCCAAAGGATCGCTGGGTTTTTCAGTTCGTGGTAAATCCGCGGTAAAAGACACCCAAGGTACCGTTATTGGTGTGGTGTCAGTTGGTTACTTATTGGATTCGTTGCAAGATCGAATCGAACCTTACTTAGCCTTTTTGATTGTGATGGCGTTGCTGGTGGTTGCGGTCAACGCTTTGATTTCGAGTTATGTATCTCGCCGTTTTCAACGCGCTATTTTGGGCTTTGAGCCTGAAGAGATAGGCCGGTTGTATGTTGAGCTAGATGTAACCATGAGTACTGTGAAAGAGGGCATTCTGAGTATCGATAAGCACGGCATTTTGCGTTCTATTAATAAGAGTGCCTGCGATATTTTATCGATAGACAGGGATAAAGCACTCAATCAACAGCGCCTTTCTGATGTATTGCCAGGCAGTGATTTAGAACAACTGCTATCAACGGGCGACACCGACCACGATGTAGAGTTGTATTTGAACAATAAGCGAATCATTGCTAACCGTAGCCCGATTATAGTGGCAGGTGAGGTGGTCGGGGCGGTATCGAGTTTCCGATTACGAGATGAAATCAACGATTTAACCGACCAGCTCTCACAAACCAAAGAGTATGCAGATCTACTGCGTTCACAAACCCATGAACATCAAAACAAGCTCAATACCATTAGTGGCTTGATCCAGATGGGCGAGTTGGATTCAGTCCAGCAACTGATTGGCCAAGAAACCGCGCACTATCAAAGCTTGATCGAGTTCTTGCGTGAAACCGTTAAAGACCCGCTCATCGCAGGTATGCTCCTTGGGAAAACGGAACGCGCGCGAGAAATTGGTTTAGAGCTTAAAGTTGAAGAAGGCTCAAGGCTTGAAGTTCTGCCTAGCTGGTTAAACGCGGATGACGTTGTCACCATTCTTGGCAACCTGATTGATAACGCCTTTGATGCCACGATGACGGCGATTAAGCAAGAGGGTCAAATTGCGCCAGCGCGTCGGGTTATTGAAGTTTCAATTAGTGATTTTGGTAATGAAATTATCGTAGAAGTAGAAGACAAAGGGTGCGGTTTGCCGAAAGAGTTGGCAACCAAAGCACTTACCGAAAAAGGCGTATCGAGCAAAGCGAAGCAAAATCGTGGTGTGGGTTTGTATCTGATAAAGCAGCTGGCAGACCGATATCAAGGGCAGCTTGAAATGGTCGACAACCACGATTTTGGCACGCGAATGACGGTTTATCTGCCAAAAGAAGAACAATAATTAAGCACGAAACGATCTTGCGAAGATCATCGTGACGGAAAAAGCATGGTTAAAGGAAGAACATAAATGAACGCAATCACGAGAGTCATGGTCATTGAAGATGATATTGCGATTGCAGAGCTACACCATCGTTATTTAGAACAGATGGGTGGCTTTGACGTGGTCGGCATTGCCACCACACAGTCTGAAGCGCTCATGCAACTGGACATCTTAAAACCTGATTTGGTGTTATTGGACGTGTACCTGCCGGACGGGTGTGGGCTCGATATTCTTAATCACGTAAGAGGGAGCAATCAAGGCTGCGACGTTATCTTGATTACTGCTGCTCGGGATGTGGATACGCTGCAGCAGGCAATGCGCGGGGGAGTGGTGGATTACCTATTAAAACCAGTCATGTTTCCTCGTTTGGAAGCAGCACTGAAGAAGTATCAGTCACAGTTACAAGAGTTCGAAAGCGTGTCTGATTTGAACCAAGGTTTGGTTGATAAGATGCTGCAAGCCAATGCCAAAGCGGACTCAGGAAAAGTATCAACCTTGCCCAAAGGAATTGATGGCGTAACGTTGGATAAGATCAGAGCCATTTTTCAGCAAGCTGATGCCGTTAATATTACCGCCGATGAAGCCGGAGAACGAATTGGTGCTAGCCGAACCACCGCTCGACGCTATTTGGAATTCCTTATCACGACTGGCGAGTTAGTGGCTGACTTAAATTACGGGTCAGTAGGTCGCCCAGAACGCTGCTACAATAAAGCTAGAAGATAGATTTAGCGACAACAAGTCACAAAGATAAACGCGATGCTATCAAATAAATATAAAGCCAGTTGAGTAAGCTGGTTTTACCTTTTTCTCCCTTTCCTATTGCTCACTCCACCGACCAGATACCGTTCTTTCTTGACTACACTGTTTGAGAATGCCGATTTGCTTCACCCGTGGGTTAAATGAACGGAACTATCGATTAGAATTTGTTCGAAATGAGTCAATATTTAATCGATTGCTTTCACAGTGGTTGATGTAAATCAAATAGTCATAGACAATACTGTCCCGAATAGAGGTGATAGCTTTCACCCTCGTTTACCAAACGCATTCTCAAATTTAATAGGCGCTTACTATTGATGTAATAGTTAAGACCTATTATCTATTTTCGTATGTCGCTGATACCTTTGGCGAATACTAAAAACCTTGTTTTTATAGGAAAGATGATGGTAATACCTGAAAACAGCAGCATCGTTATTTTTGGTGCGTCGGGAGATCTAACTTACCGCAAGTTAATTCCTGCTCTATACCACCTGTATGCTAGCAATCAACTACCAGAATCCTTTGCGATTCTTGGAGTGAGCCGTACTGAGTACAGCGATGAGTCTTACCGTGAGAAGCTGAAGAAGTCTCTTCAGGAAATGGAAAAAACTGAACCAGAGACGCTGAATGCATTTATTGAACATCTGCATTACCAAGCGATCAATACTTCAGATGTAGACGACTATGCTCGTTTAGCACAACGTCTAGACAAGCTTGAGCAAGACTACCAATTCGAAAACCATAACACATTGTTCTACTTGGCAACCCCGCCAAGCCTATACGGTGTGATTCCAGCAAACCTTGCTGCGCATGGCCTTAACGATGAATCGAACGGCTGGCGTCGTCTGATCATCGAAAAACCATTTGGTTACGACTTAGCATCAGCTCAAGCGTTGGATGAAGAGATCCATCATCACTTCCAAGAACACCAGATCTACCGTATCGACCATTACCTTGGTAAAGAGACGGTTCAAAACCTTCTAGTGCTTCGTTTCTCAAACGCGATGTTTGAACCACTGTGGAACCGTAACTTCATTGAATACGTTGAAATCACAGGTGCTGAGTTCCTTGGCGTTGAAGAGCGTGGCGGATACTACGACGGTTCTGGCGCAGTTCGCGACATGTTCCAAAACCACCTGCTGCAAGTGCTAGCGATGGTAGGTATGGAGCCGCCTGCACAAATTAACGCTGATTCTATTCGTGATGAAGTGGTTAAAGTGCTTCAGTGTCTGAAACCATTAGAAGAAGATGATCTGCGTAAAGACTTAGTATTAGGTCAGTACACAGCATCAGATGTTCGTGGTCAGCACCTACTAGGTTACCGTGAAGAGCATGGTGTAGCGGATGATTCTCGTACCGAGACTTACATCGGCTTGAAAGCTCACATCAATAACTGGCGTTGGAATGGTGTTCCTTTCTACGTACGTACAGGTAAACGCTTACCAACACGTGTGACTGAAATCGTGATTCACTTTAAGAACACGCCACACCCAGTATTTGGTCAAGATGCACCAGAGAACAAGCTGATTATCCGCATCCAACCGGATGAAGGTATTCAGATGAGCTTTGGTTTGAAAGAGCCAGGCGCAGGCTTCAAAGCAAAAGAAGTGAAAATGAACTTCTCTTACTCTGACTTGCCTGAAACTCAGATGCTGACGGCTTATGAGCGTCTTCTTCTTGATGCACTGAACGGTGATGCGACTCTGTTTGCACGTACCGATGCGGTAGAAGCATGTTGGAAGTACGTTCAACCAATCTTAGACTTCAAGCAAGATCCTCAAGCACTGTTTGGCTATGCTTGTGGTACTTGGGGCCCACAGGAAGCAGATGAACTTCTGCAACGTGATGGCCGCGCATGGCGTTTCCCATGCAAAAACTTAACAGACACGGATTACTGCGAACTATGATCAATCACAAGATCTTTGCAACGCCTGAACTGGTTGTTGAAAACCTAGCAAATGAAATGAAAGCATACAGCGAGCAGGGCAAACCTGTTCACATTTCACTGTCTGGTGGCAGCACGCCAAAAATGCTTTTCAAACTTTTAGCACAGGCGCCATACGCGGAAGGTATTCAATGGAATAACCTTCACTTCTGGTGGGGCGACGAACGTTGCGTTGTACCAGACGACGCTGAAAGCAATTTCGGTGAAGCAAACGCGCTCTTATTTTCAAAACTAAAAGAGTTTACTCAAGTAAACCTTCCTGCTGAAAACATCCACCGCATCCGTGGTGAAGATGAACCAAAAGCAGAAGCAGAGCGTTTCGCAAAAGAGATGGCTGACGTAATCCCAACAGAAAACGGCACGCCTGTATTCGATTGGATTCTGCTTGGTGTTGGCGCAGACGGCCACACAGCTTCACTATTCCCAGGTGCAACCAACTACCAAGATGAGAACCTATCTGTATTAGCTTCTCACCCTGAGTCTGGTCAAATCCGTGTTTCTAAAACAGCGAAAGTTTTAGAAGCAGCAAAACGAATCAGCTACCTAGTACTGGGTGCAGGTAAAGTTGAGATCGTTAAAGAAATTCATACAACTCCTGCTTCAGAACTGCCTTACCCGGCAGCGAAAATCCAGTCTAAAACTGGCGAAACAGAGTGGTTCCTAGATTCAAATGCAGCAAGTGCTATCGCATAAGTGCGAATAGCCGCAAGGAGATAAAATAATGAAAGGTGATATCGGTGTAATTGGCCTAGCAGTAATGGGTCAGAACCTTATCCTAAACATGAACGACCACGGCTTCAAAGTTGTGGCTCATAACCGTACTGCTGCTAAAGTAGACGAGTTCCTAGAAGGCCCAGCTAAAGGTACTAACATTGTTGGTGCTTACTCTCTAGAAGAGCTAGTTGAGAAGCTAGAAGCGCCACGTAAAGTGATGCTTATGGTTCGTGCTGGTGACGTTGTAGACACGTTCATCGAAAACCTAATCCCACTTCTAGACGAAGGCGACATCATCATTGATGGTGGTAACACTAACTACCCAGACACTAACCGTCGTGTAGCGCATTGTCGTGAGAAAGGCATCCACTTCATCGGTACTGGTGTATCTGGTGGTGAAGAAGGTGCTCGTTTCGGTCCTTCAATCATGCCAGGTGGTGCGGCTGAAGCTTGGGAAGCGGTTAAGCCAATCTTCCAAGGTATCTCGGCAAAAACTGACGCTGGTGAGCCTTGCTGTGACTGGGTTGGTAACGACGGTGCTGGTCACTTCGTTAAGATGGTACACAACGGCATCGAATACGGTGACATGCAGCTTATCACTGAAGCATACCAGTTCATGAAAGATGGCCTAGGTATGTCTGCTGACGAGATGCAAGCAGTATTCGCTGACTGGAACAAGACTGAGCTAGACAGCTACCTAGTTGAAATCACTGCTGACATCCTTGGCTACAAAGATGAAGACGGTGAAGCGCTAGTTGAGAAGATCCTAGACACTGCAGGCCAAAAAGGTACGGGTAAGTGGACGGGTATCAACGCACTAGACCTAGGTATCCCACTGACTCTAATCTCTGAGTCTGTATTCTCTCGTTGCCTGTCTGCTCTTAAAGACCAACGTGTTGAAGCTGAAGCTTTGTTTGAGAAGACAATCACTCCAGTTGAAGGCGACAAGCAAGAGTGGGTTGATGCACTACGTCAAGCTCTACTGGCTTCTAAGATCATCTCTTACGCTCAAGGTTTCATGCTAATGCGTGAAGCGTCGAACGAAAACGGCTGGGACCTAAACTACGGTAACGTAGCGCTAATGTGGCGTGGTGGTTGTATCATCCGTTCTGCATTCCTAGGCAACATACGTGATGCGTACGAAGCAAACCCAGACATCGCGTTCCTAGGTTCTGACGAGTACTTCAAAAACATCCTACAAGGCAGCCTAGTGGCATGGCGTAAAGTAGCAGCGAAATCTCTAGAGTCTGGTATCCCAATGCCATGTACGATTTCTGCGCTATCTTTCCTAGACGGTTACACAACTGCACGTCTACCAGCGAACCTGCTTCAAGCTCAACGTGACTACTTCGGTGCTCACACTTACGAGCGTACTGACCGTCCACGTGGTGAATTCTTCCACACAAACTGGACTGGTACAGGCGGCGATACTGCTTCTACAACTTACGACGTATAATCGTTAGTTAGAATCAGCTAAGAACTTTGTTGTTCTTATTAGCTGTAAACTAGAAAACAAAAGGATGCCAACTGGCATCCTTTTTTGTTGGTTCTGCAAGAGAGTCACAGACAGCAAATTTAATACAACCCGTTAAGCGAGCGCAGCTTGTGGACTTTGCATATCACTGTATTGCTCTCGTATCGACATGAAGTAATCAAGGTTTTGCTTCAGCGCAGAGACGCACTCTGGATCAAACATCAACCCTGTATGCGCTTCAATGTAGTCCATTACCTTAGATGCTGACCATGCGTGTTTGTAAGCTCGTTTACTCAGTAAAGCATCGAACACATCCGCTAGCGTTACAATTCTTGCCTCCAGTGGAATCGCTTCTCCAACGAGCGCATCTGGCAACCCTGAGCCATCAAACCGTTCATGATGGTGACGTACAATATTCTTGATGAACTGAACTTCTTCGCTACACATTGAGCTGTGGTGGGAAAGGGCAACCACGTCATCAATCATCTCTTCGCCATATATCGTGTGATTGTTCATGATGTTTCTTTCTTCTTCCGAAAAACGCTCAGTACTGAAGAGCACTTTGTCTGGGATTCGGTACTTCCCTATGTCGTGAAACGGGGCATACAAGCGAATGCGGTGAACGAATTGGTGGGTAATCTCATTGTTACTGTGCGAAAGCGTACGTGCGAGCTGTTCGCTGTATTTTCCCATGCGAATCAGATGCTCTTTGGTTTCAGGATCGCGTGCGTGCCCCATGTTTAGGGCGATGGCTAATGAGGACTGAAATTGTCTCTGGCGTTCGAAGAGTTGCACAAACAGGTTCGAAATCGCTTGGGTGAGGTAGGCGATGTCGCTTTGTATTGTCTGCTTAGCAAAAAAGTCAGTGCATGAGGCGTTGATGAAAACGAACCCAAGGTTACTCTCTTGGTAGTGGATTGGAGTGATATAGCTACTTTGGTGACCAAGCTCGAGTAGATGAGAGATTTGTTTAGTCGGATTCATCAAAGAGAGGTCATCAACAATTCTTGTTTCCAATGATTCAGCCAGACGACTCAACGCAGAGTTGGGTTTGATCTCCTGTTCGATGTAATGATGCTTGGCGTTTTGGCACAGTGAATCCGATCAAAATAATTCGATGCTTTATTTTCACTGCACAGCACCACGGATAGCCGAGATAATATGGGGTAGTGTTCACGAGCTAGCTGGAAGAGAGCATCGACTATGGCGACGATGTCTTTGTCTTGGGCCACTGCTCTACTGAAATGGGAGTAGTCAAACATGTGGCAAGCCAACCTTTAATTATAATTATGCCACTGTTTAATCGGGCTTTTTACCGTTTCGATATTCAATAAAACCATAGCACTGTGTTATTAAAATGTAATACTGCGTACTGAAAAACTTTAATGTCATCACTAAATATATGGCTTTTGCATACGGTTACCGTAGGTTTTGTTAAGTTAAACCAGTCTCATAATCTTTAAGGGGAAATTTTGTTCACAGAATGTCTTAGTCTGTATAGCGAGCTAAGGTAGGGTGTTAAGTGACCAATTCGAAATTAATTTCAAAGATAAATAGGATAACGAGTATGCTTTATGCCATCATAAAGGCATAAATAAGGGCAATGGATGTAATGCCCAAGTGATTGAGCTAGAAATGGTCAGTGATGACGGTGTTCTAGAGTAAATTCAAGGCCTTTAGTTGCCTTGAAAAAGGTAATGTTATGACTGAAGAAGAAAGAATCGAACTGCAACAAAATAACCCGCTACACGGCTTAAAGCTTGAAACCATGATCACTGAATTAGTGGATCATTATGGTTGGGAAATTTTAGATGCGGCAATGCGTATGAACTGCTTTAACACTAAGCCTACAGTGGCAAGCGCAGTTAAATACCTGAAGAAAACCGAATGGGCTCGTGAGAAGGTTGAAAACTTCTACCTTTACCGTTTCAAGCGCATGCCTAAAGCATCGGACATCGAATACCAGATGCCTCCGCGTTCACGTACATTCCGCCATGGGCTAGAGCCTCGTGAGCCAATGGAACTAACGGTTGAGTCTATCCACGCTTCTCAAGCTAAAGCTGCGTCTGCATTTAAAGAGCGCCGCGGCGGTAACGGTCGTAACTTCCGTCGTTAACAAGAAGACGTCGCTAGAAAGAACCGTCGCTAAATAAGGCGTCGGCGATTAGCACGGCTAATTAGATAAGCGAAAAACACAAAAGGAGCCTATGAGCTCCTTTTTTAATTCGTTCGATTAAACCGTAATTGGCTAAGCTTCGCGGTTCTTTCTTTGATTCTTCCAAAGATCGGTGACATAAACGATCGCACTGACCAGTAAGAATAGCGCTGACACAGAAAACAGAGCGGGCATTTTTAAGATCCACGCGAATGTGGCAGCAAGAAAAGCGACAAAGCAAATGAGTCGACTTGATGACATGACATGACCGAGTTTAGTGTTCATAACGCCTCCTAATGAAGTCTCACTTTCGACAGGAGAATTATCCCACCTTTGGCAAAATAAAGGCTAAAAAACAGTCTAAATTGTTATCAAATTTGCTAATTGAAGGACTCGTCTCACACATTTTGGCTTGGCTATTTTATAAGCAATAAAATAGCGGAATCGGTATGAGAAGGGTGTAGTCTCTTTGCTTAATCTTTCCAGTTGCAAGCCTTATTGACCGAACGTCTAATTAGCATAGAAAAAGTAAGCGGTGATTAAGAAACTCGCGATGATCACTGTATTACGAACATATTGTTGTGGGATGCGGCGAGAGACTTTTGCTGAATAATAACCACCAACCAATGTACCCAATAATACAGCCATGCCAGACGGCCAATTAATCGAACCATTTACGATAAAAAACACGATCGCTGCGAGGGAAGCACACGCGGACACGAGCAGTTTGATGCCATTCATCACGTTGATGTTGGTGTAACCAGCCAGCGCCAAATAGCTCAATGTCACAATGCCCAAACCTGCATTAAAATACCCACCGTAGATACAGACAATCAAAAGTAATAAAGCGGAAAAGAATGCGCCTGCGCTAGTGGCGTGCTTATGTTTTGCTGTAGCTTGTTTAAGCCATTTATTGAGCGTGCCGCCAAACGTGAAAAGCAGAGCAGCATACAGCAACAGCCAAGGGACAGATTGAGTGAACAGAGCTTCTGGTGTGTGCAGCAGTAAAAATGCCCCGATACCACCGCCAATCACACATAAAGCTATAGTCAGTTTTAGCTGCTTAGTACCAGATTGAATTTCGTGGCGCAGAGCGTAGGCTCCGCTAATGTATCCTGCACACGAAGCAAAGGTATTGGTCGCGTTGGCTGCTATTGGTGGAACGCCAGCAAATAACAAAGCAGGGAAAGTGATGAAGCTGCCGCCACCCGCAATGGAGTTAAGCACACCGCCAACCACCCCTGATAAGAATAGAATCAACCAATCCATAGTTTTAGAATCCAATACGTTAACTAACTGGTTACCTTACTTGAATTTGTTATGAATATCAGCGCCATGTGTGTTGTAAAGATAGGTTTGTGAGTTTGCTACCATCTTTAACCGCTGGTTTTAATTGAGGCTTTAAATGAAAAAAGGAGCCAATGGCTCCTTTCGTTGAGGTTTAGTTGATTCGATAAAGCTTTACACTTCTACTGGCTTCGCTCTAAAACTCTTAAATAGTTTCACTAGAATCGGGCTAGACAGCACCAATACCGCCAGAATAGTGAAGGTCATCGTAATAGGGCGTTCCCATAAGAAGTTCAACTCACCATCGCTGATCATCAATGCTCGTCTTAAGTTCTCTTCCATCAAGCCGCCCAATATGAAGCCTAACAGTAATGGTGCCAATGGGAAGTTGGCTAGCCTTAATGCTATCGCAGCCATCGCTACCAGTAGCATCACAAATACGTCCATCGTGTTGAATGACACCAAGTACACGCCAGTGATTGAGAAGAAGATAATCATTGGCAGTAGAACCGTTCTAGGTACCGCTAGCAGTTTAGAAATATAAGGGATTAAAGGCAGGTTCAAGATAACCAGTACGATGTTGCCAAAGTACATAGAGATGATGACTGACCAAAATACATCTGGGTGTTCAACGAACAAGCGAGGACCAGGCTGAATACCGTAGGCAATCAATGCACCAAGCATAATCGCAGTTGTACCAGAGCCCGGAATACCCAGCGTTAGTAGCGGAACGAATGAACCACTTGAAGCGGCGTTGTTTGCTGATTCAGGAGCAACAAGACCACGGATACTGCCTTTACCGAACTCTTTCTGCTTGTCTTTTGGCGCGAGGCTACGCTCCATACCGTAACTTAGGAATGCCGCAATAGTGGCACCTGCGCCCGGTAGAACACCGGTAAAGAAACCGAGAATAGAAGATCGAATTGAAACTGGTGCCACTTCTTTGAACTCTTCTTTGGTGACCTTCATGCTACCAATATCCGACATCTTTTGGCTTTCTTCCGCGCTGGTGTCTTGCTCTGGTTTTAGAATACCCATTAAAGTCTCACCTAAAGCGAAGGTTGCCATAGCAAGAAGTAGGAAACTAAAGCCATCCATCAGGTCTGTTAGACCAAACGTGAAACGCTCAACACCAACGCCTTTGTCGATGCCAACAGTAGACAGCATCAAACCAAGAATGGTCATCATCCATGCCTTGATTACCTGACCTGGGCCCGCAAACGCCGCTACTGCCGATAAACCTAACAACATCAATGCGAAGTAGTCTGAAGACTGGAAGCTCAATGACACGCTGGCTAAAGCCGGAGCCGCAATCAAAAGCATGATTGCCGAAAGTGTGCCACCAGTGAAAGAAGAGTAAGCCGCGAGTGCAAGTGCTTTACCCGCTTGGCCTTTTTGTGCCATCGGGTAGCCATCAAATGCGGTTACTACCGTTGAAGAACAACCTGGAGCGTTGATTAATATTGATGACGTCGAGCCACCAAATACAGCGCCATAGTACACACCAGCCATCAAGATTAGGCCAGAAGAAGGGTCTAGGCCGTATGTAATCGGGATCATCAACGCGATTGCTGAAATTGGACCGAGTCCCGGTAGCATCCCAATAAAGGTACCAACAAAACAGCCAACAATTACCATCATGATGTTCATTGGCATCACGGCGGTCGAAAGTCCTTGTAAAATTCCGTCTAACATAATGTTATCCCTACCAAAGAGTGAAGATTAACCCCGGCTCTAGGTAGATATCTAAGCCTTGAGTTAATAAAAGAAAGAACGCGATAACGAAAGGAAACGACGCGCCAAATAAGACAGCTTTGCGGCGCTCACCCAGTAGGTAAAAGCCTGCAAGTAAGAAGAAGCTGGTTGCTAAAACAAAGCCAAGATAAGTCAGTCCAACACCGTACAGTGCCATTAACACCAAGAAGCCAATCAGCAGTTTCCAGTTTAGCGGTGTTGTGTCACATGTGACTTTCTTATCCGGTTGTCCTGTTATTAGCAGGATCAACGAAAGGCCAATGCCGATAAACGTCAACAGGGTAGGTAAGGTTCTTGCTGTGAAGGGTTCGTACTCGTCACCGGGGAACAGAGGAATCAGCGTGGTTTGATAGCCGTAGCACAAGCTCGCTAGCATAAAGATCATGGCTCCGATGCGATCCTTCGAAAGCAAAGATTCCTTACTCAGAAATTTGGTTGGTAAGTCCGACATATCCAACTCCATTTGGGGTGGTATAAAAAGTAAAAAAGCCGCACATGAGCGAGTTAATGAAGAATGTCTGGGATCACTAACCAAAGGTGAGCGAATTACATGACTTGGTTAAGCCACTTGCCTCTACAACGAATCAGCAAGCTTTAGCAATACACTACGAATAAACAAAGGAGTTTTAGTTAACTCATGTACGGCGAAACAGGAAAGAGTAAGAGGGCACATAAGCCCTCTATGGTTGTTGGTTACTTCAAGAAACCAAGCTCACGCATTAGATCGCCCATCTGTTTTTCTTGGTCTTCTAGGAAGGCGTAAAAATCTTTGTCAGCTTTGTAGTTGTCGATCCAACCGTTACGGTCACGAACCACTTGCCACTCATCGGTTTTGTACATTTTGCCAAGAGCTTCGTTCCACTCGTCGATTTTTGCTTGGCTTGTACCCGGTGCCGCAAAGAAACCACGCCAGTTAGCAAATACTGTCTCGTTGCCGTATTCAGTCAGTGTTGGGATGTTAGGCGCAGCGTCAAGACGCTTTGGAGCCGTCACAGCAAGCACTTTTACTTGGCCAGATTTAGACATCTCTAGTACTTCACCAAGGCCCGTTGAAAGCAGCTGTGTTTCGCCAGAAAGCAGTGCCGCCATCGCTTTACCGCCAGCATCGTAGGCAATGTAACGTACTTTCTTCGCATCAAAACCTTCGCCTTTGAACGCTGCCGCTACTACAAGGTGGTCCATGCTGCCACGAGCTGAACCGCCAGCAATCTTCACTTTACGTGGGTTGGTTTCGAACTCTTTAACGACGTCTTCCCAAGTGTCGTACTTAGAATCCGCAGGAGCGACGATTGCGCCGTAATCGGCAATGGTTGCTGCTACCGGAGTTAGGTCACGGAAAGATTGAGGGAAGATACCTGTTAGTGAACGAACAACGATAGGCGTTGAGTTCACCATTAGCGTGTCTTCTTGGCGTTGTGCTGTTTCGATTAGGTGAGCAATCGCTTTACCGCCGCCGCCACCAGAAAGGTTTTGGAAAGAGACATTTTCTACGATGTCTGATTTCACCAATACATCACCCGTACCACGAGCCGTCATATCCCAACCGCCACCAGCGCCGCCAGGGATTAGGAAGTGGATTTTTTCTACGTCAGCAGCAAAAGTGTTGAAAGAAAAGGTTGCTGCGATAATAGAAGCCGCAAGAGTAGGTTTCAGTGCCTTGAACATGGTTCACGTTCCTTATGTAGGGGATCTCTTCAATGGAGAGAAACTTATGTTTTATTTCCAGCTACTAAACAGATGAGTAGGATATTGCTTAGTAGATGACGTTAAAGTTAACGGTGTGTTAACGAAATGTCTGTAATGCGGTGATATTGAGAATAAAGAACATTGGATTAATATTGTTCATAAAGTTCGCGGGGAGGTGGCTGTAGGATTCTTCTAGCAATAATAACTAGGTTTTTCTTGAGTTTATGTGAACAATTCTTTTGACTGTTGGTCGCTTATACTGCTGTGTATCATTAAAGAGGGTACTTATTGCGACACAAAGAGTGATATGGAGAGGCGCTCTTTAATATATAGAATAATATGTTGCTAGGTGTGCAGTGCTACTGTAATAATATGATTATAGCTGGCACGTTACATTTCTGAGCTAGTGGTTATTCAAGGATCGAATAATGACAGACAAAAAAATTTCGTTACGATTTACTGTTGGAGGAATGTTTTTACTCGCGACATTTCTTACCGCTGTTGTTGCGGTTTCACTGCAATATTACTTCAGTAAAAAAATGGCGACTGAGAATACCCTATCAAAGTTGACGATGGTGTCCCAAGAGCTGAGTAACTATATCGGCGCGGTTGATTCTGACGCAGCCAATACGGCGCGTTTACTTTCTTCAGTGAAACGTTCTATAAGTAACAAAATATCGAAAGAAGAGTCGCGTACTATTCTTTCAGAAGCAATTAAAGATAACCCTCTCTTTTATAGTATTTACATTGGCTCGTCTAATGAAAACTTCTTCCAAATTATTAATCTAGAATCTGCCCCTGTCGTTAGAGAAAAAATCGGTGCACAACAAACGGACCGTTGGGTTGTGGTTGAGATTCATAATATAGGGGAGGAGCGCGTCCGTACGACGAAATATTTTGACCAAGAGTTTGCGCTAAGAAACTCAACTACGGAGCAGAGCAACTACCTTCCAACTACTAGGCCTTGGTATGTTTCTGCCAATGTTCAGTCGGTCGAAAAAACTCAGCCATATCTTTTCCAGCATTTACAAATTACCGGGCAAACTTATTCTTTAGCGTTTGATTCGAAAATCGAATCTGAAGTTCAACATGTGATTGGTATTGATATTGTGTTGTCTTCTTTAGCTAGCAAACTATCAGGTACGGCGCTTGGCTTAGCAGAAGACAGTAAGGTTGAGTCTTTCTTATATTCGAAATCGGGTAATATTATTGCGTCTAACCTCAAGGTTAACAATCAGGAATCGGAGTTTGATGTATCAACATTGATGCTATCGTCTGAGCAGCAAGCCTTGATTAACGATACCCCTCCGCTGTTAGTGTCTAATCAAAATGATTGGGGGCCGATGGACTTTTCAGTGGCGGGAAAACCAAACGGCTATGCGATAGACCTTCTTAAAATGATTGGTGAGATGACAGGGATCAGGTTTGAATTTGTTAATGGTTTCTCTTGGGGCGAGCTTGTCAGTAAGTTTCAAGAAGGAAGTATTGATGGCCTGCAATCGGTTCAACATTATAAAAATAATGGCATAGATGGCCTATACACGACTCCAATTTATGAATTGCCACTTTCTATCGTGACAAGGGTCGGCGCGAAGGTTGTCACTAATTATGCCGAGCTTGAGGGTAAAAAAGTTGCCATTTTATCTGGGTGGTCAATTATTCCTAAGTTGAGAGAGGATTTTCCGAACATTGATTTAGTTGAATTTGAAAACCTAGAGTCCGCACTTGATTCAATTGAAAGCGGAGAGAACTTTGCATTCTTAGACGCTGAACCCGTACTCTCGTTTGCATTAGATAGGTTTTTCCAACCAGGCCTTGTTGTAAATGGGGCTCTAGAAGATCTAAAACAGAACTACTCAAATCAATTCCATTTGGTGTTGCAGAGCAAGCATAAGCAATTGCTTCCAATTATTGACAAAGCTATCGGCAGGTTAAGTGATGAACAACTTGATACCTTAGCGAAAAAGTGGCTCCATGATACCGGCTTTAATACGAATACGACGGTTCCTTATATTGAACTTTATGATTTGACTAAGGAAGCAACGGTTGAAGGCAGTATGGTAAGGGTAGAGTTGAATGGCGAGATCAAGCATCTCTATTTAAAGAAAATAGACACGGGCGAACACTACTCTGAATATTTTGCGGTATTGATTCCCGAATCTGAAATCTTTAGTACAGTCAATAAACGTCTAGCAACCTCTGTTGGTATAACGATGTTACTGATGAGTTTGACGTTGCCTATTGCTTGGGGTTTTGGTGCACCGATAGTGCGTCCTATTCGTCAATTAGAGGAGGAGACTCATAAGATCAAGATGCGTGATTATGATAGTGTCGAGCTTGTTGACACTCGAATCAAAGAAGTATGGGAGCTGTCTGTGGCAGTGAAAGGCATGGCGGCAGAGATTAAGCAGCATGAACAGACACAAGAGGCGTTTGTGGAGTCGTTTATCAAGCTTATCGCCCAAGCTATCGATGATAAATCTGCTTATACGGCAGGGCACTGTAATCGTGTACCAAAACTCGGCTTGATGTTGGCTGATGCAGTTGAGAAATCACAGTCCGATCATTTCAAAGATTTTGAGTTTAAAAATGATGATGAACGTCGTGAATTCAGAATTGCGGCTTGGCTTCACGATTGTGGCAAGATCACGATACCCGAACACATCGTCGATAAAGGTACGAAGCTAGAAGCGAACTACAACCGAATTCACGAGGTGAGAACTCGATTTGAAGTACTTTGGCGTGATGCGGAAATCACCGCTTTGAGAAAGCAACTTGAAGGTACGCTATCAACGCAGCAAATTGCAGATGAGTTTGCGACAACCAAACAACAGCTACAAGATGACTTTACTTTTATCGCGACATCGAACGTTGGTGGTGAATTCATGAGTGAAGACAAAGTCGCTCGTATTCACGCGATAGCTGAGACGACTTGGACGCGTAACTTTGATGATCAACTTGGTTTATCACCGATAGAGGCGTTGAACCGAGAACCGAGTGCAAGTTTACCTGCGACAGAGCCACTGTTAAGTGATAAACCTGAACATATAGTGAGAAGAGATAGGCCGTTAGAGTTTGACCCGAAACATAAAATCAAAATGGATGTACCTGAGCACTTATATAACCTAGGCGAAGTCTACAATCTGAGTATTGCACGCGGCACGTTGACTGCAGAAGACAGATTCAAGATAAACGAGCACATGCTTGGCACGATTAAGATGCTTGAGAACCTGCCATTCCCGAAAGAGCTAAGTCGTGTTCCTCGCTATGCTTCGACGCATCATGAAACACTCAAAGGTACGGGATATCCAAGGAAGCTGACTGGTGATGACCTTTCAATCCCAGAACGTATTCTGGTGATCTCCGATATTTTTGAGGCGTTAACTGCTGCGGATAGGCCTTATAAGAAGGCGAAGCCAATCAGTGTTGCTGTCGACATCATGTATAAAATGGCATTGGACGAGCATCTCGATATCGAACTGTTTAGATTGTTCTTAACCAGCGGTACTCACCTGCGTTATGCAGAAGAGTATCTCAAACCGGAACAAATTGATTTCGTTGATATCAACAAATACCTAGAAGTTACTCGTCAGATAGCTTGATTAAAGGTTGGCTTGTTAGAACGGGTTCGATGAATGAAAGGCGCACATGAGTGCGCCTTTTTTATATCTGTTTATCGGTGAGCTGGTGGATAGATACGAAGGGGGCTGCTTTTGACAAGTTTCGGCTATAAGTTGTCGACATATCGATTTCAAATGATTTTAGGGTAGATAGGGGGTTAGTGACTCTTACTCTGATTAAATCGATAAATAACAGATGGTTGAGTTGTTTGTAGTGTCCTTTTGGATTAGTTTTAATCGTCTCTGAAAAATACTACCTTAGTCTAAATTGTCGACAATTGGCTTGATTGTCGACAATTCAATCGTGTATTTTATGTTCATGTTATGAAATTGTTGACAGTTAGGGTCGGCAATCAGAAGTGAGCAGCGTGAATATGAATACTGCGATAAAAGATCTCACCTTAAGTGCAAACACGAAAACACGTGTGAGCAACAAAGAAAACACCAAGTCGGAAAATCTGACAGAGTATCTCGTTGAGGCGATTGTTAACGGTGAATTAGCACCGGGCAGTAAGATCTCGGAGCCTGAACTGGCTAAACGCTTTGAGGTAAGCCGAGGCCCATTACGTGAAGCGATAATGCGTGTTGAAGGGCTTGGCTTGATTGAACGCATTCCTCATGTAGGGGCTCGAGTTATTACTTTTTCGGCAGACAAACTACTCGAGTTGTACGCGGTACGAGAGGCATTGGAAGGCATGGCGGCTCGCTTAGCAGCAAGACATATCACACAAGAAGAGCTTGTCGGGCTTGAAGGATTATTGTCGACACACTCAAAATACATCGATGAAGTCGAAGGTTCTTCTTACTTTCATCAACATGGGGATTTCGATTTCCATTACCGCATTATTAAAGCGAGTTGTAACAGCAAACTCATTTCGCTGCTGTGTGATGAGCTTTATCACCTATTACGCATGTACCGCTATCAATCGCCTAGGGCTCAGTCTCGGCCCAAAGAGGCGCTCGATGAACACAAATACATCCTACAAGCGATTCGCAACCGTGATGAAGAGCTAGCAGAAATGCTAATGCGAAGACACATCTCGGGAAGCCGATTACTTATAGAGCAACAAATTCAATCCAAAGATCTTGATTAATTGGCGACTGGTATTTGCTAGCGGTTCTTCGCTGGCGAGAGCTAAACATCAGTAGTCATAAAGATTAGAAATTAACAATTAACAGGGAGCGTCATTATGAAGTTATCAGCAGGAGCTAAGTTCCGACAAGCTGTGCAAGACAACGACCCATTGCAGATCGTCGGTACGGTGAATCCGTATTGCGCGATGATGGCAAAGAACTTGGGGCATCAGGCGATCTATTTGTCTGGCGGAGGTATCGCCAATGCGTCTTACGGTTTGCCTGACTTGGGCATTACTACATTGAACGATGTGTTGGTCGATGTGGAACGTATTACCAATGCGTGTGATCTGCCTTTGCTGGTGGACATCGATACGGGGTTTGGTGGTGCATTTAACATTGCACGAACCATTCGAGCGATGGAAAAAGCGGGTGCTGCTGCTATTCACATGGAAGATCAAGTTGCCCAGAAGCGATGTGGTCATCGTCCCAATAAAGCGATTGTAAGCCAGCAAGAGATGGTTGATCGAGTCAAAGCGGCAACAGATGCTAGAACCGATGAGAGCTTCGTAATTATGGCGCGTACCGATGCATTGGCGGTTGAAGGCATTGATAGCGCGATTGAACGAGCGATTGCGTGTGTTGAAGCGGGCGCAGACATGATTTTCCCTGAGGCGATGAATCAACTCGACCAATATGTGAAGTTCTCGGCAGCTTTGAAATCAGCAACAGGTAAACATGTGCCTATTCTTGCGAACATCACTGAATTTGGCCAAACCCCCCTCTATAACTGTAACGAGTTAGCCCAATCAAGTGTCGACATGGTGCTTTATCCATTGAGTGCGTTCCGTGCGATGAACAAAGCGGCGGAGAATGTTTACAAGCACTTGTTAGTTGAAGGCAATCAAGAAGCTCTGTTGGATTCAATGCAAACCCGTAAAGAGCTTTACGAACACCTGAATTACCACGACTACGAAAACAAGCTTGATCAGTTGTTTTCAAGTGAAGGGTAAACCAGTTTCAATTAATCAAAAATCAACTTAATCCAATAACGTGAAATGGTTAGTCGCCATATCCAGTACCGATCATAAAGATCATCGGACATATAAACAGGCAGCACCAAAGAGTGCAGGCGGCTAACACAGAAAAGGAGTTCACCATGTCTGTATCTTTGAGTGATAAAGCAGTTGTCGAAAAGGCTTCAACAGAAAACCAACAACAAAGCGAAAAAATAGCCAGCGCACCTGCAATCGGTGGTGCTGGTCTACGTGGCCAAAGTGCGGGAACCACCGCGCTATGTACCGTAGGCCAGTCAGGAACGGGTTTAACTTATCGTGGTTACGATATTACCGACCTTGCTAATCATGCTCAGTTCGAAGAAGTGGCGCATCTGCTACTAAGGGGTCACTTACCCACTGAAAAAGAGCTCGATGATTATAAAATATTGTTGGTTGGTCTGCGCGGCTTGCCTCAACCTTTGAAAGCAGCACTAGAGCTTATCCCAGCAGACGCTCACCCAATGGATGTGATGAGAACGGGTTGTTCGATGCTAGGTAATCTAGAGCAAGAATCTGATTTTTCAGAACAATTGCCTGCGACTGAACGAATGCTCGCGCTTTTCCCTGCGATTATTTGTTACTGGTATCGCTTTAGCCATGATGGCGTGCGCATTGATACGGAAGATCAAAGCGAAGCATGTTTGGGTGGCTATTTCTTGAAGATGTTGACTGACAAAACGCCTAGTGAAGTTCATAAGAAGGTGATGCACTGCTCGCTAACCCTTTACGCGGAACATGAGTTTAATGCCTCTACCTTTGCCGCTCGTGTTTGTGCGTCAACACTGTCGGATATTCATTCTTGTGTAACGGCTGCGATTGGCACACTAAGAGGCCCACTGCACGGTGGTGCGAATGAAGCGGCAATGGAAATGATCCAAGATTGGCAAACCGCCGATGAAGCCGAAACTAACATCATGCAGATGCTTGCTAACAAAGACAAAATAATGGGCTTCGGTCATGCTATTTATCGTGAAAGCGATCCTCGAAATGCCTTAATCAAGCGTTGGTCAAAAGAGCTTGCTCAAGAGGTGGGAGATGAACAGCTTTACGCCGTTTCAGAGCGTGTTGAAGCAGTCATGAAGCGTGAGAAAGGCTTGTTCTGTAATGCGGATTTCTTCCATGCCTCTGCCTATCACTTCATGGACATCCCAACCAAACTGTTCACGCCAATCTTTGTGATGAGTCGCCTTACAGGCTGGACAGCACACGTGTTCGAGCAAAGAGAAAATAATCGCATCATTCGCCCAAGTGCAGACTACACCGGGCCAGAGCATCAAGACTGGCTGCCAATCCATTTACGTTAGTTCTCTATATCGAGCCGACTTATATCTCGAGGTGACTTTTATCTTCATGTGATAAGACCTCGAGAACCAACGAATAGAATTTAACAGATAATGGTGGATGTATGTCTGATGTGAAATTTGAACCAAAGCAGTACCTTAAGCCTTTACCCGGTACCCATTTAGAATATTTCGACGCTCGTGAAGCGGTAGATGCGATATCTCCGAGCAGCTATAAAACCTTGCCTTATACGTCGAGAGTGCTGGCGGAACAATTGGTAAGACGTTGTGATCCAGCTGCACTTGAAGATAGCTTAAAACAGATCATCGAGCGTAAGAGCGACTTAGATTTTCCTTGGTATCCAGCACGTGTCGTGTGTCATGACATTTTGGGTCAAACCGCTTTAGTAGATTTAGCTGGCTTACGAGATGCGATTGCTGACCAAGGTGGAGACCCTGCCAAGGTAAATCCCGTTGTCGAAACCCAATTGATTGTTGATCACTCTCTGGCTGTGGAACACGCTGGATTTGATAATGAAGCGTTTGATAAAAACCGTGCGATTGAAGAGCGCAGAAACGAAGACCGTTTTCATTTTATTGAATGGTGTAAAACCGCGTTTAAAAACGTCAGTGTGATCCCTGCGGGTAACGGGATCATGCACCAGATTAACTTGGAGAAAATGTCTCCGGTGATTCAATCTAAAGAAGGCATCGCGTTCCCAGATACCTGTGTTGGTACCGATAGCCATACACCGCACGTTGATGCTCTGGGCGTCATCGCAATCGGAGTAGGTGGTTTGGAAGCTGAGACAGTGATGCTCGGTCGTCCGTCGATGATGCGATTGCCTGATATTGTCGGCGTTAAACTGACGGGTCAACGACAAGAAGGGATAACTGCAACGGATATTGTGCTTGCGATTACTGAGTTCCTTCGCAATGAGAGAGTGGTCTCAAGCTATTTGGAATTCTTCGGTGAAGGGGCTCGTGCACTGACCATTGGTGACCGCGCGACTATATCTAACATGACGCCAGAATACGGCGCGACTGCGGGTATGTTCTATATCGATGAACAGACCATTCAATACCTAAAACTCACTGGCCGTGAGCCTGAGCAGGTTGAACTAGTCGAACGCTATGCCAAGCAAACCGGACTTTGGGCTGATGACTTAGATTCCGCTCAATACGAACGTGTGCTTGAGTTTGATTTGTCTAAAGTTGAGCGTAACCTTGCGGGGCCTTCAAATCCTCATCGCCGTTTGCCAACTAGAGAGCTGGCTCAGCAAGGCATCAGTCAAGCATCTTGGAAAGAGCAGCATGCTAAGCAGTACAGCGACGAGCAGATGCCCGATGGTGCCGTAATCATCGCAGCAATTACCTCTTGTACCAATACCAGTAATCCAAGAAACGTGGTCGCCGCGGCATTGGTGGCTAAGAAAGCCAATCAACTTGGATTAGTTCGTAAGCCGTGGGTGAAAACATCATTTGCGCCGGGCTCTAAAGTTGCCAAGCTCTATCTTGAGTCGGCAGGTTTGCTACCTGAGCTGGAAAAGCTAGGCTTCGGTATCGTCGGCTATGCGTGTACTACCTGTAATGGTATGAGCGGAGCCCTAGATCCTGCTATCCAACAAGAGATCATCGACCGCGACCTGTACTCTACCGCTGTGTTATCGGGGAATCGAAACTTTGATGGTCGAATCCATCCTTATGCCAAACAAGCGTTTTTAGCCTCACCGCCATTGGTGGTTGCTTACGCGTTGGCTGGCACGATTCGCTTTGATATCGAGAAAGACAGCTTAGGCACCGACAACAATGGTAAGCCAATCTACTTAAGTGATTTATGGCCGAGTGATGCCGAGATCGATGCCGTTGTCGGTGAGCACGTTAAGCCTCAGCAATTCCAACAAATCTACGTGAAAATGTTCCAGCCAGACGAGGAACAGGTGACGACTGAACCGCTTTATGACTGGCGACCTCAAAGTACCTATATTCGCAGACCACCTTATTGGGAGGGGGCTTTGGCGGGAGAACGAAGCCTATCTGGTATGAGACCTTTAGCGATTCTGGGTGACAACATCACCACAGATCACTTATCCCCTTCAAATGCGATTCTCGCTTCGAGCGCTGCGGGTGAATACCTCACCAAAATGGAAGTGCCGGAAGAGGACTTTAACTCTTACGCGACCCATCGAGGTGATCACTTAACCGCCCAACGAGCAACCTTCGCCAACCCTAAACTGTTCAACGAAATGGTGAAGGACTCAGGACAAGTCGTTCAAGGTTCACTAGCAAGGGTTGAACCCGAAGGTCAAGTTACGCGAATGTGGGAAGCGATAGAAACCTACATGAACCGTAAACAACCTTTGATTGTCGTTGCTGGCGCAGACTACGGACAAGGCTCGTCACGTGACTGGGCAGCCAAAGGTGTGCGCTTAGCGGGTGTTGAAGTAATTGTGGCAGAAGGGTTTGAACGAATTCACAGAACCAACTTAGTTGGCATGGGCGTGTTGCCTTTGCAGTTTAAAGCGGGAACTAATCGCAACACCTTGCAACTCGACGGTACCGAGTTTTACGACGTTTACGGCGACATTGAAGCGGGTTCTGATTTGGCTCTAGTCATCACTCGTAAAAGCGGTGAAAAGCTTGATGTGCCAGTAACCTGTCGATTAGATACCGCAGATGAAGTGAATGTGTATAGCGCTGGTGGTGTGTTGCAGCGTTTTGCCAAAGACTTTCTTTCACAGTAGGAGCTAGTTATGAACATCAAACAGATAAAAGTACCTGCTACCTACATGCGGGGCGGAACAAGCAAAGGCGTTTTTTTCAACTTAAGTGACTTACCTGAAGCTGCGCAAGTTGCCGGAGAAGCTCGAGACGCATTACTTCTGCGCGTGATTGGTAGTCCAGATCCTTATGGCAAACAAACCGATGGTATGGGTGGTGCAACATCCAGTACCAGTAAAACCGTGATTGTTTCGAAAAGTAGTAAAGCCGATCACGATGTTGACTACCTATTCGGCCAAGTTGCCATTGATAAGCCGTTTGTGGACTGGAGTGGTAACTGCGGCAATCTGTCTGCTGCAGTGGGCCCATTTGCTATTCATAGTGGCCTAGTCGACTCGAATCGTATTCCAGAAAACGGTGTGGTCGAGGTGCGAGTATGGCAAGTGAACATAGAGAAAACCATTATTGTTCATGTACCTATCGCTGGTGGCGAAGTTCAAGAGTTAGGTGATTTTGAACTCGACGGTGTGACTTTCCCCGCCGCTGAGATCCAAGTTGATTTCCTAGACCCCGCCGATGCGAGTGGCTCTATGTTCCCAACAGGGAATGTTGTCGATTTTTTAGATGTTCCCGATCTGGGTTGCATCAAAGCGACATACATTAATGCTGGGATACCCACCATTTTTGTTGATGCTGAATCGGTTGGCTACCAAGGCACTGAACTTCAATCAGATATCAATAGTGATACCAAAGCCTTGGCTCTGTTTGAATCCATACGAGCACATGGTGCAGTAGCAATGGGTCTTATTGATTCTTTAGAACAAGCTGAATCACGTCAACATACACCTAAAGTCGCGTTTGTTGCTAAGCCTCAAGCGTACCAAGCCTCCAGTGGCAAATCGGTTGCTGTCGAAGGTACTGACCTTCTGGTGCGTGCTTTGTCTATGGGACAACTGCATCACGCCATGATGGGTACGGCAGCGGTCGCCATTGCTTCAGCGGCGAGTGTGCCAGGTACGTTAGTGAACTTGGCAGTCGGTGAGGGTTCCCGAGATTTTGTGACCTTTGGTCATCCATCAGGAACCTTAAAAGTGGGTGCTAAAGCTATTCAAACGGAAAGCGGTTGGAAAATAGAGAGGGCGATTATGAGTCGTAGTGCCCGAGTGATCATGGAAGGTGCCATTCGTGTGCCTTTTCCCAAGTAAAGCGATTGTCGTGAACGGTTAAATGTTCACGAATACAACGCTGAGAAAAGAGTGCACCCAAGTGAAACTGTTAAAAGCTAGTCGCTTGGACTAATGGATAAATCATGGAGGAGGCACTATGTCTGCTACGAATCGAATGACTAGAAAAACAGATTACATCACCGAGTATCAATGGGCGAGGGAAGACCCAAATTCGTTTTGGGAAACACAATCACAAGCGATAGATTGGTTTGAACCACCAAAAACGATATTACAAACTGACGATAACGGAATTGAGCGTTGGTTTCCTGATGGGGTGATGAACACCTGCTGGCTCGCGCTGGATTATCATTGTGAAAATGGGCGAGGTGACAATACCGCACTGATTTACGACTCTCCAGTTACAGGAACTCAATCCTCGTACACTTACAATCAATTGCGTAACCAAGTGGCTAAAGTCGCTGGTATGTTAGCCACGCAAGGCGTTACCAAAGGTGATCGTGTGGTGATCTACATGCCAATGATTCCTGAAGCGGCGATGGCAATGTTGGCCTGTGCACGACTAGGTGCGGTGCATTCGGTGGTGTTTGGTGGTTTTGCCCCTCATGAGCTTGCCGTTCGAATTGAAGATGCCGAGCCCAAGGTGTTGATTACTGCATCCTGCGGTGTCGAGATAAATAAAGTCCTGCCATATAAGCCGATGGTCGATCGCGCGATCATGGACAGCCGATGGAAGCCTGAGAAAGTGGTGGTATTCCAAAGAGAGCAGTCTCTAGCCGAATTGAACAACGAACGTGATGTACTTTGGCAGCAAGCTGTTGAGGATGCTTTGCCTCACGTATGTGTGCCTGTTCTAGCGACTGACCCACTATATATCTTGTATACATCAGGGACGACGGGTAAGCCAAAAGGCGTGGTGCGCGATAATGGTGGTCATGCGGTCGCGATGAAATACTCGATGAGCATTATCTACGATATGCCGCAAGATGGTGTGTTTTGGGCGGCTTCTGATGTCGGCTGGGTAGTGGGGCATTCCTATATTGTGTATGCGCCATTGATTCATGGTTGCACAACCATCTTGTTTGAAGGAAAGCCAGTTAGAACGCCAGATCCGGGGGCATTCTGGCGTGTGTGTGAAGAGTACAACGTCGATGTGTTATTTTCTGCGCCAACGGCATTTAGAGCTATCAAGAAAGAAGATCCTGAAGGCGAGTTACTCACCAAGTATGACTTATCATCGCTCAAGTCGATTTTTATGGCTGGAGAGCGTTTGGACCCGCCAACATTGGATTGGGTTGAGTCTCATACCAATAAACCGGTTATTGACCACTGGTGGCAAACCGAAACGGGTTGGGCTATTTCTGCCAATCCAACAGGGCTTGAATCTTTGCCTGTAAAAGCGGGTTCTTCAACCAAGCCAGTACCCGGTTACCAAGTGGAGATCCTCAATGAATTGGGTGAAATCGCACAAACGAATCAACAAGGGTTTGTGGCACTTAAACGACCATTGCCGCCTGGTTGTTTACCCACGGTATGGCGCAATCATGATCGGTTTGAATCTGGCTATCTGAGCCAATTCCCAGGCTATTATGTTTCTGGGGACGGTGGCTATCTCGATGAAGATGGGTATCTATTTATTATGGGCCGTATCGACGATGTGATAAACGTAGCGGGACACCGTCTGTCGACTGGAGAAATGGAAGAGATCGTGGGTGGTCACCCAGCCATTGCAGAATGTGCGGTAGTCGGGATTCACGATGACTTGAAAGGACAACTTCCTTTAGGTCTAGTTGTGTTAAAAGATGGCGTAAAAGTCGATGGCATTGAGTTGCAAAGGGAATTGGTTGGCAAGGTTCGTAATGAGATCGGCGCGGTAGCTTGTTTTAAGCAAGCCTTGGTTGTTGAGAGGTTACCTAAGACACGCTCAGGTAAGATCTTACGTAGAACGATCCGGCAGATCGCAGAAGGTGAACAATATGTGGTGCCTTCAACTATTGACGACCCTACCAGCTTAACTGAAATTGCTGAAAAGCTCGGCAAATAGACGTCGCAGTTTAGGTAATCTCACCTTCGGCTTGTTGATTTATACATAATCCGGCGTGATGGTTTACCTAAACTCTACTTTATTCATCCGCTTATCCATTGCGTTTACTATGACCTCATTATGAATCCCACATATTGAGGTCTTTTTATGCGAGCTTACTTTTTGTTGATTGCTTTATTGGTCAGTGGTGCTGCTAGTGCCAGTATTTCAAAGGATGAAGCGAGTAGAGCGTTGTTAGAACCTTTGAGTCATCCCAAGGTATTTAAATGTGTATCAAAGACTGGCGTCGATCTCTATCAAGCGGTTTTTGATATTGGTGTGGGATATGAAGCCGACCCTATTAACTCGAAGATGATCGTTAATTCAAGGAAAGGCCGCTACGAATATCAAATCTTAGGCGCAGTAAGGTCTGAAAGAGCTGGTGAAATTGTCGTGTTAACTCGCCATGTGGGAGACGGTGTTAAAGTTGCGGCTATGATTGATGACGAAAATGGCAAGATACTGGGGATCGGCGATAAAAATCATTATCGAGATTGTGGTGTTAGGCCACCACCTAGCGTAGCAAACATGCAAAACTTTTGGTCTAAAGGCTAAGAGATATGTGAAAGGCAAGAATTATAGAGAAAGCGCGATTGAGGCGACCTTATTGGTCGCCTTTTTTGTTGGTGAGGATAAAGCGAGCTCAAAGCTATATATCATTAATCAGTTATGCGATGGCTGAATAATACATAGCTGAACATGATGTATCGTCTAAACGTGGCTTTATTTATCTTATTAACGGCTCTGCTTAAGATGGTTCTACTCAAAACGAAGAACTAAGCGAGACTCCTATGAAATTCACTAAACCTTTTCTTTTAGCGACACTGATTGTGACTCTTTCTGGTTGCGCATCACCAGCAATGGATAACGAAAATGAGAATGCCGCACGTAATCGTGGTGCGGTAGGTGGTGCTTTATTAGGAGCAACAGCCGGCGCTCTAACTGGAGATGCGAGTTTAGCCGTTAAGGGCGCTGCATTAGGTGGTGTGACCGGTGGTGTTGCGGGTTCAATGAAAGATACGGACGATGCAAGAAACGCACAACGAACCCAAGTTACTGCTGATGGTCTAGCGCAAGACAATCGCACTGATGCAGAAAAGCGAGTTGCGGAAGTAGAGGCGGAAATTAAGCTTATTGAACTGGAACAACAGCTTGCTGATCTCAAAGAAGAGAAAGAAGATAACGGTGCATAAAGCTGAAGCTACAGCAAAAGCCACAGCAAAAACCATAGCTTCGATATTCGTTTAATTCAAAATCATTCAAACAGAATGGCCACGTAATGTGGCCGTTTTTGTATCTAAAATACACACTTCAAACAATGAATTAATTCAATAACTTGTATAGATACTCACGCCAAGTAAACTAGACTCAGTTTAGATATTAATTTGGTTTGAGAAGCGCAATAGTCATGAATGTCACCTTAAGGGCCGCAAAGCACGCGGATTTAGAACAACTTAACGAGTTAATGTTCGATCTCCACCATCACCACCACCTTGCTAGCCCAGAGCACTTTAAAACGGCAGAAGAGATTGAGCAGGAAAAAAGCATTGCACGATACTTGGATGACCCTGAATGTTTGGTTTATGTGGCATTAAAAGGAGAGCTCATTGTTGGCTTTATCTCTGGGCATTTTTGTGAGCTTATCTCAACGGTCAGCAAACCAGTGCCGATGGGAAGTGTCGATGAACTGTTTGTCTTGCCTGATTATCGAAAAGAATCGATTGCTGAAAAGTTGTTTAACAAAGTTGAAAGTACTTTTGATGATTATGGGGTTGAACAAGTCTTTGTAGAGGTTTGGGACTTTAACTCGCCTGCCAAGGACTTCTATCAAAAAATGGGGTTCACACCTCACATTCAATGGATGAGGAAGGCTTTGCACAAAACGTAGACAGCGATTTTGTGTGGCTTTGATTACAATAGTTCAACTGCAAAAGCAGTCTTCAATATTCTTCTATTATTTTTTAGGTAAACTCGTTGGTTATTCGATATTTATTAGTTTTCATACTGTCTCTTTTGAGTACTACTTCCGCTTGGGCAAACGACACTTTGCCCGATCATATCGCGGGCGCCTTGTGTGTAGTACGTGCTGATAACCAAATCGTGTTGGTTGATGAGTTGATTACAGGTCAATTGTCTCTACCGGGAGGCACTGTGGTTTCTGGTGAACCGCCATCGGTCGCGGCGCAACGAGAAACTTGGGAAGAGGCGGGGTTGTCGGTAACGGTCGGTGATGTGTTGGGATATACCGACAGTGCCGTTGTGTATGATTGTGTCTCTGACTCTGAAGTGATCAGTTACAAAGCTCGAAATGAGTTAGGTGGCTTTGAGCTACCAATCTGGTTTGCTCCTCATTATGGTGTGGAAGTCAGCCGAGCGATGTTATTACCACCTACGGAGTTGCAAGCCAATCAATACCGTTACCCAGAGCAATGGTCTGAGATTAACGAATTCTTCCTATCCGCGACAGATCAACCTGTGACGTATGTGACTGAGCTGGTGGGCGCGGCACCGAAAGTCCATCAAGTTGAATTAAATTGGATTGTGTCACTTCAAAACACGTTCGATAAGATGCCAAGCGTATTTGCGAATACTGTGCTTTTAACTGACTTGTTGGCCAAGCCATGGGTCTTCATTGTGATATTGCCGTTAATTGCTTGGTACTTTGGCCGTAACTTCGCGTTGAAGTTTGGCTTCACTTTGATCTCGGTGACACTACTTACTTTAATCGCGCACCAAGGTTTTGGTTTTCCACGTCCACACGCTTACTTGCCAACATTGAAACTGGTGATGAGCAGTGGGTATAGTTTTCCAAGTCTGTTGGCTGCCTTGTGGGTCAGTTTAACCTTGTTAGTCTTTTGGAAACTAAAGCGCCTCTTGGAGCAAAAAGCCATTCTGGTAGTGCTCGCTGGCCTGCTGTGGATCATGCTATTTAAGTCTTATTCAGGTAGTGCGTTTTTTAGTGATGTATTAATGGGTGGCGTATTAGGCGCTTTAACGACGTGGCATATCGTGAGATTAGACGCGAAACCGGATGTTGATATTAGCGCCTTATTGAGTTCTAAAGGTGTTTGGTGGGCATTGTGCTTACTGTCGATTGTTCTGACGGTGATATGGCCACTGCCAACATTCTCATTCTGGGTGGCGATTTTGATGACGATTGCATGCCTAGTGACGTTAACAGACTCGAAACCTTTGGTTGGTCAGTTCTCATTCAAGATCGTTCTTGGAGTGATGGCGATGTTGTTAGCGGGAAATCTGCTGATTAGCTGGGCTGGAAGCTTTGTCTCTTTCAGCGGTATTGCTTCATTTATTGTTGAAACGTTACGTTTCCCAATCTTGATTCTGTTTGGTGTGGTGGCATTTCGTCTGCCATGGAAAAGAGAGTAAGCGACTCGACTAACACAAAATCAAAAAGGCTGTGCAGTGCACAGCCTTTGTCATTTCTGAAACAAGCAAAAAGTAATTCTTATTAGAACCTGTTGAGCGTTTATGAGTTGAAGATAAACTTCTCAATCGCGACCGCTACACCATGGTCGTCGTTGCTAGCTGTGATGTGATCCGCCAGTTTCTTGGTTTCTTCCATTGCGTTTTCCATTGCAATGCCAAGGCCTGCGTATTCAAGCATATGGTGATCGTTTTCAGCATCACCCATGCAGATGACTTCTTCCGCTTTAATGCCTAAGTGTTTCGCTATCGCTTCAATACCGACACCCTTGTTTGATTTCGGGTTTAGGAACTCTAAGAAGAATGGTGCACTTTGTACGATAGTAAACTGAGTCTTAAGCTCTTGTGGCAACTTACCGATGATTTCAGTCAGCTTGCTTGGTTCAGCGACAATCATAGTTTTGATGATTTCGTGGTCATCTTCTAGTTGAGAAAAGTCGAACTCGGTTATATCTAAGCAATTAATACGCGCTTCAATACCAGTGTACTCATTGTTCTCAGGTGTGATTAAGCCGTGGATCTTGCTGAAAGCATGGACATAACCACCAAGCTGTTCAGCGAGGGCAGCAATCTCTTTTGCGGCTTTACCGTTGCTGATCTCACTGTGAATGATCTCTTTTGTCGATACGTTCTGAACCATAGAGCCGTTGTAGAAGAGTACAAAGTCATCTTCGCCGTCAATCGAAAGCTCATCTAATTTGCTTTGCATGCCTTCTAAAGGGCGACCAGAAGCGAGAACTACTTTCACACCTGCAGCTCGTGCTTTGGCGATTGCGTCTTTGTTCTCTTGAGAAATCACTTTTTCACTGTTGAGTAGTGTGCCATCCATATCAAGAGCAATCAGTTTGTACATGTTGTTCCTTACTAAAAAATTAAAAGCTAACGAAATCTATGGGCGAAAGGATAAGGGAACTTGAAAGTTCAGGCTAGGGCTTTGATCAACTCATTTATCAGTACTCATTTGTTTGACCAAAAGGGGGAAGTGCTTTAAGGTCTGCGGTTGATTAATTTCATCAAATGATTGAGCTGAGGGAAAGTTGTACAAGATTAATGAAATGTTTGAAACCATTCAGGGTGAGGGCGTGTTTACTGGCGTTCCCGCTGTTTTTGTTCGTCTGCAAATTTGCCCAGTGGGCTGTTCTTGGTGTGATACCAAGCAGACCTGGGAAGCGTTGCCAGAAGAGGAAACCAGCCTTGGCGATATTATGGTTAAGACAGAAGATTCACCTACTTGGTCAGCAATCGATGCTCAAGGAATCGTGAATGAATATATCAAGCAAGGTTACACTGCTAAGCACATTGTGATTACTGGTGGTGAGCCATGCATTTATGATCTTGTTCCTCTTACTGAAGCGTTTGAGCAGCACGGTTGTCGCTGTCAGATTGAGACTAGCGGAACATCAGAAGTTAAAGCCACACCGGACACTTGGGTTACGGTGTCACCGAAAGTGGCGATGAAAGCGAAACTGGAAATCTTAGATAGCGCCTTGCAACGTGCTAACGAAATTAAGCATCCAGTAGGTACAAGCAAAGACATCGAACAACTTGACGGTTTATTGGAGCGAGCAGCAGTTCCTAACGACACTGTTATCGCTCTGCAACCAATCAGCCAAAAAGACCGCGCTACTCAGCTTTGTATTGATACCTGCATTGAGCGCAATTGGCGCTTATCAATACAAACTCACAAATATTTGAGCATCGCATAGGTTGTATTTTTACTGGGCAAGATAAGTCGCTAGTAGAAGGTTCTCGTAAGGATTTAAGATGAAAAAAGCAGTGGTAGTATTCAGTGGTGGTCAAGACTCAACAACGTGTCTTGTTCAAGCATTAAAAAAGTATGATGAAGTTCATGCGATTACGTTTGATTATGGTCAGCGCCATAGACTCGAGATTGAAGTTGCTGAGTCATTGTCGAAAGAGCTTGGTGTGAAAGCGCACAAAGTGATGGATGTGACTCTGTTGAATGAACTGGCTATCAGCTCTTTGACTCGTGACGATATTCCTGTGTCTCATGAGCTGCAAGAGAATGGGCTGCCGAATTCATTCGTTCCTGGTCGTAATATTCTATTTCTGACTCTAGCGGGTATTTACGCTTACCAAATCGGTGCAAATACCGTAATCACGGGCGTGTGTGAAACTGATTTCTCAGGCTACCCTGATTGTCGTAATGACTTTGTGAAAGCGATGAACTCTGCGCTTGTACAAGGTATGGACAAGCCGCTTGATATTAAAACACCGTTAATGTGGCTCAACAAAGCTGAAACATGGGCGTTGGCCGACCAGTACTCAGCACTTGAGCTTGTTCGAAATAAAACACTGACTTGTTACAATGGCATTGTCGGGGATGGTTGTGGCGATTGCCCAGCGTGTGAACTGCGTAAAGTTGGCCTTAACGATTACCTAGGTGATCGTGAAGGTATTATGGCTGAGTTGGTTCGCAAACAGACTGAGAATAAATAACCTCAGGTCAATCAATTGGTTCGTTGTAAGCATCAATGATGCAGTTTCGGCCGTTGCTTTTGGCTTGATAGAGTGCTTGGTCGAGCACTGAATACAAGTCATCAAAGTCACTTAATGCGTTTGAGGTTGCTAGATAAGCAAAACTCGCGGTCACATTAAGTGACTTTTTGCTTTCTGATAAAAAGACAGTGCTTGAAATGGCGTAGTGCAACTCTTCAACGCGTTCTCGTACCTCTGCTGGTGGGGTATCGGTTAATATGATGACAAATTCTTCACCCCCTAAGCGACCAAACAATTCACCATTCACTAAGTGTTTTCTAATTTGATCACTAATATGGACCAGTGCCCGATCACCAGTAGGGTGCCCATGCTCATCATTAATCTTCTTAAACTTATCTAGATCGAGCAGCACGAGCACATGCTGTTTGTCCGTCCCTTTGCAGCGTTTCACTCTTTTGATTCTTCGAATTATCTCAGTTCGGCTATATGCTTTCGTTAAGCCATCAATTGCTGCTTTTGCGCGAACCGTTTTGTTTATCAATACCGTGAAGCTTGCAGCGCAAAGCAACAGAATAACAACGATGTTGTACATCCATCTTTGATGTTCCATTTTTTCAATTTGAACGCGGTCGAGTTTCGTCTGATGTGTCAGGAAAGAGCTTTCTAGTTCTTGTTCATATTTGGCGTGCGTCAGGCCGAGCGCTTCGAGTGCGAGTCGATTGTCGATATCTCTAGCTTCCATTTGTATTGACGAGTATCGCTGGTAGAAATAGAAAGCTTGTTGGTAATCGCTGAGTGATTGATGAATATCAGAAAGCTGAAGAAGTGACTGCGCGATGTATTTATGCCTTGTGACTTGTTCAGCTAATTCTAGCGCTTGTTGAGCATAGTTGAGTGCTTCCGTTGGCAGTTTCTGTTCTTCGAACATATCGCTGATCGCCAAGTAAGCATTGATGCGAATGACATCATTGCTCAGTTCGCTCGAAGCTGAAAGAGACTCAATTAGGTAGGTTCTCGCCACATCATAGTTTTTCGTTTGAGTGTACGCTTTTCCTAAGCCAAGACTTGTGAGTGCAATACCGTAGCTATGCGACGTTGAGCTCAGCAGTGTTCTTGCTGTCTGAAAGTGGTGAATTGCTAGTTCACTTTGCTCTTGGTTAAGGTAGAGATTCGCAAGGCTGTGATGCACTTGTGCTTTCATTAAATCTGAAGCGTTTACTCTGAGAATGAGAGCTTGCTCTAGATACTCCGCCGATTTTTCATATTGCTTTAATTCTTTGAGCAAGTTACCCACATCGTTGTAAACCCCTGAAATATCATGCCCTTGTGGAAACACGTTTATTAGTGATAGGTAGGTGTCTAGTGCAGCTTGATAGTCACTGCGGAAATGATGATTGTTCGCGATGACTCGATAAGTCCCGAATTTTGGTAATACAGGGTCAGCGATGTCATGTAAATCTGACTGAAGGGCAGAGCAGTAATAGTTCGCTTGATGGTATTTAGCTTGCTCGTTAAGCGATCGGCATAGCTGGTACTTTAGTAAGGCTTTACCAGTTAAATCACTGCGAGATTGCATTTTCGCCAAAAGTGTTAGAAAGCCTTGTTGTGCTTGTTCATATTGGCCTTTGCCGTCTTTCCTCAGAGCAGAAATAAACGCTGTTTCTATCGCTTGGTAGTCATTGTCGTTTGAAGCGATTCCGTAGAATGGCTGATCTCGGTGGCTCATGTATTGATACAGAAGAGACGCAAGGTAAAGCTTATCTCCATAAACCGTTGAGCCGATGTAGCGTGTTTGCAGCATGTTTAATGCGCGCTCAGGAGAGTGGTTTAAAGTAGAGAGATAAAGCGCGTTCCAATCAGCATTTGGAGTAGAGCTTAGATTGGAGGTATAGACTGGTGAATTGTGGTCACGATCTGATGTTGATACTTGGCTATAAGAACAAAAGCTAATGAATAGTAGAAAGGTAACAAAAACGAAGTGATTCACAAGAGACGATCAATCAGATAAAGAACGATATTCTATTATTAGTTTGATGTTGCTTCAAATTTTGAATGGTGCGACTACGTGGTTATGCGAGGTAGGTCTCTGATTTATTGATACTAATCAGAGGTATATCGGTCGCGCGAATCGTGCGACCGATATCGGAAATTAGATGTATAATTTCGCTAGGTCAGAAGGCTCAAGTTCTTTGCCTTCTAATGTTGCATTCCAGTTAGTACCAACAAGAACGCCGTCTTCAGCAAGAGTCAGTAACCAATCTTCTACAAAGATATCTAGTGGAATTTCTAATACTTCGAAGTCAGCCCACTCTTCAACGTTGTGAGTTTGAGCATCTTCTTTTGAAGACCAGAATGGCATCACTTCGCTGTTTTCGAATTCACTTGAGTCACATGCTAGCCAACCTTCTTCGTTGCGAAGGCCCCATACCAGTTTAGTTTCTTGTGTTTCAGAAACGAAAAGTTCTAGATTTGCTTGAGTATCAGCTGTTAGTTTGCTCATGGATTAATTCTCTATGTTGATAACGTGGCAAGATTAACATTATAGACGGCTTAGGTATATGCTATTCAAGGAATTATCACCATACTGAAACGTTAACTTAAGATAACGTTTCAGTATGGTAAAAGCTGGGTACGCCTACTTTTTAATTTTGGTGAAGATGTGCCATTCTTCTTTGATATTACCCTTAAATCCAACAACGGAAGCAACAACTTTTCGATGTAGTGCGTGATTGATTTGGGTGTCATCACTGCTGAATTCAGAATCACCATGACCTACGATGCTGACTCTAGATGGCTGAATACCGTTGCTAATTAGCGCTCGTCTTACATGTGATGCACGTTCTTTCGAAAGCTTTAGGTTATGTTCCGCGTTACCTACTTTGCTGGCATAACCTTGCAATTCAATGCTGGTACTTTCGTAGCGCTTTAAAAATGCCGCCATTTGGCGTATCTGCCCTAGAAAGACAGGGTTTATTTCCGTTGAATTATTAGCGAAGAGTATATGCAGCTCTTTCTTTTCCGATGACTCGAAATATGATCCACAACCGTCGTTATCGATCTCGGCACCAATTTGTGTATCGGGACATAAATCTCGCGCGTTTATTACACCGTCATTGTCATCATCTTGAAGATCGTAAATTTGAGTGGCCGGCGGTAGAGCGCGATATTCGAATTCATCTTCGTTGTTTTCAGCTAAAACATTGGCAGATACAACCATGAAGCAAAGCGATAATACTGTGTTGGTAAGCTTCATTAATATTCCACCTTTTCATTCCATTCTTCTGGGATCTCAACTCGTAAACCGATGAGTAGGTTACCAGTTGCGTTCATTACGCGATATTTTGCGTATTGCTCGTCATACTTAGCATCTAAATAGCCTTTACGAGCTTCGAATAATTCATTCTCAGTGTTAAGTAAGTCGAGAAGGGTACGTTTACCGATACGGTATTGTTTCTCATATGAGATTACCGTGTCTGATGCCGAGTCTACGTGGTCAGATAGGAACTCTTTTTGCTGAACCGTTAAATCAAGTGCGCTCCATGATAGACGTAGACTCTCTTCTACATTGCGGTAAGTACTTTCGCGAAGGTCCTTGGCTTTGTTGAGTTGGTAGGCTGCACTTTCTGTGCGGTCTTGATCCGAACCACCATTGTAAAGGTTGTATCTTAAACGAACCATGGCAGAAAACTCATCGCTGCTGCCTTCTGTACCACCGGCGTCATCACGCCAAGTTTGAGCGGCTTCAAAAGAAACAGTCGGGTAGTTGGTACTCTTAGATTGTTTGTATTGGAACTTCGCTGAGTCAACATCGGCTTGTGCAATCTTAATGACTGGATGCTGGTTAAACGCTTTTGCCAACGCACCATCAACGGTATAAGGAATTGCACCCGCATCTGCGCGAGGGAAAGTTAACCCTAAAGGAGATTGACCAACAAGTCTTTTAAACTGAGTATGCGTATCAAAAAGGTTGTTTTGAGCAGCAAGCAAATTCCCGTGCGCTTTCGCAATACGAGCTTCAACTTGTGACATATCTGCGGTTGAACCAATACCTGATTCCACGCGCTTACGAATATCGTTATATATCTCTTTGTGCGTCGCTAAGTTACTTTCCGAAAGAGAAAGCACTTCATAGGCTTTCACTGCATCAAGATAAACCTTTGTTACTTCTAAAGCGATGTCTTGCGCGTTAGATAGTAGTTGATAGCGCACGGACTCTGCATCAGCCGCAGTACGGTCAATATCATTGGATGTATTAGCGCCATCCCATATTAACTGGGTCAAGGTGATCGTTGCTTCTTTTCTAGTCAGATCGGTAGTGTCTTGGTTGGTTGCTAGATCAGTATGTTCATAACCAATCCCACCATCTAAGTCTATACTTGGTCGATAAGCACCACCAGAAGCGTCGTTAAGATAACGCTTACTGATATATTCGTTATAAGCACTTTTGATTTCAGGGTTGCTTTCTAATGTAAACGCAACGGCTTGCTCTAAGGTTTGTGCTGTTGTCGGCAAACTTAGCGCTATAGCTAACCCTAATGTTGTCGTTTGAATGTAATTCAATTTCCATCTCTCCAAATTGGACTGCATCTAAACCTACGCTTTTTAATGTGCTAGATACGAAATTTAGATGAACCGCCAAAAAAATAACGTTCGCTCGAGAAGCTACCGTAAATGGTTGTAAAGTTGTTAACAGTTTGCTGTGCGTTTTATGATGATTTTGAGAACGTCAATTTTACGTTTTTAGCTCTGTTATTTTTCGCAAACACAATAACTTATATTGATAGTGTGAGCACTTTCATTATTGTGTGATGTGATCAGCGTCATTACCTTGTCACTCGGTATGTTAAATGCACGATTCATAACTAGGAATTATGTGATGTTAAATGTTATATTTCGGCTAATATTATAAATAAGATGTCACAAAGTTGACGTGACAAGCGAAAATGGTTTTTAGGGGTTGATATGGACATTACAGCATTGAATTTGACCGGTGCTCTTGCATTGGGTCAGCGCATGGTTATTTCAGTTGATGGCACGGTTAGAGTACTCGAAGAGGGAGAGCCTCTACAGGCTGGAGATGTAACTCTTGAATCTCAAAATGGACCTAATGAACCTCAGGTATCAGTTAAGCGTTTTTCACCTGAAGACGGTGAAGTTGAACTAGACCAGGATATCGCAAATATTTTTGCCGCATTAGAAGAAGGTGAAGACCCTACTGAGTTAGGAGATGAGTTCGCTACCGCTGCTGGTCAAAATGGTTCTAGCTTGGCAACTAGTGGGACTGTAGAGCGAGACGGTGAAGAAACGATCCCAGCAACCGAATTTATAACAACGGGATTTGAAGCGCTGGGCATGTCGCGAACTCAAAGCCTGAGCCTTCTAGAGCAATTCCGTTTCGCACAACAAGAGCCAATCTTTGTAGACCTTTCTTTTAGCGCGCTTGAAGATGCACTAAGTGCATCTGTTCCAGAAGATACTTTGTTAAGCGGCCAGTTAACTGCGACCGATGCAAATAATGACCTTCTTACCTTCTCAGTTGAATCGGGCCCTTCTAACGGTAGCCTTACCCTAAATGAAGATGGCTCTTGGCAATACACTCCAGATGCAAACTATAACGGTCCAGATAGCTTCCAAGTTATCGTGACGGATGAAACTGGTCTGACAGACACGTTAACTGTCACAATTGATGTTACGCCAGTGAATGATGCGCCAGTAGCAGAGCCTAAGGACCGTTCCTTATTAGAGGACCAGGTTATTAGCGGTAGCATCAATGCTACGGATGTAGATCAACCTGTAGGTGAACCACTAGTGTTTACTACGGACACCTTAGTTGAAGGTCTAACTTTAAACGAAGACGGTAGTTATGAATTCGATGCGTCTTCTTATGGTTATCTATCCGAAGGTGAAGAACTAAAGATTGAAGTACCAGTCACAGTAACTGATGACCAAGGTGCAACTGATACAACAACGTTAATTATCACAGTCACAGGCACTAATGACCTTCCAATCGCAAACGCCGACACTAGTGCAGTGGAAGAAAACAGCACAGTAACCGTAGATGTGTTGGCTAACGACACCGATTTAGACGATGGTGCGACCTTTACCTTAGACAATGTGAGCTCGGACAAAGGTCTGGTGACCATCGTTGATAATAAACTAGTGTTTGAAGCGACTGGCGAAGATTTTGATCACCTGCCAGTAGGTGTAACAGAGCAAGTCGTGGTGACGTACACGATGAGCGATGAAAGTGGCGAGCCGATCACATCGACCGCGACTATTACTGTCACCGGTACTAACGACAGGCCAATCGCTCGCAATGACAGTGGGTCTATTAACGAGGATGCGACTTTAGCAGTAGATGCATCAATAGGGTTACTGAAAAATGATAGCGATATTGATGGCGATAACCTCGAAGTCATTGGTATTCGGACAGGTGCTGAAAATGCATCAAATAGCACAGCTGGAACTGTAGGATCTGGATTAACCGGTAGCTTTGGTACTCTGATTGTTAACGAAGACGGTAGTTACAACTACGTTGCTGATAATGCGGATAGCTTAAAAGCTGGTGAGCAGGTGTCTGAAACGTTCACTTATACGATAAGTGATGGTAAGGGGGGGATGGATACTGCGACCTTAACTATTACGGTCACTGGCACAAATGATGGACCAAAAGCAACTGATGATAGTTACAACGAAAGTAGCGAGACGTTACTTTTCTCCGAGTCATTTGAACAAATGATAAACACTGGCAGATGGACAGTTGTGACTGGTGATGATCTTGGCGACTGGAATGCGACCAACGGGCTAGAGGTTCAGCGTGATGGTCTAATTGCTGATGCAACTCATGGTGACTATCTTGCTGAACTCGACGCTCACAAAAACACTGAAATTTCAACGATTATAGACACTTCAGGTCAAGATAGTATTCGGGTTGAATTTGACTATAACCCTCGCCAAGATGGTAACTCGTCTTCTGATATGGTCTTTAAAATCGGTGACACCTCGGTCACGGTACATGCGGATGGGACCCTTTCCGGTGCTAATGGACTTGATATTCAAATAAGCCTACCAGATGCTAATGGTTGGTACCGTGTTACCGCCGAGCTGGAGGTGCAAGCTGATAGTACGGAGTTAGCATTTGCAGGAGATGGTGCTTCAGATAGTCTTGGGGCTTTGATTGACAACGTTATTGTAACGGGGATCAACCAACCTGAGCTCGTTACGCGTGAAGATGAGCCTATTACGATCCCATTCGCAGAGTTGTTAGCGAATGATACTGATATCGATGGTGATGTTCTTTCAATTGTTGTTGGTTCAATAACGTCTGAGGTCAATGGCACATTATCGGTTGACTATGTAAACGAAACGATCACATTCACACCAGATCAAGACTACAACGGTGAGGCCACATTCCAATATACAGTCACTGATGGAAATGGTGGCGAAGACCAAGCGACAGTGACATTAAATATCACACCTGTAAACGACGCGCCCGAACTCAATGTCGATACCGGCGAGGTTGGTGAAGACGCAACTTTAACCGTTGGTGCTGGTAACGGTTTACTATCCAATGACTCCGATGTCGATGGCGACTCATTGAACGTCACGGGCATTTTGAACGGCATCACGGGCACCGCGACCGCCGTGGCAGAGAGTGGCGACACGGTGATCAGCAATGATTACGGCACATTGACCATTCGTGCTGACGGTAGTTACAGCTTTGTGGCGGACGGCAGTGATTCTCAAGCGTTGGCAACAGAAGCGACCGCGGAAGTGGTGTTCACCTACACCGCGAGCGACGGCACGGTCAACCAAACCAATACCTTAACCATTACCGTGACAGGCACCAACGATGCGCCTCAGTTAACCGCCGATGTGGGCGCGGTGAATGAAGACGCGACCTTAACGGTCAGTGCAGAACAAGGCGTTTTGGCCAATGACTCCGATGTCGATGGTGACTCATTGAACGTCACGGGTATTTTGAACGGTACCACGGGCACCGCGACCGCAGTGGCAGAGAGTGGCGATACGTTGATCAGCAATGATTACGGCACATTGACCATTCGTGCCGATGGCAGCTATAGCTTTGTGGCGGACGGCAGCGATTCTCAAGCGTTGGCCACAGGAGCGACCGCGGACGTGGTGTTCAGCTACACCGCAAGCGATGGCACGGTCAACCAAACCAATACCTTAACCATTACCGTGACAGGCACCAACGATGCGCCTCAGTTAACCGCCGATGTGGGCGAGGTGAATGAAGACGCGACCTTAACGGTCAGTGCAGAAGACGGCGTGTTGGCCAATGACAGCGATGTCGATGGCGACTCATTGAACGTCACGGGTATTTTGAACGGTACTACGGGCACCGCAACCGCCGTGGCAGACAGTGGCGACACAGTGATAAGCAATGATTACGGCACATTGACCATTCGTGGCGATGGCAGCTACAGCTTTGTGGCGGACGGCAGCGATTCTCAAGCGTTGGCCACAGGAGCGACCGCGGACGTGGTGTTCACCTACACCGCAAGCGATGGCACGGTCAATCAAACCAATACCTTAACCATTACCGTGACAGGCACCAACGACGGTCCAGTAGCGATTGATGACACATATGAAACTCATAGTGAGACGCTGCTCTTCTCTGAGTCCTTTGAAAACATGACAAACACAGGTCGTTGGACTGTAGTAACTGGCGACGAACTAGATGATTGGGAAGCAACAAATGGTCTAGAGATTCAGCGTGACGGTCTCATAGCTGAAGCGACAGACGGTGACTACCTCGCTGAGCTTGATGCTCATCAAAACACCGCGATCACAACAAATATTAATACGTCAGACCAAGATAGCGTGCGTGTTGAATTTGATTACAACCCTCGACGAGACGGTAATTCATCTTCTGACATGACGTTTAAAGTCGGTGACACGTTAGTTACTGTTCACGCCGATGGATCTCTATCGGGTGCCGACGGACTTAATGTCCAAATAGGGCAACCTGACGCAAATGGTTGGTATAAGATCACGGCTGAGTTCGAAGTCCAAGGGGACGTTACGGACCTTACATTTGCAGGTGCTGGAGCTTCAGATAGCTATGGTGCGTTGTTAGATAACATTACAGTGACAGGTATTAATCAATCTAAACTTGTTACTGCTGAAGACACGTCTATCACGATTTCTTTTGATGAGTTGTTGGCGAATGATACTGACATTGATGGTGATGAGCTCTCAATTGTTGTCGGTTCAATTACCTCCGCGGCTAATGGTGAACTGTTTGTCGACTACACAGACAATACAATTACATTCACACCGGATACCGACTATAACGGTGAGGCAACTTTTAAATATAAAGTGACCGATGGGAACGGTGGGGAAGATGAAGCAGAAGTTACGCTTAATATCACTCCTGTGAACGATGCACCAGTGCTGACAGGCGATCTGTTGGGTGAAGTGGATGAAGAAGGCAGCTATACCATTACGGCTGAGGATCTGGGCTACACGGACGTTGATGATACTGTCACAGGTGTGAACTTCACTGTCGGCAACGCGAGCAACGGCACAATTTTAGTCGGCGGTGTTCCGTCGAACCATTTCACTGTGGCGCAGTTGGCAGCGGGTGAAGTGACGTTCAAACATGACGGCAGCGAAACCAAGTCGGCGTCGTTCGATGTGAATGTTGAAGACGGCAACGAAGATGGCAGCACACCGGTAGACAGCACGTTCAACTTGACGGTTACGCCAGTGAATGATGCGCCGGAGCTGACAGGCGATCTGTTGGGTGAAATGGATGAAGCAGGCAGCTACACCATCACGGCGGCAGATCTTGGCTACACGGACGTTGACGATACGGACACAGGCGTGAGCTTCACGGTCAGCAACGTGAGTAACGGCACAATCTTAGTGAACGGCGTCGCGTCGAGCAGCTTTACGGTGGCGCAGTTGGCGGCGGGTAAAGTGACGTTTAAACATGACGGCAGCGAAACCACGTCGGCGTCTTTCGATATTAACGTTGAAGACGGCAACGAAGATGGCAGCACACCGGTAGACAGCACGTTCAACTTGACGGTGACGCCAGTCAACGATGCGCCTGTAGCCATTAGTGATTCTTACAAAAACGTTCAAGAAACCATATTGCTTACCGAGTCATTTGAAAATATGGCAAACCCAGCGGGTTGGACGGTTGTTTCTAAAGACCCATCAGAGGTATGGGACTTTACTAATGGTATAGAGATTGAGCGAGACGGCTTAATTGTTGATGCTACCGACGGTGATTTTTACGCAGAGCTAGACCCACATAAAAATACGGTGATGACGACATCAATTGATACGTCGGATCAAGACTCTTTAAGGGTAGAGTTCGATTATAACCCTCGCCAAGACGGCAACTCGTCGTCTGATATGACTTTTACTGTTGGGAATACAACTATTACGCTGCATGCGGATGGAACAGTGACTGCTCCAGAAGGCATTTCTGTAACACTAGATGGTCCGGATAACAAAGGTTGGTATCAAGTAAATGCTGAGTTTGATGTTAGTAGTGATGCTACTTTAATCGCTTTTGCTGGTGCGGGTGAATCTGATTCGCTTGGTGCGTTTATCGATAACATTACAGTTACCGGAATAGATGCACCCAAACTCATAACGGAAGAAGATCAGGCTCTTACTATTAGTGGTAGTGAGCTGTTAGCCAATGATTTCGATGTTGATGGGGATGACATAACCATTTTTTCTGTCAACGCAACCGATGCTACAAACGGTTCTGTTCTGCTGATAGATGGCAATGTCGTGTTTGAACCTAACCAAGACTTCAATGGTGAAGCGACTTTCGAATACACCATTGTTGATACTCATGGTGAAAAAAGCACTACGACAGTGACCGTTAATGTCACACCAGTAAATGATGACCCTATCGCGAACGATGATTCAAGAGCGTTAGGTGATAACCTGATCGTCAATGGTAGCTTTGAAGACTATGAATCGGTATCAAATGCCGGTTGGGGTTCTCGAATCGACCAACTAGATGGTTGGTCCTACGATGCAAGAACTGGTGCTTTAGATTCAGTTCAAGAAGGCTATGCTGTTGATGAAACAGACGGCGATCGTATGATTGATATGGAAGGTAATGGTGACAATGTAACCCTTACTCAACAAATTCAAGGTGTAGAAAGCGGTACCTTATACCAACTGTCTTTTGATACGGCAATGTACGAAAGATTGCCGAGTGCTGAGCTTGAGGTCATTTGGAACGGCGAAGTTGTTGCTACGATCACCCCTGAAAGTAACATAATGCAAACCCAGTTATTGGAATTATTAGGTGGGAGTGGAGATGGTTCAAATACCCTTTCATTTAGAGAAGTTGGCACTGAAGGCGACAAGAGTGGGACTTATCTAGACAATATCAAATTTCAAGAAGTGATTAAAAATCTTCAGACACAAGAAGATGTAACTCTCGATATACCTAGTAGCGAGTTACTTTCGAATGACTCTGATGTTGATGGTGATACGTTAATCATTTTAGATAGTTTAGTGATTGATCCAACATACGGTCAGGTTGAGTTAGTTGAGCTACAAGATGGTTCTCAGACCGTTCGTTACACTCCAGCGGATGACTTCAATGGTATCGCTACGTTTACTTACACAGTTTCTGACGGTAAAGGTGGTACTGATTCCGCCGTGGTTACGATTAATGTCACTCCAGAAAATGATGCTCCAATATTTGTCAAAGATGGAGTGCCGATTGGCGATACTGATCAAATAAGTGTATCGACTAAAGAGGATAACTCTGTATCTGGTAAGGTTACTGCAACCGATATTGACGACACTGACCTGACTTACACGGTGAGCCAACCTACAAACGGTAGTGTTGAGATCGACCCTGAAACGGGCGAGTGGAAGTACACTCCGAACAACGAGTTTGATGGAGATGATTCATTTGTTGTTGCCGTGTCGGACGGTAACGGTGGTACAGATACGGTTGTAGTGAATGTTGATGTATTACCTGTTGCTGAGCTAACAGTTACTGCTGGCCAACCAGTGACAGAAGCAGAAGATGCTTTCTTATCATTTGAAATCAACCTAGATGAGCTTGTCTCTGAGAACGTTGGTCTTGCTCTTACACTAGGGTCGGCAGGGGATACTGCAACTAAAGGTGTCGATTACGAAGACAAGATCTACGTTAAAGATGGACAAGATTATAAAGCGCTTTCAGAGCAGGAGCTTGCCGATCTAATTATTGCTAGCGGCTCGGGTAGCTTAGAAGTCTTCATCAAGGTTCTTGATGATAAATTGCTTGAGGGTGAAGAGACTGTAACCCTAAAAGCTAGCTCAACTAGCGAGTTTGTTGAAAATGACAAACAGGACTCAGATACAGCTAAGATTGTCGATGAGACAGACACAAATGATAAAGATACCGTTACAGTTGGGCTGACTGGTCCCGATTCAGTTATTGAGGGTGATAAGACAAGCCCATTTACGATTACGCTAAGTGAGCAAGTGCCTGAAGATAGTGTGGTTACTCTTCAGTACTCTTACACAAACGCGAGCAATGAAGATATTGTTGAAGTTATAACTGTAAACGTAGACGCAAATACAAATACAGCGACCTTTGAGATTCAAACTGAACAAGACAACGAATACGAAGTCGGACAAGAGTTTAACGTTAGTGTTGTATCCGTAACTCAAGATGGTACCGATGTATTTGAGAAGCTAGATACGTCTAGCGCTGATAAAAATGTAGCTATTGACGACAGCCATGATAACCCGCCAAAAGCTGAAGACTTCTCTATTTCTCTCAATGCAGATGGCTCTTCGCAAGTTATTTTCGATACCGGAATGGGAGCTATCGAAGGAGATGGTACAGACCATATTTCTGATGACGAAGATGATAACGATAATGACGCAGATACAAATCTCGGTGTGATCATCACAGAGTTACCTGATTCAGGAACTCTTTACTATGTCGATGGTAATAACAAGGTTGAAGTGGTAGTTGGGCAGACGTATGCAGATCCTAACAACATCGTTTATGAAGATGACCAAGAATCAACAGGCTTCTTCTTAGGTGTTGATGATACATCCACATTAGATAAAGGCCCTCATAGCACTGCAGAGTTTCATAACTGGGGTGATGAAGTAGATGCGTATACTCGCGAACTGAAGTTTGATAATGGTGATGTCGTCACCATTACCTCGGAAGGTCGAAATAACGTTGACGCCAAGCCTTTAGTACAGAACAACAGCCAGCAAGGCCATATGGGTTTCGGTATTGCATCGACTAATCGCGGTATTCACCAAGATGAGGTAATCAACATTGATTTCTCTTCTCGTCCAGCGGACTCAGTAACGGTTGGTCTAAGCGGTTTGGGTGGCTGGTTTGCCCCAAATGCTGATGATAGTGTTCAATCAAGAGCCGAGATTACAGTCACCTTTGATTATGGTAATGGTGTCACAGAAGACAAAACCTTCCTTTATGATGACACCCACAATAATCAAAATGTCACGATTGTCGCTCCTGAAGGTGCTGAGATTGTTTCGGTGGAAGCAAGCACACAAGGACCAGGTAACTGGGAGCTGACTTCTCTTGAAGCTAAGGCGTCAGATTCATTCGAATATAAAGCGGTAGACAGTGATGGTAACGAAAGTGAAGTTAAGACAGTTACTATCGATAAGTCTGGTGACCTGAATGCGAATAACGATCCGCAAGGCTTCGAAGTTAAACTGGGTGAGTTCAGTGAAGACAACGACTCTCCATGGTCGGCTGAAGGTGCAGAGCTGAGTGCCAGCTTCAATGGCCAAGATAAAGACTTTGCACACAGCGGTATTAAGATTGGTGTTGCCGGCAAAGTGGGTGGATTGGGTGCTCAGATTGAATATGATCGTGCAGAACAGCAATCTGAGAAGTTTGAAATCAATTTAGATAGCCCTGCGACTCAGTTTACATTTTCAGTATCTAACTTGTTTAAAAACGAAGGTAATGACGGTGATTTCACTGATAACCATGAACAAGGCAGTTGGGTAGCGTACCTCAATGGCGTAGCGGTTGCAGGTGATACGTTTATTGCTGAAGACGGTAACAATAAAGGTACTTACGAAATAACACCGCTTACTCCTGATGGTACGCCAATCGCATTTGATACTGTGGTATTTGAAGCAACTGAGTATTCCAACCAAGCAACGCATGATAATGATGCGTCAGATTACTTCCTAACTGGTTTTAAAGCCTCTAGTGAAGGCGCATATGCAGTGAATCAAGGCGGCATTCTTGAGATTCCAACATCGAAGCTTGCTGGCATTATCGGTTCTGAGCTTCTAAATAACGATATCGATTCAGATGGCGACAATCTACGTATTACCTATGTATACGGTGAAACGGAAGGTAATGCGTATATCAAAGACGGCATCGTATACTTTGATTTAACTGGCGATGACTTTGTCGGTGAAACAACGTTTAAATATCAGATTACTGATGATAATGGCCAAATCGCGAGTGCTGAAGTTAATGTTATCGTCAACCCTCTACCGACCCCTTCTAGTGTTGCGTCTGTAGACCTGCTAGCAGACTCAGTAGTTGAAGGTGATGACCTTGGCTTTAAAGTAACTCTGGATTCAAGTGCACTTGTTGAATCTGCGTTGGACGTTACTTTTGGTAAGAACACGGATGCTGCGAATGATTCGGGTGAAGAAAAAGATCTCGACCTGAGTCAGGTTCGTTTTACTAATGGCGTCACCTATGATCAGCAAAGCGGCAAACTGATTGTCCCAATTGGAGTGAAGGATTTTGCAATCTTGATTCCGACAATTGATGACAGTCTCCATGAAATCGCTGAAACCTACACCGTGACTGTTGATGGTGAATCCTCAGTGGGTAGCATTACTGATAACGATGAAGCTCCAATTATCGATACAGTGAGCAACGCGGTTAATCTAAATAATGAACAAGTAATTGAAGGCGATATAGCCGTCTTCACCGTGAACCTAGTTAACACAAGCAGTCAAGAGACTCGATTCGACTGGTCGTTAAACTCCGGTTCTGCCGAGCTCGGTGATAACAAAGATTTCACCGACAACGTAGAGTTCACTGAGGGCGTGACGCTTGTTAATGGTCAGCTTGTTGTGCCTGCGGGAGTAACGTCGTTTGACATCAAGGTACCAACTAACGAAGACGGCATTGATGAGTTAAATGAGAACTTCACGCTCGAAGTGGATGGTAAGCAAGGTATTGCGACGATCATTGATAACGATGAAGCACCGCAAGCACAGGACTCACATGTCATTGGCGATGAGGCACAAGCCCAAGGTTCATCGATTACGTTTAAGTGGGCCGATTTCAACGTTTCTGATGCAGATTCCAGCGAATTGTCGATTGTTATCACTAGTGCTCCAGGTGCGGGTGATATGTATCTGTACAACGAATCTACTGATGAATGGGTTCTGTTAAATACTGAAACGATTGGTACAGGTGTACCAGTAAGCCAAGAGCAGGTAGAACAAGGTTTCTTGATATTCAACCCAGTAAGCTATGAATCTAGTACATCAATGTTTGATGAAGATAATGTAGTAACTGGTAATAATCAGCAAGATTATGCGGAGTTTAACTACCACAGTTCTGATGGCATCAACACCAGCTCTAGTACGACGATGTCGATTGATATTCGCCCTGATACGACACTTGCCAAGTTAGTTGTAGAAACACCAAATGTAGATTTAGATGAAGGTTTTAAGTTAGAGCAATGGGAGAACCTAGACTTTGATTACAACAATGGTAGCGGTGTCGCTCCGGACGTTGTTGAACAAGCAATCGAGTCTGCAGGTGTTGCCAACACTTCAGAAGTTACACAGACGCCAGACTTTGGCACTCAGAACTCTCCAGCTATCGAAAACATTTCGAGCAAACTTACTGGTTTGGTATTCCTAGTTGCTGGTGAGTCATACGTGTTTAGCGGTCATGCAGATGATTCATTTAGACTTGAAGTCGGTGGTGAAACCATGGCCTCTCAAACTTGGGGCGGAGGCGGTACCTATGAGTCTTCAGCCTTTGTACCATCGGCATCTGGTTGGTACACAATTACTGCATTCCACGACAACGAGGCTGGTCCAGGTAATGCCACTATCAGTGTCGCAGTTGGTGGTAATGAACCCGTAGACTTTAACACGGACAACTTCGATATTGTTCCGGATGTAAGTTCGCTTGAGGATAAAGTTAATATCGGGGCACAGGTTGAACATGAATCCTTAGAGGGTGGTTATTACCCAGCGTTCGATATTAATGAAGGGCTGGAAGATACCTTTATCAATGTCTCTAAGATAACTACGCAGCTTGTTGATACCGATGGTTCAGAGACGTTGAGACTCGTCGTGTCCGGTTTGCCTGAAGGTTCAATTGTTAAACTTGGAGATCAGGAGCTTGTTGTTAATGCTGATGGTGAAGTTGATATATCTGCTTGGTTAACATCAAATGGTACTGCCGAAACAGTGCTCGCTGATCTGATGATTCAGGTTGATGAGCCAGGCACTTATAACGTTAAGATTGAAGCGATTTCAGACGAGATTGTCGGAGATACCAGTGAGATTTCGAACGGGGCCTTCGACTTGATTGTTCATCCAGTGTCTGTTGGACCGGATGCTGAGAGTAAGGAAGCCTTTGGACAAGAAGATACTATTTTAGTGCTATCGATTGATGATTTTGGGATTGAGTCTGGCAACGATATAGTGATAACTCATCAACCACTCGATGGAGCGTTGGTGATTAACCTTGGTACTGTTCAAGAGCCAAATTGGCAGCCACTAAACTCGAGTCAGATTACATCGGCTCAATTAATTTCAGGCGTGATCGGCTTTAATCCAGATGCTAACGAATCTGGTTATGACGGCTTTAATGTTGATGGTGTAGGCAATAAATCGAATGACTACGCTGAAATTAAGTTCAAGGCTGTAAACGAGAATGGTACGTCAGAAGAGCATACGCTTACGGTAGATATTACGCCTGTGGCTGATGCCCCATTAGTAGCTGTTTCCATTGGGGATATTACCTTTTCCAACGGTATCGACGTATATCAAGAACTTGTTGGGTTCTCCCAGTTGACTACTACAGAGAAAAACACACTACTTACAGAACTTAAATTAGATGGTTTTGAGGAAGGCAGAGTACTTAACGCGGATATTCATGAGCACTTACATCAAGGCGGATCTAAGGACAAGCTTTATGTTGGTGACCAAAGTCAGGACTCGGACCACTATATAGGTGGTGCGGGCAACGATTGGTTCGTATCAGGCGCTGGAAATGACAAAATTGAAGGTGATGAAACTACCAGTGATATAGGTGTCGATGGGTATGACACTGTAATTTACTCAGGTCCAGTTTCTCAGTACATAATCACAGTTCTAGGCGATCATGGTGGAGGTGTCGGCCACTGGCTAGTGCGAGATACGAAGGGGACCGATACACCTAATGATCAATATACTCCTTCTGATGAAAATGGAGACCACTTATATGAAATTGAACGATTGATTTTCTCTGATGCTATCGTTGAACTAAACAACATAGATGGAAGCTATCGTATTGTTCAACAACAGGAAATCTCTGTCGATATAACGGTTTCTTTGCAAGATACGGATGGCAGTGAAATCATTAAAGGTGATTCGGTTACGGTGAGTGGTATTCCGTCAGGGGCGAAACTGTATGTAGATGGAGTACTGCAAACGCCAGTCAATGGTACAAGTAATTACATACTTGCACTTGCTGTTGATGCAGCTGGAGTTGTGGGGACGGTAAGTGCTCAATTAGTATTCCCGGCGGATTATACTGGAAATCGTGATTTTGGTATTACAGTTGAAGCAGTTAGTGAAGAGCAATATGTTACGGGAGCGGACAAATTTGCAAGCTCTACGGCAACTGCAGAAATTGAGGTTCCTGAGCCCGTAACACCAACCACGATTAGTTCTTCTGGAGATGTCACCGACACGATTACCGTAGATGGAGCTGACCTTCAATGGCAGAAGCATCAATTCTCTGCTGGGAATACAGAAAATGAGAGAACATCAACGTTTGATAATACAAACACCGATTACCTTGTTGATGTTGGCAAAGGTGGTGATTACGTTCAACTAGGAGGTGGAAACGACACGGTTTACCTTGGGGGGAGTGAGTCATTAGCCAAGAACCCTAAAGACGGTGCGGCTGAGCGTGATGATTTTGTATCGGAAGGCGATAGTTATAGACCAAGTATGAATAAGAATGACAGCATCGATATTGCTTTCACTGGTGACGGTAACGATACAGTTTACGGACAAGCAGGTATCGACGCTATCGATGGTGGTACTGGTAATGACTACTTAGATGGTGGGAGTGGTGATGACGCACTTAAAGGTGGAGTTGGTCAAGATACGCTGATTGGTGGTCTCGGAAACGATATCCTTATTGGTGGTGATGACGCTGATATATTCAAGTGGGTTGATAGTGATTTAGATGGAAGTACCGATCGAATCTCCGATTTTAGCATCGCGGAAGGAGATAAGGTTGATTTGTCTGACTTATTTGCTGATGCGCCAACTCAACAACAAGTCACTGAGTTGTTAGACAACATCGAGGTTGAAGGAGGCGAAGTTAACTCCGCCATGGTTGTAGAAAAAGATGGGCAGCAAGTTAAAATTGAATTTGATGGCCTCTCCGCTGCAGACTTGACGAATAGTTTGTCTGACATCCTAGTTATTAAAGACGATTGAGTTTGCTGATACTAATAAAAAACCGAGATTGAAGAATCTCGGTTTTTTATGAACTGTAACGCTGTTTCTTAGACTGGTAATTTGTATTTAAAGAACCTTACAAGCAAAACCTTTCAGGTAGAAACCTTCTGGGTAGGCAGTGTCTGTTAGGTGGTCGGCTGCTTGCTCGAAGCGTTCTACGAACTTAACAGTGCGGCCTGCATCTAATGCTGCATCAGCAATGATTTTTTGGAACAAATCAGTACCCATTAAGCCAGAGCAAGAGTAGGTGAGTAGAGTGCCACCTGGTTTCAGGATTTGCATCGCAAGCATGTTAACGTCTTTGTAGCCGTTAGCGCCTGAAGTTAGGTTGTTCTTACTTGAAACAAACTTTGGTGGGTCCATGATCACTACGTCAAACTTAGTGCCTTGGTCACGGTATTCACGAAGCAGTTTGAAAACGTCAGCGTTTAGGAACACAGCGCGCTTTTTCGAGATATCAAACTCATTAAGTTCAGCGTTGAGCTTAGCTGTATCAAGAGCAAGTTGAGATACATCAGCGTTGATAACACGCTTTGCGTCGCCTTTCAGTGCGTAAAGGCCAAAACCACCTGTATATGAGAAACAGTTAAGGACATCTTTGCCTTTAACGTACTTCATCGATTCTTTGCGGCTATCACGCTGGTCCATGTAAAAGCCTGTTTTGTGGCCTTCCATAATGTTCACGCTGATCTTAACGCCGTTTTCTTCAATCACGATAGACTTCGGTGGTTCTTCACCGTGCAGTACACCGACAACTTGTTCTAGACCTTCTTTTTTACGAACTGCTACGTCAGAGCGTTCGTAAATGTTGCAGTCTGTGAAGCACTCGATTAACGCTTCAACCAATACGCTTTTGTTATATTCAGCGCCAGCACTTAGCAGTTGGCAAACTAGGAAGTCTTGGTATTTGTCGATTGTGATACCTGGCAAGCCATCAGATTCTGCGGCCGTTAGGCGGTAGCCCGTTAGACCATCACGTTCGATAATGTCCTCACGTAAAGACTGTGCGTCTTGAATTCGTTTTACGAAGAACGCCTTGTTGATCTCTTCTTTTTCAAATGTCCAAACACGAGCTCGAATTTGAGATTCTGGTGAGTAAGCCGCTTTTGCAAGCCACTGACCATTTTGAGCATATACGTCTACAGTTTCACCTTGTTTTGGTTCGCCTTCGACCTTATCGATACCGCGTGAAAATACCCAAGGGTGTTTGCGGCGTAGTGATTTATCTCGGCCTTTAGCTAGATGAATTGAAGGAGTCATAATTTACTCTGTTTGTTGAATTTGAAGGAGATGTATTGTCGGGGAAGTACAGGTGAAAAGCAAATAAGAAAGGGCTGCAAAAGCAGCCCTAGTAATGATTAATCAACACATTGTGGTTGGAGAACAGTATTAAGCTTTAAGACCTGTCAGTAAACCTTCCATCGTATCGCTTTGTTTACGAAGTTGGTCAACATTGGAATTACTCTTACTGATCATCTCGCAGATGCTGTCTGATTGATGGCGAATCTCTTCAACACTTTGTGCAATGTTGTCAGCAACTACGCCTTGTTCTTCAGCTGCGGTAGCAATTTGAGTGCTGCTATCTGAAATAGACTGGTTCTTTTCCGCTAATGAACCGATCTCGACGTTCACTTCTGACATCAGTGTTTGGCCTTCATTAGCATTGTTCACCGTGACTTCCATCAGCTTGGTCAGTGATTGGCTGTTACGTTGTAATGATTCAATCATGCTTTGGATTTCAACCGTTGCTTGCTGAGTACGACCGGCAAGGGCACGAACTTCATCGGCAACAACAGCAAATCCACGACCTTGCTCGCCAGCACGTGCGGCTTCGATAGCGGCGTTCAACGCCAACAGGTTAGTCTGTTCAGAAATACCGTTGATGGTTGTGACTACTTCATCGATCTGCGCTGCGTTGGCATCCAGTTCTTCTACTGCTTGTGAAGCGGACTGGATCTCTTGAGATAGGCTAGAGATAGACTCCAGTGTATTTGAAACCTTGACTTGACCGCTCTGAGCAACGCCGCGAGCGTCCATCGTTTGTGAACTAGACTCATGAGCAAGGGTAGCGACTTCACGAATGGTAGCCGCCATTTGTTCCGTTGCACTTGCCAAGCTATTCAGGTGTTCCTGTTGGTTACCTGAGATGTCTGAACTTTGTTGTGTTGACTGGTTCAAGTCCGAGCTGATTTGCTGCATGAGAGCGACAGACTCTTGGATTGATAGAACCATGTTTTGTTCACGTTCAGCGACTTTATCGATTGTAATCGCGATTTCACTAAACTCGTCACGAACTAAGAAGTAGTTCATACGGCAAGTTAAGTCGCCATTCGCTAGGGTGTTCAAAGCTTTGTTCATAGAGAACATCGCGCCGCCAATGAAAGTCATGATGTAGTAAACACCTAGTGCGATAAGCGTTAGGGTTACAGCGATGATAGAAACCTGAGTCGTCGATAGAGCAGACCAAAGGTTTTGGTCATGGTTAGCAACTAGGCTGAACGCTCCATTCATCACTGAAACAGAACCAGCACCGTAGCCTAAAGAGATGGTTTCAGAGCTGCTGACAAGCTGAGCTACTTGATCTTTAGTGAGTTGACCCGCTTCGATAAGCCCTTTCATCAAGAGCATTTCTTCTTGATAAAGGTGAGCAAGTAAAGAGTCCGCGGCACTATCTAAAACGAGAGTTAATATAACCAGGGCGAGAAGAGGCAATAAGAAGAGTAGATAGAACTTTTCTTGGATTTTTAGGTGAATGAGATATTTGTCAATCCAACGAAATGGGATTTCTTTCATAATCGTTATACTCGAAGTAAGTCCACCAATAAGCGGTGAATGAATAGAAACTCGACTATATCATTCATATAATTTATGAGGCAACGTTATGGAAAGTTCACAATATATTTTTGTCGTGTCAGGCGTAGTTCAATGTGTTGGGTTCCGTTACCACACCAGTAGGCAGGCGCAAGCTATGGGTCTCTCAGGTTATGCAAAGAACTTAAATGATGGTCGAGTTGAAGTGTTAGTTGTCGGAGAGAGTCAGCAAATTGAGAAGTTACATGCTTGGCTCTATATTGGCCCTTCGAGCGCAACAGTAGACAACGTTGTGATGCATCAAGTTAAAGATAGTGAGCGCCAAGACGTACGCATAGGGGCGTTTAAAATACTGTAGTTGTAGCACTACAGTATTTTATATTGAACGTAACTTAATGACCTAAAGCGGGTTAGGTTTTACAAGCACTTTGCTGGTTTAGGTAAACCGGCGAGCTTGGTCGCTTGTTTTGCAGGGCCTTTTTTGAATAACTTGAAAAGGTACTTACTATTGCCTTTTTCTGGGCCGTGAGCTTTTTCCATTGCTTTAACGAGCATGCGAACCGCTGGTGAGGTGTTGAACTCTTCGTAAAAGCTCCTTACAAAATGTACGACTTCTAAGTGTGCATCTGTAAGTTCAATCGCCTCGTCTTGAGCAAGAATTTCAATCATGCCTTCTTCCCATTGCGTGTAATCCAATAGGTAGCCTTGAGCGTCGGTTTCGATTTGCTTGCCGTTATATTCAAACATGTTTAATCCAGAATCCAATTAACTATGCGGATAGGGTACATGACCAAGTTTGTCTTTCTCAACAGAAATTGTAGCTATCCAATGAAATATCGTACTTATAGATACAAAAAAGCCCAAGAGGTAGGCTCTTGGGCTAGATATTCTTCAATGATGGGAACGATTAGTCGTCGCTGCCCATGATGCCTAGGATGCTTAGTAGGCTGATGAAGATGTTGTAGATCGATACGTACAAGCTGATCGTTGCAGAGATGTAGTTTGTTTCACCGCCACGAATGATGTTTTGCGTTGTAAGCAAGATAACACCAGTCGAGAACAGGATGAACATACCGCTCATTGCCAATGATAGTAGAGGCATTTGTAGGAAGATGTTTGCAACCATACCTACAAGTAGTACTACGAAACCCGCTAATAGCATGCCATTAAGGAACGACAGGTCACGCTTAGTTGTTAGTGCGTAAGCTGATGCGCCCATAAACGCCAGTGCTGTACCGCCAAGTGCAGTTAGGATGACATCACCCATGCCTGCGCCAACGTACATGTTTAAGATTGGACCGATGGTGTAGCCTAAGAAACCTGTAAATAGGAATGTGAAGACTAGACCCATGCTGTTGTCACGGTTCTTTTCTGTTAGGAAAAGTAGGCCGTAGAAGCCAACTAGCATGATAATAAGACTCGGGCGAGGAAGGTTCATCGCCATGGATACGCCTGCTACAACAGCAGACCAAAGTAGTGTCATAGACAGTAATGCGTAGGTGTTACGCAACACTTTATTGGTTTGCAGAGCACTTTCTTGAGATGCTGTGCGTGAAAACATAGGGCTGTTCATAATCTTCCTCGTAAGGTGACTTCAATAGTTATTAGTACATTTATGGGGGTGAAAGTTCGAAAAATCAAGTCTCTCATTCCTCTTGTATACGTAAAATAATAATCAAAATAGTCGGTTAAGTGTTTCTGAAGGTGTAACAAAGCATTTCTTAAAGTGCAGTTAAGGTTCGTTGTTCAATTTTAATCGCACTGAATCGCTGTTTATAATCTTGAAAAACTAATTATAACACTGAAAACAAAGAGGCGACCTAAGCCGCCTCTGTAGTTTATGCATCATAACACATTAGTGGTGTAAGATTTGGCTTAAGAAGTTCTGCGTTCTGTCTGATTGTGGATTTTCAAAGAAATCGACAGGGTTGTTCTCTTCTATGATTTCACCGGCATCCATGAAGATAACGCGATCCGCGACCTCTTTAGCAAAGCCCATCTCGTGCGTTACACAAAGCATCGTCATGCCTTCTTCTGCAAGCTCAACCATTACGTCTAACACCTCACGAACCATTTCTGGATCGAGCGCCGACGTTGGCTCATCAAACAGCATCACTTGAGGGTTCATACACAAAGAGCGAGCGATAGCTACACGCTGCTGTTGACCACCTGAAAGCTGACCTGGGAACTTGTCCGCTTGCTCAGGGATTTTTACGCGCTCTAGGTACTTCATTGCAATCGCTTCGGCTTCTTCTTTTGGCATCTTTTTGACCCAGATTGGAGCCAGAGTACAGTTCTCTAATACCGTCAGATGTGGAAACAGATTGAAGTGTTGGAAACACATGCCGACATCTCTACGCACGGCTTCGATGTTCTTTAGGTCTTCCGTTAATTCATTACCTGAAACGAAGATATGACCTTTTTGGTGCTCTTCTAATCGGTTGATGCAGCGGATCATCGTTGATTTACCAGAGCCTGAAGGGCCACAGATAACGATTTTCTCGCCTTTTTTAACTTCTAAATTGATGTTCTTAAGTACGTGGAATTCACCGTACCACTTGTTCATGTCTTTCAACTCGATCATAAGACCTTGAGAGTTGTTTTCTGTCTGCTGCGTCATAATACGTCCTTGATCTTGTTAATTATCGTTTGTGACCGGTGTGAAGTCTGTTTTCTAGCCATATCGAATATCTCGACATGCCAAAACAAAACACCCAGAACACTAACGCGACAAATACATAACTTTCTGTTGAATACCCAAGCCATTCAGGGTCGGTATTCGCGGCTTGGCCAATTCCTAGTACATCAAACATACCAATAATCAAAACAAGACTGGTATCTTTAAACAAACCAATGAAGGTGTTCACAATTGAAGGAATCGTGATTTTAAGAGCTTGAGGTAGAATGATAAGCCCAGTCTTTTTCCAGTAGCTTAACCCCAGAGCATCAGCTGCTTCGTATTGGCCTTTTGGTATTGCTTGTAGACCACCTCGAATTACTTCGGCCATGTAGGCTGCACTGAATAGAACTACCCCTACAAGTGCTCGAATGAGCTTATCGGTTTCTGTCCCTTCTGATAAAAAGAGTGGCAGCATTACTGAAGCCATGAATAGAACTGTAATGAGCGGTACGCCACGCCAAATTTCGATGTATACGGTACACATACTGCGAATGATCGGCATCTCTGAGCGGCGCCCAAGAGCAAGTGCAACACCAATAGGGAGTGACACTACAATACCAACAAGTGCGATGACCAGTGTAACCAGTAGGCCGCCCCATTTATGGGTATCAACAACTTCTAACCCAAAGACGCCACCGTATAGCAAGCCAGCAATGATAAATGGGTAGATGTTGACGAAGAACAACCAAATCCACGTACGTTTAGGTGTTTTTTCATAAGCCAGTAAGGCTACAAAAATGGCCAACGTTGCATAGAAGAGGCGAGGTCGCCACAGTTCAGCTTCTGGGTAGAAGCCATACATGAATTGGTCCCAACGAACGCTGATAAAAACCCAACAAGCGCCTTCGCTAGTACAGGCATCACGTGTGGTTCCTATCCAGTCGGCACTGATGAATGCCCAATCCGCTATTGCCCATAATAGGGTGAAAGCAAAGTAAGCAAGAATCACAGTGACGACGCTGTTAACAGGTCCATTAAATAGATTTTTTCTTAACCAACCGACTGGCCCAACGGTATTCGCTGGAGGCGGAAGATCAGGTTGAAATTGATGTGTACTCATCTTATCTCTCCACCAATGCTACTTTGCGGTTGTATATGTTCATTAGAGCGGACGTTAATAGGCTCAAGGTTAGGTAGACGCCCATTGTCATCGCGATTACTTCGATAGCTTGTCCAGTTTGGTTAAGTGTTGTTCCTGCAAATACAGAGACAAGATCAGGATAACCAATGGCCATCGCAAGTGATGAGTTTTTGGTCAGGTTTAGATACTGACTGGTTAGTGGTGGGATAATGATTCTTAATGCTTGTGGAATAATGACAAGCTTTAGAGTTCTAGAACGTGGGATGCCTAGAGACATCGCAGCCTCAGTTTGCCCATGGTTTACCGCGTTAATACCTGAACGAACAATCTCAGCAATGAACGCTGCTGTATAGATACTTAAAGCGAGCATCAATGCAGCAAGCTCAGGGATTATCGTAACACCACCCTTGAAGTTAAACCCTTTCAACACAGGGTAATCTGCAGAGATAGGCATGCCCATAACAAAGTAAGTTATCAACGGTAAGCCTAAAATCAACGCAGCTGCAATTCGCAACATCGGTGTTTGTTGGCCGGTCAGTTTCTGTCTGTTCTTAGCCCAGATGTTGATAATAAACGTAGCGATAATACCGACAATCAATGATGCGATGACAATGCTACTGCCTTGCTCAAAGACTGGAGCAGGGAAGTACAACCCGCGTACGTTCAAGAAAATTGCTTCACCTAGACTCATACTTTGACGAGCAGAAGGCAAGGCTTGTAGAACGGCGAAATACCAGAAAAAGATTTGTAATAGCAGAGGGATATTTCGGAATATCTCAATGTAGACAGCTGCAAATCGGCTAACTAGCCAGTTTGAAGAGAGCCTAGCGATACCCATACTAAAGCCCAGCACTGTAGCTAGCATGATGCCGAGTACTGAAACCAAAGCGGTATTGAGAAGACCGATAAAGAATGTACGACCGTATGAGTAGGTCTCGTCGTATTCAATCAGTGTTAAGCCGATACCAAAACCAGCTTCTTGTGAGAGAAAATCAAAACCAGTGGTGATACCACGGGAATCTAAGTTTGTGAGTGCATTATTTACAATCGTGTAAAAGAAAGCACAAAGCGCCCCGACGGCGATAATTTGGAAAATGATGGAGCGAAAAGTGGGGTTGTAAAATAAGTTGGCACTTTTGGGCTGTGGCTTTGCCTGAGCTGGAGAAATAGTTTCATTAGGTTTCATACTACTATAACCTCAAATCCATTTAATAAATAGGGCGGAAAACTCCGCCCTAATTGATGCTTGAAAATTTATTAACGGATTGGTGGAGCGTACATAAAGCCGCCCGCATTCCATAATGCATTTACACCACGAGAGATTTGAAGTGGAGAACCTGTACCAACAGTACGCTCAAAACTCTCACCGTAGTTACCAACTTGCTTAATTACTTGGTAACCCCAGTCGTCGCGAATGCCAAGGCCTTTACCTTTAGGACCGTCTACACCAAGAATACGTTTGATGTTTGGATCTTTTGACTTAAGCATTTCGTCTGCATTTTTAGAGGAGATGCCGTATTCTTCCGCGTTAATCATTGCTGAAAGTGTCCACTTAGCAACGTTAAACCATTGATCATCATCTTGACGAACAACAGGGCCTAGAGGCTCTTTAGAGATGATTTCAGGAAGTACTTCTGCAGATTTAGGATCAGCTAGGTTTAGGCGAAGTGCGTATAGACCAGATTGGTCAGTTGTTAGTACGTCACAACGACCTGCGTCGAAACCTTTCGATGTTTGTGCTGCCGTATCGAATACCACTGGCTTGTAAGACATGCCACTGTTACGGAAGTAATCGGCTAGATTAAGTTCAGTTGTTGTACCTGATTGAACACATACAGAAGCGCCATCAAGCTCTTGAGCACTTGTTAGGCCAAGTTCTTTCTTAACCATGAAGCCTTGACCATCGTAGTAGTTAACGCCTACGAAGTTCAGACCTAGAGCAGTGTCACGATGTAATGTCCATGTTGTGTTACGAGATAGTACGTCGATTTCGCCAGATTGAAGCGCAGTAAAACGCTCTTTTGCTGTTAGAGGTACATACTTAACTTTAGTCTTGTCACCGAGTACAGCCGCTGCAAGAGCTTGACAATACTCAACATCAATTCCTTCCCATTCACCTTTTGAGTTAGGGTTAGAGAACCCTGGAAGACCGGTACTTACACCACAAGTTAGAAAACCTTGAGATGTGACTTTGTCCAGAGTGCTTTCTGCCGCTGATGCCGATGTTGCCATCATCGCAGTTGATGCAGCTACTACTGAAGCAAGAAGTGTTAGTTTATTTGTCATTTGTATCCTTCCTTGTTAACCAGGTGACACCTGATACTCGTGCTCGTTTGAGTTTCTCTTATGTGTTGTGTTTTCTATGACCTTGTTGTTCAAATTAAACGAGTTGCATTTTGCAAATGAAACTGTGTGCGATTTAAACAACTGTTTATAAGGTTAGGAAAGGATCCGTAGTTTCACAAATGTATAATTTAAAAAGAATTTTGAATGAAATCACAAATCCGAACACAATTAGAATGACCAAATGTTAAGTGAATGTAAATAGTGCAACGGTTCACACTGTTGGTGCAACGAGATTTAGATTTTTATATTGATAATCGACTAGATAAATATTCTGAATCAACATCACAATGATGAAATATTAAACTTAAGAAATGTTGAAATTTGGTCAATAAATATTTTTATTACACTTCGATAGTTATGAATATGCTCCAAATTTGGTAGCATGGCTGAATAGTTATTGAAGTAGTCTCAAGGAAGAACATGCGTTATTTCCCAATGTTTTTGGATGTAGAAAATAAGCCAATCTTAGTTGTTGGTGGGGGTGAGGTTGCTTGCCGTAAAGTCGATAGCTTACTACGAGCGGGAGCGGATGTGACTTTGGTGTCTCCCAAGGTAGCGCCTTACTTAAAGCAGCTTGTGGACGAGAACAAGCTTCACTGGGTTCAAAACTTTTACTCGTCACAGATCATATCGAAAAATTACTTGCAGGTTTGGGCCACAACAGACAACCCAAGCTTGAATCACCAAGTGTATAATGATGCGAAAAAACTGGGCATTTTAGTCAATGTGGTTGACGATCTTCCTTACTGCGACTTCATCACACCTTCGATGATAAATCGCGGCAGAATCCAAATTGCCATCTCTAGTGGCGGGGCATCACCTGTTTTAGTAAGAAATATCAGAGAAAAACTCGAAACGGTATTGCCACAAAACATAGGTTTGATAGCAGACTTCGGTGCATCAAAACGCAATTCAATCAAAGAGTCATTCCCAACCGTCGACGAGCGTCGTAAATTTTGGGAGCGTTTCTTGTCATCCAGCTTTATCGAGCAGGTGAATGACAGAGAGCAGTTAGAGTCTTACTACCAGCAAGCGCTAACCGAAGGCATTGATAGCGAAGGGCAGGTCACTTGGATTGAATTCGAGCAAGATGTCGAGCTGTTGTCTATGAAGGCTTTACGTTTGATGCAGGAGGCAGAGCTCGTACTTTCACCGAGCGATTGTCCATTTGAATTTATCGACCTGTGCCGCCGAGATGCAGAAAGAGAGAGCTACGCCAACAGCGGAGAGCTATCAACAAAGCTTGAGCAAGCAAGAGCAGAGAAATTACGAGTGTGTGTGTTTATTCCACCAGCAAGCGTAGAGTTTAATCTGTTGGTCGGCAAAGACCTAAAATTGTCAGCAGCCCAAGTACTCAGTTGAGGTAATTGCTTCTAGTTGAAATGAGAGCTTTCTGGTTGTTTGAAATCGGCTAGAGGCTCGGAATAAAACTAAAGCTGGACCAGATAAATAAAAAGCCACTTCAAAAGAAGTGGCTTTTTGCTATTTCAAACACGACATTGTGCTGATGAATGAGCAACCCAAATAGGCGGTCACTCAAACTCAAAAATTAGTCGCGGAAGTTGTCAAACTGGAAAGGTTGACCAAGTTCACCGCCGCGAACTAGAGCCATAACAGTTTGTAGGTCATCACGCTTCTTACCAGTAACACGAACTTTGTCGCCTTGGATAGAAGCTTGAACTTTAACTTTGTTGTCTTTGATTAGCTTAACGATCTTCTTAGCGACATCAGTTTCAATGCCTTGCTTAAAGATAACCGTTTGGTGCCAAGTGCGACCTGTTTGGTCTGCCGCTTTCGCTTCCATCGCGTTAGGATCAACATTACGCTTCGTTAGGTTGCTGCGAAGGATATCGCGCATTTGCTTCAGTTGAAAATCGTCTTGAGCAGTCAATTTTACTGATTCATCTTTGTAATCAAAGCTTGCGTCAACGCCGCGGAAATCGAAACGAGTCGATAGTTCACGGTTTGCGTTGTCTACTGCGTTACGCAGTTCTACTGCTTCTACTTCAGAGATAATGTCAAATGATGGCATTGTGTTGTTTCCTTAAGCTAAGTTTCTATCTTTAATTGCTGTTGCAAGCATGTCTAGCATTGTTGCAGTATCTTCCCAGCTTAGGCATGGGTCAGTAATCGACTTGCCATATTCTAGGTTGTTAATGTCTGTCATTGGCTGGTTGCCTTCAATAATGAAGCTCTCTGCCATAATGCCTGCAATTTGGTTCTTGTTAGATTTAATTTGCTCACAAATGTCTTGTGCAACTTCTAACTGCTTACGGTGTTGCTTCTGACAGTTAGCGTGGCTAAAGTCTACAACCAAACGTTGAGGTAGATCGAATTCAGCCAGTTGCTTACATGCAGTATCTACAGATTCAGCGTCGAAGTTAGGGCCTTTATCACCACCACGTAGAATAACGTGACCGTATGGGTTGCCAGAAGTACGGTAAACCGTCATGCGGCCGTTCTTATCTGGAGAGTAGAAGTAGTGTGAAGCATGTGCTGCACGAATTGCATCGATAGCAATCTTGATGTTGCCGTTGGTCGCGTTCTTGAAGCCAACAGGGCAAGACAGTGCAGAAGCCATTTCACGGTGAATCTGAGATTCAGTTGTACGAGCGCCAATCGCACCCCAAGTGATAAGGTCTGCAATGTACTGACCTGTGATCATATCAAGGAATTCAGTCGCGGTAGCTAGGCCAAGCTTGTTGATATCTAGCAGAAGCTTACGAGCTTTGTTCAAGCCTGTTTCAAGTGCGTATGAACCATCAAGGTTAGGATCTGTAATCAAACCCTTCCAACCTACAACAGTACGAGGCTTCTCGAAGTAGGTTCTCATTACAACGAACAGTTCATCTTTGTACTGGTCTTGAATTTTGCTTAGGCGCTCAGCGTAATCAAGTGCCGCATCTGTATCGTGAACAGAGCAAGGGCCTACGATAACTAATAGGCGGTTATCACGACCAGTTAGGATATCTTCGATTTGGCGGCGAGAATTTTTAATGCGCTCAGCAACGTCGTCAGTAATAGGGTGTGTATTGCCTAGTTCGGCAGGAGTTGGCATAGGACCCAGAGCTTGGGTTCTCAACTCATCAGTTTTTAATGGCATGTGATAGCTTTTTTATTCTATTGCGAAGTGGTTAAGATAACGGAATTGAACAGAGGAATAAACTCTATTGAGTCAAAGTTATCTCAGTTATTGCTAATATTCTTATTTTTATCAGCAGGCCAGCGTCAAATAAGGGAATTTCACTTGTATTAACAGGCAGCTATCGGTATTTTCGTTTGAACACAACATAAAAATGCTGGAGCAGCAATGACTCAAGAAAATCAAAGCACTTTGCACCCAGAACTCGTCTTAGGTGATGTGCTGCCTTCTTACAACGATAATAATAATTCTAACCACTTATACGTTTCATTATCAGAATTAGTGATGGATCGTGTCTTCTACCACCCAAGTATCGAGAGTCACTTAGATACTTTGACTGATATTGAAAAAACGTCTTTAGAAGCGATCCTTGGCGATAAAACAGTCGATGAGCATTTTGTTTCGACCTTAGTGATTGCCATTCAAGCTGCCGTTCAGCCAAATCACACTTCTGTTCGTATCGCATTAAGCAGTGCAGACAGCTATGGATTCCGTTCGCTGCTTGGCGGGAACTGTGAAGCAGAAGAGATTAACCCTGCACTAGGTGTTCGTGGCGTTGCTCGTTACGCGACACCAGAATACAGCAAGGCTTTCGCTTTAGAATGTCAGGTTATTAAGGCATTACGTGAGCAGGGCATCAACGTTGAAGTAGTTGTGCCTTACGTTCGTGCGTTAAGCGATGCCGCTAAGATTATTGACCTGCTTGCCGAGCAAGGGCTACCACGCGGCCTTAACGGTTTGAAAGTACTGTTCTCGTGCGATGTGCCGTCTGCAGTGCTACTGAGCGAACGTTTACTGCATTACTTCGATGGTGTAGTGGTAAACGTTGATAGCTTAGCGTCTTTCACTTTAGGCGTAGACAAACACAATGAAGCTCAGCAACACGCTTTTGATCCACAAAATGAGGCGGTCATTACTTTGTTGGATATGATTGTTAAAGCAACCCTGAACGCGAAGAAGCCAGTGCTGCTAGTAACTCAAGGCTTAGTGGATTACCCACGTCTACAAGGTTACATAGCTGATCTTGAAGGCGTAGAAACGGTCGTGACTGCATAAATCGGTTTGTTGTCTTAGTAAGTCAACTGGCTCTATCCGTTTATTTGAAGCGCTAAAGCTTTGAGAATGAAAGAGATATCATTATGCGATGATATCTCTTTTTTGTAACATTTTTTTGACATCTCTATCGCTAATCGATTAACTGGTCTGATGACTGATTTGACTAGGTAATCCGAATGTTGACCCCTCTACAAAAAGCAAATTTCTACTTAAGCATGTTTGGCTTTTTCAAAGTCCCACTTATCTGGTTGTGCCGACCAAAACTACTCGCGTTGGACAACCAACATGTTGAAGTGAAAATCCCGCTTAGAAGGCGTACTAAGAATCACCTTAACAGTATGTACTTTGGCGTTTTGGCTGTAGGTGCGGATGTCGCGGGTGGGTTTCTTGCGATGAGCAAATCTCAGCAGCAAGGTGAAAAGATCTCGTTGGCATTTAAAGAGGTGACGGGTAACTTTTTGAAGCGCCCTGAAGGTGATGTGCATTTCACTTGTAACGACGGTGAGCTGATCAACACTATGCTGGCAGAAACCATGTCGACCGGAGAACGGGTCAATCAACCCGTAACCATTATCGCGACTTGCCCATCTTTACATGGTGACGAGCCGATGGCGGAGTTCACGCTTACGCTTTCAATTAAGAAAGTCCCTTCAAGAAAATAGCGATTAAATAATAGATTTTGGTTTAGAAGTCATGGGTAACGTTGAAGAGATAAAACAACGGTATGTGAATGGTTTCCACATACCGTTATAGAGAACTTTATAACGGCTCTATGACTCTTGAGTGATCTGCTCAATATCAACTATTTTTGAACGGTTCATAACGATCTTCCAACGGTAGTAGGTTGGTTCGTTATCATGGTTGTTCTCTTTAATGATCAGGTTGAGAAGATGACGCTTTTCTACTGATTCGCGGCTCACTTGTCCTTCATTCAAGCGGTAGATCTTGTTTGAGCCTTTATCCATCAACCGTGTCAGCGCTCTGAGGCTGATCGATAACGTTTCACGAGTCTCCTCATAACCACTCATAAAGGTCGATGTCGACATCTCAGTATGAGAGCGGTAATGCAAGATTTGCTCTTCACGTTGTACCACACGCTTTTTACGGATCGACTGAATGCGATCTGCAAGCTTAGAAAAATTTGCGTAGTCCAACCATTCCAGTTTATGGCCTACTGACTTGTTGGTCGTTGGATCATAGTAACGACGCTTCCATTTTGGCTTGCCTTTACGCAGCCAGCGCCAAAGGATGTCTCTCAAGTCATCTTTAAAGATCTCACGCAGTGCGTAAATGAAAGACATTGCCACGATGAAAGAGGCGGTAATCTCACCAAGAAAGTCACGAGCCAAGATCACAGTAGTGGTCACGACAACCATCACCAAACCGGTCGCGATGCCTTTCACGGCACGCTTAACGTTCTTACCCATCGACGTTGTCTTTTCTTTAAGCACGATAGGGTGTTCAATCAAACGACGCAGCAAACGCATCTTGTTACTCAAGCGGGTAACGTCCTCTCGAACTCTTGCTGAGTTGTAGCGGTTCAGTTTACGGTGCGCGGTCTCTTTATCACAAAGCGTTAAGAGTCGTTCTTTAATCGTTGAATACTCACTACCTCGTGGCATGTGTGAAACTAGCGATAGGAACTTTTGCTCGGTATACCAAGATAGGTAGTTATCGATATTAGCGTAGTAGCGCTTGAGATTTTCTTCGTAAGGGATGCTTCGGCGTAGCTTCTTCAAGATATCTAAAGCCAATTCAATGACTTCATCTACTTCATCAGCCGTTACGTCGTCACTATCAGTTTTATTTAAGCTGCTGACTGCTTTATCTAACGCGATAACATATTGGTAGGCAAACAGACTCAAACTGACACGATACTGTGTTGTAGATAAGCGTCCACGTTTTGCCAAGCGACTGTGTACCAAAGGTAAAAGTGTTTTGTCACTATAGTAGGCACGTTTTTGAGTGATTGAGCTGTAGAAAAAGGCACTTTCAGAAAGCACTTCAGGAGTCAGTCCAAGTTCACCGGGAATGAATAGATAAACGTCCATGTCGAGCTTTTTGGTCTTAGCCATGGCATGGTTAATTTTAAGTGTTATCGCATCTTGTTTATCAACGGTGATCAACGATGTCTCCTAGAATGTAAAAATATGAATGAAACTAGCGAAAGCATATCAGAGATCACGTATAATCTCCGCCAAATTTAAAGTAGAGACAACCTTGATGATTAATATTGGTCAAATAAACAACTTAGAAGTAGTAAAACAAGCAGACTTCGGTGTATTCCTTGACGCGAGCGACTATGGAACCGTGTTGCTGCCGAAACGATTTACTCCTGAAGGTGTTGAAATTGGTCAAAAGCTAGATGTTTTCTTATACATAGATTCTGACAACCAGATCGCTGCAACGACTGAAAAACCAATAGCTCAAGTAGGCCAGTTTGGTTTGATGACGGTTGAAGGTGTTAACAGCACTGGTGCATTCATGAGCTGGGGCGTGAAAGGTAAAGACCTTCTTGTTCCTTTCAGCGAGCAGCGTGGCCGTTTAAACGAAGGTCAGTCAATCTTAGTATATGTGTATATCGATAAAGCATCGAGCCGTATCGTTGGTACAACGAAGTTCAACAAATGGTTAGACAACACGCCTGCGACTTATAAGCAAAATGAGCAAGTCGATCTCATTATCGCTGAGCGCAGCCAGTTAGGTTACAAAGCGATCGTGAACGGTGAACACTGGGGTATGATTTTCCCATCTGACATCATCGGTAAGCTGTTCATTGGTAAAACACTAAAAGGCTACATTAAAAACGTTCGTGAAGAAGATGGTAAGATTGATTTGTCTCTTCAGAAGGTTGGTGTGGCTAAGATGGATGACCTAAGCACTAAGGTTCTTGACCTGCTTGAGAAGAAAGGCGGTTACCTGCCTTTGAATGATAAGTCTTCTCCTGAAGTTATTTTCTCTGCATTCAGAACCAGCAAAGGTACGTTCAAGAAGACAATTGGTGGTCTATACAAATCTGGCAAGATCACTATCGACAAAGAAGGTATCAGCTTAGTTAAGTAAGCGGTCCTTTCGGTCAAAAAAAAGCCCAAACCTTCCTGTTTGGGCTTAGGGGAAAGGGCTCCGAAGAGCCTACGCTAATCGTTTTAATCTTTTGACTGTTAGATTGAAGTCTAGTTTAGATTCTCTAAAGTGCGATTTTTCTTTTTGGAAATAGTGACTTGAATTGATATTTATATAATTAGCTGTTGATTTACAAGCGCTCGCACACTGACTTATATGGCCGATAGAATAGAAAAAGCCCAAACAATTAACGTTGTTTGGGCTTTTTGTTTATTAAGGTGTATTCAGTGCGAACGCTTTTAGAAAAGGTTCTTATCGCGCACGAGTTCGCGTGGTAAACCGTTCTTCACTCGGTTGCCAACCCACTTACCAAGGCCGATGATTGCACCATTGTACTTCACTAGTACTTCACCTTTTCCTGACAAGTTTTCAGGGCGAACATCGCGGCCCATGAACCATTCACGAGCATCTTCAATACTAAGCTCTACAACATTAGCTTCATTACCTGTTGCGAGCGTTGTCGCTACTTGGTGCTGCCAGCGGTAACCTTTTTTATGGGTTTCAGCGATCTTGATTCCCATGCGAGAAAAACGGAACTCACCGATCATCGGCTCTAGCGCTTCTGGGAATAGCCAAACGTCTTTGTCGCGAATCCAAACCTGAGTATCGCTTGGCAATTCGATATCGAGAGTACTCATTAGTTGTTCAGCGACTTCTTGCTGAGTTTTCTTTGATGCTTTTTCAAATGGGAATTTACCCATACGTTTTTTAACTTCTGGTGGAGTAACAGACGCTAGTTTACGGATACGTGCAACAAAGAAACCTTCAGAGTCATAGACCTGTGGGAAGATGTGAAGAAAGCCTTCTTCTGTCGTGGTTGCTTTTGCGTTGTCGAATAGTGATTCCAGAGATTCGAATTCAACCGCATCACCAAAGGTTTCTTTTAGGTGATGACACACTTGTTGGTTCTCTTCGGTGCTAAGCGTACACGTTGAGTAAACCAAAACACCATTAGGTTTAAGAGCATGGAATGCACTTTCAATCAGATCTTTTTGCGTGTCGGCAATGTCGACCACTGATTGATACGTCCAGTTCTTCATCGCATCGGCATCTTTACGAATGGTGCCTTCGCCAGAGCAGGGTGCGTCTAGCAACACAGCATCAAACTGTTCTGGTAACCAACCACCAAAAACTCGACCGTCAAAGTTACTTAGAGCGGCATTACGAACGCCACAACGTTCGATGTTGGCGTGAAGGACTTTCACACGGCTTGCTGCATACTCATTGGCAACCAATACACCGCGATTATTCATTAGCGCAGCGATTTGCGTTGTTTTAGAGCCGGGTGCAGCCGCAGTGTCTAGCACCGCTTGGTAATCAGCTTCGCCTTGGAAAAGTGCCGAGGGTGGCATCATCGAGCTGGCTTCTTGGATGTAGAAAAGACCAGACATGTGTTCTGCCGTATTACCTAGTGGCGCTTCACTTTCGTCCGCTGTAATCCAAAAGCCCGTTTCACACCAAGGTACAGGTTCCAGTTCCCAGCCTTTCTCTTTTGCTCGTACTAGGAAGTCTTCAACACTGATTTTCAATGTGTTGATTCGAATACTTTTACGAAGTGGTTTTTGGCATGACGCAACAAAAGAAGCCATATCTAGATGACTAGGCATGATTGCTTCGATGTGCGTTAGGAATTCTTCAGGAATATATACGTTAGCGTGCAAAAGAGTATCTCGATTTATTGCATTAATGCGGGGAGTTTAAAGCAAAATGAGGCCGTCCTAAACCATATTTGCAGCAAACAACAAAAATGCAGCCTAATGGCTGCATTTTGATGAAGAATTAATCTTCCAGAAACGTCAGAGAGTTCACTCTATGGACGAGGAATTGCGGTTCTCCATGATTTCCACTCATCTTCGGCTTGAGGATAGAGGTAGAAAGACTGATCTTCGCTTGCTACTGGTTGAAGTTCATTTGTCGGTGGCGTTGAGAATGTAATACCACCTCTTAACAAGCTGTCTACCGTTCCGGCTTTGATGTTTGCGCCTGACAGGCCGATAGAGACATCGACGCCCGACACGTTCCAGAACACGGTGTTTGCGCGGATTAGATACGCGTAGTCAGGTTCTATTTGAATCGTAGATATGATGCGATCAGCAAACTCGCCCAGCTGAACATCTATAACACTGCCAATTTCTAGTTCACGGAATAGGATAGGTGTACCTTCAGATACTGAGCCGCGCGTTTCGCTTTGCAGTTGGAATATCTTGCCTTCAGGCTGCACCGGTCCTTTGCTAAGCTCAAATTTCGTGTTTCTTTCACCTTTGCCCGGGTCTACGTTGATGTGTTTAGAGAGCAGCGCAGAGACGTTTTTGATGCCATTAAGGCCAATCTCAGGTTCTGCCAACCAGAAGTGACTGTTCGTCACGGCAATCTTGTCGACGTACTCAGGTAAAATACGCGCAGTAATTTCAATGCCGCCCTTGTTGAAGTTCGGAATCACCAAAGTAACCTCACCAACAGTGACACCTTGATATTTGATCGCCATGCCCTTGTTGACTTCTTGATCGCCAGAAGAGGTGATAGTAATCGCGCGGCCAAATTTTCGAGCAGATTTTGAATCTTTGTAAAGCTTCCACACGTCACCAAGTTTGTTGTCGATTCCCGGCAGAGAGTCAAAAGCAATACCGCCTTGGATAAGGGTTTTAACTGGTGCCGCTTTAATGCTGATACCCGATAGCGACGCATCAACCTCAACGCCTGATCGGTTCCAGAAAACAGTGTGCTTGTTGAGTAAGTGCGTGTAACGATTTTCGATTGTGACTTTGATTCTTACGCCACCGTCGGCAAGCTGAAAATCAGAAATACTACCCACTTGTAGGTTGCGGTAGAGGAGTGGACTGCCTTTAGAAATTGAAGGTAACTCACTGGCAAACAAAGAAAGTGTTTTTGAACCAGACTGATTAAACTTAGCAATTTCTGCTAACGACTTACTTTGGAAAAGTTGGTAGTCCGCTCGAGCTTCAGATTTACCTTCACTCACAAAGCTAATCGAGCCGGTAAGAAGCTGTTTTGCTGGTGGGACCGTAACACTCAAGCCTGATTCGGTTAGCTCTGCAGTCGCACTACCTGTCACAAAGAAACGGTTGTGGCTTTTGATAAGGTGCGCGTACTCATTATCGATAAGTGCATCCATGAAGACTTCGTGTTTATCAGAGCCCGTACCAACACCATCAACTAATCCCACATGGATGATAGAGCCAACGGCAATGCCTTTGTAGAGAAGTTGTGTACCGACATCTAACCCGAACGAATTGTTCGACGTTAAGCGAATCGCAACGGATTTCTCTTGTTCCTGACTGAATTCATTTTTGCGGATTGCAGTAAATCGACGCGCCTTTTCACCTTCACCCGGTACCAAGGTTAAAAAGTTACCTGTCACTAAATTGGCAATGTTTTTCATGCCAGTAAGCGACAGTTCAGCCTCTTCTAGAACGAATTTACTGCCGCTGTTTAAAAAGTCACTGAATGCCGGTTGGATAGCGGCAGATGCAACGACGTTTTCACGCCCTTCACTTAGCGATAAATCAGTGATTTGACCGATTTCAATGCCGCGATACATGATCGGAGCACCCGTTGCACTGATTTTATTATCATCGGGAACGGCAATCTTGATAGAGATACCTCGACCCGCTGTTTTCAGATCTGGGTAGAGTTTGAACTTAGTATTCATCTCAACCGGTTGGCCTTCTCCTGGAGAGTCGACCGCAATTGAACCGCCAAGCAATGCACTTAGGCTCTCTAAGCGAACATCAACACCAGAAAAGCCAATACTGGCACCTAAGCCACTGACATTCCAAAAACGGCTTTGGTCGGTAATGATATGGCTGTATTCATCTTTAATCGACGCTTGAATCGTAACGGATTTCGCGTTGTCGTTTAACTGGTAGTTGTAAACCTCACCAATTGGGATTTTACGGTAAACGATTTGAGAGCCAACAGACACGCCGCCCAGATCTTTGGTCGTCAGTGAAATGTTCAAACCTTCAGAAGCCAGTAAGTCAGAAGGGGAGGATTCTAACGCTTGGAAAACGGTTTCTGGGTCTTGTTTGGTTTCGCTCGGGTGGATAGCAATATAGTTACCTGAAACAAGTGCGTCTAATCCTGAGATACCCGACAAACTTGCTGTCGGTTTTACAAGCCAAAACCGTGTGCCTTTTGAGAGTAGCTTCTTCGCTTCTGGGTAGATGTCAGCATCGACATAGATGCTCGATAGATCTTTGGATAAAGTGATGTCACGCACCATACCCACCTCTAAGCCTTGGTAACGAATCGTTGTTCGACCTGCGACTAAACCTGCGGCATCTGAGAAGTATATCTGCACACGTTGTCCAGCATCGTGTATCGATTTCATGACCAACCAACCGGCTAAGGCGACGGTTAATATCGGCAGAATCCACAAAGGTGAGATGCCTTTGTTTTTCCTTACTTCTGGTGAATATGACGTTTGTGATTGGTTATCGTTGTTCATTCACTGACTCATCTTTAGAGGTGTAGTTATCCCAAATTAGCCTAGGATCTAAGCTTTCCGCTGCTAGCATCGTGAGAACAACTACGACGCCAAAAGCGACTGCACCATAACCTGGTGTAAAGTTTAAAATTTGTCCGCGGTCGACCAAGGTCATCATGATCGAAATAACGAACAGATCCATTACCGACCATTTCCCCACCCATTTCACGATGAAATAGATGGTCATACGTTGCCTGTGGTAAACGGCGCGCTTCATCTTGATACAGATTAAGATGTACGCGAGGCCCAGTATTTTCGCGACTGGCACGACGATACTGGCAATGAAAATGATCGCAGCGATGCCATACATATCGCTATTAATCAGCGAAGCCACACCGGAAATGATGGTGTCTTCTAGCCTTTGACCGTTGGTAATAAGAATAGAAATAGGAATGACATTGGCTGGCACGATAGCCACGGATGCGGCAAATAGCAGAGCCCAAGTTTTCTGTATAGAGTAGGGCTTGCGGTGGTATAAGTCATGGTGACAACGCACACAAGTATGACCGTCAGGCTGAGATAGGTGACAGTTGTGACAGTGTACGTTCTTACTCTCAGCAAAAGAGTATTCGGATTCTTTTGCCCAAGCTTCCCAGTAGCGACGTACACTGATACGGCTTACTAGTAATACGCTGAAAAGCTGCAGAAGAATCAGGCCAATCAAACCAGGGCCGACGAAAATGTCAGAGTAATCTTGCAGTTTGAAACATGAGACCGCCAAACTTACCAGAAACACATCCAACATCATCCAATGTTTGAGAGTCTGAATAATGGCTAATGCATAACGAAAGGGTGTGAAGATCTTAAGACGCAGTGATGCATGAGTGATGAGTACCGAGGTGCACACGAGCAACGGAGCGATCGAACTGCAGAACAGGATCAGCAAACCAAGTAGAGGAAAGCCTTCGCCCATTAAGGTAAAAACACCCGATGGTAACGTCGCGGGTATCATGACGCCAATCAGGCGAATACTGATGAATTCAAAAAAGTGCGATGGGATAAACAGCAATAAGCAGGTAATTGCGATTGCTAGGTTTCCAGAGAGGCTAGGGGTACCGCCTCTATAAAGCTGAGTTCCGCATCTTGGGCAGTAAGCTGATTTCCCTAAAGGGATGTCCATTTTATCTACGGGAAGTTCGCAGCCCTGGCAAAGACGCACTGAGCTGCTGTCGCATTGGTGTTTTGTTGATAAAGGGTTGGTTACGGATGGGGAGGTCACGCGACCTCCCAAGTTGAAACGTAAGTTAGGTTAGCAACCCGACTTAAAGACTCAGAGCCACAAACATCAGGCGTGCGATTGCACACTGCCGTAGAGTGTTTGATAGAGTCCTTGTTGTTCAACCAATTCACCATGTGTTCCCGTCTGTGTGACTTGTCCATCTTCTAAAACATAGATTAGATCGGCTTGTTTCACCGCTGATAATCGATGAGCCACTATCAAAGTTGTGCGATCTTTCAAAAACTCGCTCAACGCTTTATGCAGTGCTGACTCTGTTGCTGTATCGAGTGCAGATGTCGCTTCATCAAGAATAACAAACTTAGGATTGCTCAGCACCATACGAGCTATTGCTAAGCGTTGTCGTTGACCACCAGACAGTCGAACGCCATTCCTACCAATTTGTGTATCTAAGCCATTGCTCAGTTGCTTGATGACATCTTGCATTTGAGCGACTTCAAGCGCACGCCACAACGACATTTCGTCGTATTCAGCACCAAGGGTCAGATTATGCCTTAATGTATCGTTAAAGAGTATAGGTTGTTGTAAAACAACGGCAATTTGATTGCGTATTACATCAAAACTGATGTCGTCGGTTGTTTCACCGTTATAGCGAATGCAACCTGAGTCTGCTTGGTAAACCCCAATCAGCAACTGGATTAACGTAGATTTACCCCCTCCACTCGCACCGACCAAAGCGACTTTTTTACCTGCAGGGATGTGCAGCGATAGCCTATTTAAAACAGTGTTTTCTAATGTGTAAGAGAATGTAACGTCTTCGATGTCAACTGTCACTTCTTGATCTTCAGTAAATGGGTTCACTTTACTGATAGGGCGCTTCTCTTCTTCTAACTGAAGAAGATCGTTGATGCGTTGTAGTGCCGCTTTCGCGCTATACCAAGAGAATTGAATCCCTAGTAGCTCTTGGACCGGGCCTAACATGAACCACAAGTAGCCAAATACCGCGAAAATCTGACCAATGGTTAAGTCACTGAATAACACCATTAGCATAGCGACGGCACGGAAAAGCTCGAAACCTAGTAAGAACAGCAGAAACGAAACACGGCCAGCAGCTTCAGATTGCCAAGCGTATTTGTCTGCATCGATTCTTACTTGGTTTGCTTGAACCTTAAGTTCATCGAGAAAGATACGTTCTTTATTCGCCGCACGCAGTTGGTAAATGCCGTCTAAGGTTTCCACCAAACGGTTTTGAAAGCGCTCGAAAGATTGGTTTTCGTATTTCTTAAGGTGTTTGACCCTGCTGCCTAGTTTACGGGAGAAATAAATTACAACAGGATTGACCAATAAAATGAACAATCCTAAACGCCACTCTAACCACAACAGCACGATCGCTGTCCCGAACACGGTCAGGAAGCTGATGATAAATTTAGAAAGAGTCGAGCCAATGAACTTATCTATTGTCTCTATGTCTGTTATTAGGTGGGCGTTAATACCGCCACTGCCTTTGGTTTCGTATTGTCGAATACTGATGCGGCCAAGCTTATCTATCATCTTGCTGCGCATTTGATAGGTAATTGTTTTGGACACAAGCGTAAACTGACGCCCTTGCAGAATGTTCAACGCTTGGCTAACGGAGCGCATGATAATCACTAACAACAAAGTTAGTGCTATATAGCCAGTCGGTGTTTGTAATGAAGATGGAAGTAGGTGGTTCATCATCTCTAAGCCTGAAGCGGGCTTATCGAGTAATACTTCATCAACCATTAATGGCATGAGCAACGGGATAGGGACACTAATGAGAGTTGCAAATATGGCAATAATGTTAGCAAACAGTAATTTGGACTTGTGTTTTTTTACTTGAGTTATTAACCAAGAACGGCTAATAGTGTCTTCTGAACTGTTCATTGTAATGAGAATAAGTCCTATTTAGTTTGATGGCCGCATTCTACTGCGTTCTCTTGATAATGGAAGTCTCAATTTAATTGGAAGTTAATATGAAAATAGAACATTACCAACGCTTAACCAAACAAGCCGTTGCATTAATTGAATCAGAAACCGATCTAACTGCTAATCTTGCTAATATCAGTTCATTATTATTCATGGAATTGGATGACTTGAATTGGGCGGGTTTCTATTTAATGAAGCAGGACCAAGCTAAGGAAAAAGACGAACTTGTACTGGGCCCTTTCCAAGGTCAACCTGCTTGTGTGCGAATTCCGGTCGGGCGTGGTGTGTGTGGAACTGCGGTTGCGACGAATACAGTTCAGCGCATTCATGATGTTCATGAGTTCGAAGGTCACATCGCTTGTGACGCTGCAAGTAACTCAGAAATCGTTATTCCGTTCTCGATTGGCGGAAAAATCGCGGGCGTTCTTGATATTGATAGCCCAAATGTTGGTCGTTTTTCTCAAATTGACGAGGACGGATTGACATTTTTCATGGCAGAAGTGGAAAAGCTGCTTAATTCGCACGCGAACAAGGCATAAATTATTCTCTTACTGTGGTTTTTCCCAAGCATCTCTCTATAATACGTAAAAATATTTTCTTAATGCTCGCGGAAAACCGCAAAAACCAGGAACCCACATGGAAAACACTGAAAAGTTAAAAAACAGCAAAGAAGTTATCGCATATATTGCTGAATGTTTCCCTAAATGCTTTACTCTAGAAGGTGAAGCGAAGCCACTTAAAATTGGTATTTTTCAAGATCTTGCTGAACGTCTAAATGAAGACGAAAAAGTAAGTAAGACTCAGCTTCGTGCAGCGTTAAGACAGTACACATCATCATGGCGTTACCTGCACGGCGTAAAAGCTGGCGCAGAACGTGTTGACCTAGACGGCAACGCGTGTGGCACACTAGAAGAAGAGCACGTTGAACACGCTAAAGCTACACTTGCAGAAAGCAAAGCGAAAGTTCAGGCTCGTCGTAAAGAACAAGCACAAAAAGCTCGTGAAGAAGGCAAAGCGAAACCTAAGGCGAAGAAAGCTCAACAGCCTCGTCGTCAAGCGCCTAAAGCACCAAAAGTAGAAAAGCCTGTAGAAACACGCGCTTTGAACGCTGACGAATTCATCGCTGGCAAAGAAGTAAATGTGAACATGGGTAAAGGAAACATGGCTGCGACCATTGTTGAAATCAATAAGGAAGATGTGCGTGTTCAGTTAGCAAACGGCCTACAAATGGTTGTTAAAGCGGAGCACTTGCGCGCTTAAAGGAGATACTCCTACGCATGAAATGCCGTTCAAAATTGACACTGATTGCTGCTAGCTTTTGGCTAGCAGCTTCAGCTCAGGCTCTTGAAGCCAAATTAGATCAGGACGATTTACCTCTACTCGCTCCTGAGGTCCAACACGAAACTGCTAGTAAACGTGTTACTTCTCGATTTACTCGTTCTCACTATAAACACTTCAATCTCAACGATGATTTCTCTCAAGCTATCTTTAATCGTTACTTAGAGATGCTGGATTATAATCGTAATATCTTCACTCAAGCTGATATTGACTCTTTCGCTGCGTCATCTACACAAATTGATGATCAACTGAAAGCAGGCAATAACCAGATTGCATTCGATGTTTATAATTTGTCTATGCAGAAGCGTTTTGAACGTTTTCAATATGCATTGTCTTTGCTAGATACAGAGATTAAGTTTGATACCGATGAAAGTATTGAGCTCAATCGTAGTGAAGCGGAATGGCCAAAAGATATCGCTGAAGTGAATGAGCTTTGGAGAAAACGCGTTAAATATGATGCGTTGAATCTAAAACTTACTGGTAAAGAGTGGCCAGAGATTCAAGAAGTTTTGGAAAAGCGTTACAACAATGCGATGAAGCGTATTACGCAATCGCATAATGAAGATGCTTTCCAGATCTACATGAACGCATTTGCGCGTGAAGTTGATCCTCACACAAGTTACCTTTCTCCAAGAAATGCAGAACAATTCCAATCTGAGATGAACCTATCTCTAGAAGGTATTGGTGCTGTGCTTCAGATGACAGACGACTACACCGTTATTCGCTCTTTAGTTGCTGGTGGCCCTGCGTCAAACAGCAAACAATTGAGTGATGGAGACCGCATTGTTGGTGTTGGTCAAGATGGCGAAGAAATTGTTGATGTTATCGGGTGGCGTTTAGACGATGTAGTACAACTTATTAAAGGCCCTAAAGGGACCAAAGTTAAGCTACAGATCTTGCCAGATGGTAAAGATGCAAAAAGTCACGTTGTCACAATTGTTCGCGATAAGATTCGTTTAGAAGACCGCGCTGTTAAATCAGAAGTGATCGAGAAAGACGGCAAGAAAATTGGTGTATTAGAAGTACCAAGTTTCTACGTTGGCCTTTCTAAAGATACCGATAAACTGATCACCGAGCTTAAAGAGCAAGGTGTTGAAGGTATTATTGTTGACCTCCGAAACAACGGTGGTGGTGCACTGACTGAAGCAACTGAACTCTCTGGTTTGTTTATCAAAGAAGGACCTGTTGTTCAGGTTCGTGATAGCTACGGTCGTGTCAAAGTGAACAGCGATACTGATGGTCAAATCAGTTACCAAGGCCCGTTAACGGTATTGGTGAATCGCTACAGTGCTTCAGCGTCTGAAATCTTTGCAGCAGCGATGCAAGATTATGGCCGTGCAATCATCCTAGGTGAAAACTCTTTCGGTAAAGGTACGGTGCAACAGCATCGCTCTTTGAATCATATTTATGATTTGTTCGATAAAGAGTTAGGCTACGTTCAATACACAATCCAAAAATTCTACCGAATCAATGGTGGTAGTACGCAAAACAAGGGTGTAGTACCTGATATTGCTTACCCAACGCCAATTGATCCTGCAGATACTGGTGAAAGTGTTGAAGACAACGCTCTTCCTTGGGACAGCATCGACAAAGCGAAGTACTCAGTGTTACAGCGTAACGATGAGCAGATCGCAGCGTTGACGGCTAAACACGAAGCTCGTATCGCAACAGACATGGAATTTGGCTTTATCGCGCAAGATATTGAAAAATATAAGGCAGATAAAGACGACAATGACCTTTCTCTGAATGAAAAGGTTCGTCAACAAGAGAGTGATGATGCGGATGCGCTTCGTCTAGAGCGTATTAACCAACGTCAAAAAGCCGCTAAGTTAGAGGCATTTAAAACGTTGGATGATATTCCAAAAGACTACGAAGCCCCGGATGCTTATCTTGATGAATCAGTTGCTATCATGCTGGATATGATCAAGAAATAAACAAAATACCTGTTATAAGGTGATTGTTTAAAGACGTACTATTTGAAAAGCGAGCTTAGGCTCGCTTTTTTTGTACCTGTGTTCTTGCCTCGAATAATGTCATGTTAACGGCATGCTTCCTCGCTTTTTAACTTGCTGCAGAACCACTGTTATTTGATTTTCGGCTGTGAAGTACACTGTAAAAATAACTAAACTTAAGTATTATTTTTCGAGTGATAATGACATTTAAGTTACTTCGCACTTAAAATTTAGTGACTTAGATCATATTTTTTCGCTTTCTATTCATTACGTGCCTAAGCTTAAAGAAAACGAGGGGACGCTTATGAAATGGATTCTACTATTTTTATCTTGTTTAAGTTTTGTGGCTTTTGGGAGCGAGGTCGCTTCGAGTAGCCAACAATCAAAAAGTGATAGTAATCTATCTCATTTTGACCTTCCTTTGCTGCTTGGTGATTGGTATTTGATGAATCCTGATCCTGAGCAAGGCACTGAAAACTTTAGAGCGATCAAGCTCACTCTTGATTCAAACTACTCATTCACTATCGATATCCAAAAGAAAGACTACAGTGTCGATCATTGGGAAGGTTTGTATAACGCCAATGAAGACACGATTATTTTGGGTTTGAATACCTCAGAACCTCAGGTTTACGCGTACAGCAGTAATCACAACATGCTGAATCTTAACGGTGTTATGTTCACTAAGGCCTTGCCAAATGCATTGGCGGGAATCTGGTCAAGTGCCCAACTGTCTGGAAGCGATCTACGTGCGAGTAACATTCAAAAAATGGATTTAGTCCTTCAGCCGGACTTTATATTCATGTTCCGAGTATCAGATGAAGAAGGTGGTGAAGTCATTCGTCGCGGGGTGTATTACACAGAAGGCGATCAACTAGTGTTACTTTATGAGAACGGTGAACACGGCACTCGATATACACTGAACAGCGATGTGTTAACGCTGCAAGGTGAAGAGGGAGATATGTTTGCGGTACTCAATCGCATTCGATAATCGTGAGTTTTAGCAGTAACGGCGTACTCGTTGATAATATTGTGCACAGTTCATTTCTTAGGCGTTCCTGTCTGATTTGATTGATAAAATAGCAAAACATGGAGGCATTTTCTTACAATGCCTCCTTTTTTTAATATTCCCCTTGTTTTATTGGCGCTCAACCTTTAGATATATACAGTTAAAAAATAATTACGTATAACGATCAAAAGGAACCCGTCATGGCACATACACCTCAAGCCAAGTATCGTAAAGATTATCAATCACCATCTCACACGATTTCTGAAATCGATCTTACTTTCGATTTGTACGATTCAGCATCCATTGTTACGGCTGTTTCTAGTGTTAAGCAGGAGAAAGACAGCACGACATTAGTACTTGATGGTGAAGGCTTGAAGTTGGTTTCTGTTTTGGTTGAAGGCAACGAATGGACTCAGTACGAGCAGTCTGAAACTCAACTTACGCTGAATGACCTTCCAAAAGAATTTACTCTAACCATCGTTACCGAAGTTAACCCTGAAGGGAACAGTGCACTTGAAGGCTTGTACAAGTCGGGTGGCGCGTTCTGTACTCAATGTGAAGCTGAAGGTTTCCGCCGTATCACTTACTACATGGATCGCCCAGATGTGTTGGCGAAATTCACTACAACGGTAATTGCAGACAAAGCAGAGAACCCATTCTTATTAAGTAATGGTAACCGTGTAGATGAAGGTGAAGCTGAAAACGGTCGTCATTGGGTGAAGTGGCAAGACCCACATCCAAAACCAGCGTACTTGTTTGCTTTAGTTGCGGGTGACTTTGATGTACTTCGTGACGCATACACTACACAATCGGGTCGTAAAGTTGACCTAGAAATCTTTGTTGATAAAGGCAATCTAGACCGTGCGAGCCACGCGATGGTTTCTTTGATTAACTCAATGAAGTGGGACGAAGAACGTTTCAATCTTGAATACGACTTAGACATCTACATGATCGTAGCCGTTGATTTCTTCAACATGGGTGCGATGGAAAACAAAGGCTTGAACGTATTCAATTCGAAGTTCGTTCTAGCAAACGACCAAACTGCAACGGATACAGATTACCTAGGTATTGAAGCAGTAATCGGCCATGAATATTTCCACAACTGGACAGGTAACCGAGTGACGTGTCGCGATTGGTTCCAGTTAAGTCTGAAAGAAGGCTTAACGGTATTCCGTGACCAAGAATTCTCATCTGATCTTGGTTCTCGCGCAGTAAACCGTATTAACAATGTACGTATCATTCGCGGTCCACAATTTGCAGAAGATGCTAGCCCAATGTCTCATCCAATTCGTCCAGAAAAAGTGATAGAAATGAATAACTTCTATACTTTGACAGTGTACGAAAAGGGCAGTGAAGTGATCCGTATGATCCACACATTGTTGGGCGAAGATGGTTTCCAAAAAGGCATGAAGCTGTACTTCGAACGTCACGATGGTACGGCTGCAACATGTGAAGACTTCGTCGCGGCAATGGAAGATGCGTCGGGCGTTGACTTATCTCAGTTCCGCTTATGGTACAGCCAGTCTGGTACGCCGACGCTGTCTGTTGAAAGTAAGTACGACGCAGAGAAGAAACAGTACACGTTAACAACTCGCCAAGTAACAGCGCCAACTCATGAGCAAACGGAAAAGCAGGCTCTGCATATTCCTCTTGATATCGAGCTGTACACAGCTGCGGGTGAAGTTGTTGAGTTACAATGTAACGGTAAACCAGTTCATAATGTATTAGATGTGAAAGAAGCAGAGCAAACGTTCGTGTTTGAAAACGTTTCTGAGCAACCGATCCCATCATTACTTCGTGAATTTTCTGCGCCAGTGAAATTGGAATATGACTACTCAGATGAAGAACTGATCTTCTTGATGGAGAATGCTCGCAATGAATTCTCTCGTTGGGATGCGGGTCAAATGCTATTAGCGAAGTACATCCGCAGTAACGTGGAGAAAGTTCAGCAGGGTCAAGCGTTTGAGCTTTCTGATTCTGTTGTTGATGCATTCCGTGGCGTACTGCTGAGTGATTCACTAGAGCCTGCGTTTATTGCAGAAATGCTTTCTCTACCAAGCCACAATGAAGTATCGGGTTGGTACGAGCGCGTTGATATTGATGCGGTCGCATCGGTTCTTAACTCGATGAAAGTTACATTAGCTGCAGAACTTGAAGACGAGTTAGCGGCGGTTTATCACAGCCACGCACTAACAGAATACACGATCGATCACGATTCGATTGGTAAGCGTACTCTACGTAAAGTTTGCTTAAGTTACTTAGCTCATACTGGGCAGGGTAATGACTTGGTTGTTGCGATGTATCAACAAGCGAATAACATGACAGATACGATGGCAGCAATGGGCGCGGCAAACAGTGCACAACTACCATGTCGTGAAACCTTGATGGTGGATTACAGTGACAAGTGGAAACACGATGGTCTTGTTATGGATAAGTGGTTTGCATTGCAAGGTACAAACCCAAGTTCAAACGCACTTGAAGTGATCAAAGCGTCGATGTCGCACCAGGCGTTCAGTTTGAAGAACCCGAACCGTACCCGTAACTTGGTCGGTTCATTCTTAAACATGAACCCGGTTCAATTCCACGACAAGTCTGGTCAAGGCTATGCATTTGCAGGCGAGATCTTACGTGAACTGAACAGCAGCAACCCGCAAGTGGCTTCACGTCTGATTGACCCGCTACTTAAGTTCCGTAAGTACGATGATGAACGCCAAGCTCTGATCAAAAAAGAACTAGAGACGTTAAAGAACATGGACAACCTAGCAAAAGACTTGTTTGAGAAAGTGACGAAAGCACTAGAGGCTTAAGTCAGCGCGCATTCAGGTAACTGTTTGCTAATAAGCGGTTTACTAATAAACTGTTTGCTATAATGAAAGGTCATCAGTGGTAGAGAATATCTGCCACTGATTTTTTGTTTCTGGTTCATCGAATTTTCGATAAGCTAGAGCAGCTTCAAGTTCAGTTTCACCGTCAGACATCTAAAAGTGCCAAAAAACACTGGCACTGTATATTTATACAGGTATCGTATGAATCGCTATATTTTCCAACTTAACATCTCATATCAGCAGTTTTTGGCCAGCTATTCTGGCGCCGCAAGTAAAGTTCAAGTGATAACAACAACAGGTTTACGCTTACAGTTACCTGCAACTCGGTTCAGACCATTTCTTACACAAATAGGGGTTAGAGGGCAGTTTAGGCTGACAACTGACCAAAAAAATAAGTTTATTAAGTTAGAAGCTCTGTAAACCTTGGCGTGCCTAGTGAGTTAAAAGGAATCTTAATCACATAATCAAACATTTCAGCTCTTACCACCTCCAAAACAATTAACTATTTTTCAATAATGCTTTTACAATAAATGAATGCATTACCTTTGCTTAACTCGTTAGTAGAAAAGCGCTCAACGGCACGTTTCAAACACCAGATTAAGTGATCCCCCTAATAATAAAATATAATTCTAATTGTGGAGTGTGACTATGACCGCACGTGAAACTGTGGTTCCAGTTTTACTTGAAAAAGTTTACAAGCTGATTCAAGACAAACTTGACCTTGCTCATCGACCTCTCGTAACTCAACTTGCTCAACACTTGTTTAGTAACGTTTCTCACGACGATCTAACTCAGAGAAACGAATCCGATTTATATGGTGCTGTAGTTAGCTTATGGCATCACATCAATGAAAAGAAAGCCGACGAAATCTCTGTACGCGTATTCAACCCGACGGTAAGTCGTCAAGGTTGGCAGTCTACTCATACTATCGTTGAGATAGTCGTTCCAGACAGTCCATTCCTTGTTGATTCCGTAAAAATGGCATTGACTCGCCTAGACCTTTCTTCTCACCTTATGCTTCATAACCCAACACAAATCTCTCGCTCAGATAAGGGCAGTGTTGTCGGTGTAAGCAATAACGAAGGTGCATTCCAATCGCTTTTCCATATCGAAGTTGACCGTCTGAGTAGTAAAGCTGAAATGACAGCACTTAAAACGGAGTTGCTGGATATCTTTACCGACACTAGCTTAGTCGTGAACGATTGGTTGAAGATGGTTGAAAGACTTGAAGAAGTGACCAATCAAGTTGAACAGCAAAAAGAGAGCATTCCAGTAGACGGCCAGCGCTTTGATGAAACGTTGGCGTTTCTTCGTTGGTTAGGCCAACACAACTTTACATTCATGGGTTATAAGGAATATGACCTAGTTTCAGTTAACGGCGACACTGAACTGCAACCGACCAAGGAGCAAGGTCTTGGTTTGTTTGCGAACTCAGATCGTGTACGTAACGTTAAGCTATCTGAGTTTTCTGATTCGGCACGTCTTGAAGCGAAAAAGCCTTATGTGCTTATCGTAACCAAGGGCAACACGGCTTCACGCATTCACCGCCCAGCTTACAACGATTACATTGGTATTAAGAAGTTCGATAAGAACGGTAAGGTCATTGGTGAGCACCGCTTTACTGGTCTTTACACATCTGCCGTTTATAACCAAACCGTTGAAACGATTCCTCTTGTTCGCGAGAAAGTAGAACGTATTTTGGATGCGAGTGGTTACCGTGAAGGTTCATACTCTTACAAAGCGCTGCACAACATTCTTGAAAACTACCCACGTGATGAACTGCTGCAAGCTCGAGAAGAAGAGCTACTAGAAGTCGGTACGGGCGTAGTACAAATGCAAGATCGCGATCTCCTGCGTTTGTTTGTTCGCAAAGACCCGTTTGGTCGTTTCTTTAGCTGCATGGTTTACGTAACAAAAGATCGTTACAACACTGAGCTTCGTCGCCAAACACAGCGCATCTTGAAACAGTACTTTGGTTGTGAAGAAGAGGTTGAATTTACAACGTACTTCTCTGAAAGCCCGCTAGCAAGAACGCACTATATTGTTCGTGTTGATAACAACAACATGGATGTGGACGTGAAAACAATTGAGCAAAATTTAATGGAAGTATCGTCTACGTGGGATGACCGTCTGTCTGAATCTATCATTGCAAACTTCGGTGAAAGCAAAGGTCTTCCATTGTCGAAAGAGTACATGCGTGCATTCCCACGTTCGTACAAAGAAGACATGATGCCAGGTTCTGCTGTTGCCGACATTGAACGTTTAGAAGCGCTAAGTGAAGACAACAAACTGGGTATGCTTTTCTACCGTCCTCAAGAAGAAGCGGCAGATTCAAAAGCCGTTCGTTTGAAGTTGTTCTATCACAGCGATGAGCCAATTCACCTTTCTGATGTTATGCCAATGCTTGAAAACTTTGGCCTACGCGTTATCGGTGAATCTCCATATGAAGTGCGTAAAACCAACGGTGTGACCTATTGGATCCTTGATTTCTCTATGCTGCACAAGAGCGATAAGACCATTGATCTTCGTGAAGCTCGCGATCTTTTCCAACAAGCCTTTGCGGCAATCTGGGCGGGTGAGTTAGACAGCGATGGTTTCAACCGCTTAGTACTTGGCGCTGGTCTTTCTGGCCGTGAAATCTCAATCTTACGTGCTTATGCTCGTTACATGCGTCAAGTGGGTTTCCCATTCAGCCAACAATACATTGAAGACACATTGTCTCATTACCCAGAGTTAGCAAAAGGGCTAGTGAGCTTATTCGGCAAGCGTTTCGATCCTAAACTGAAGGGCAGCGTGAAAGGCCAACAAGATCTTATTAAGAAGATCACTGAACAGTTGGATCATGTAGAGAGCTTGGATGATGATCGTATCATTCGTCGCTACATGGAAATGATCACTGCCACGCTGCGTACTAACTACTACCAAGTAGATGAAAATAAGCAATCTAAGCCTTGGTTGGCTCTGAAAATGAGACCAAGTGAGATTCCAGATATCCCGGCACCGGTTCCTGTATTTGAGATTTTCGTTTACGCACCGGACATTGAAGGTGTGCATCTACGTGGCGGCAAAGTTGCGCGTGGTGGTTTACGTTGGTCAGACCGTCAAGAGGATTTCCGTACGGAGATCCTAGGCCTAGTTAAAGCACAGCAAGTTAAGAATACGGTGATTGTGCCCGTTGGTGCAAAAGGTGGTTTCGTTTGTAAGCGTCAGCATATGATGTCTGGCCGTGATGAAATCTTCGCTGAAGGTCAACGTTGTTATAAGCGCTTCATCCGTGCATTACTCGACGTATCAGACAACATCATCGAGGGTGAGGTTATCCCACCTAAGAGCGTCGTTCGTCATGATGAAGACGACCCATATTTAGTTGTTGCTGCGGATAAAGGTACCGCGACATTCTCAGATCTGGCTAACTCAGTTGCTGCAGAGTACAACTTCTGGCTAGGAGACGCGTTTGCATCGGGTGGTTCTAATGGTTATGACCATAAAGCCATGGGGATTACAGCAAAAGGTGGTTGGGAATCGGTTAAGCGTCACTTCCGTGAGATGGGTATTAACTGTCAAACCACAGACTTCACTGCGATAGGTGTTGGTGATATGGCTGGTGACGTGTTTGGTAACGGCATGCTGTTATCTAAGCACATCCGTTTACAAGCTGCGTTTAACCACATGCACATCTTCATTGATCCTAACCCAGAATCAGCGTCAAGCTGGGTAGAGCGTGATCGTCTATTTAATCTGCCTCGCTCAAGCTGGGAAGATTATAATAAAGACCTGATTTCTCAAGGTGGTGGCATCTTCTCTCGCCGAGCGAAGTCTATCTCTCTGACACCTGAAATACAGAAAATGCTGGGCACGAAGAAAGCATCAATGGCACCAAATGACTTGATCAAAGCGATCCTGTCTATGAACGTTGATCTACTTTGGAACGGTGGTATTGGTACTTATGTTAAGTCTTCAAGCGAGACTCATACTGATGTAGGTGACCGTGCAAATGACGTTCTACGTATCGATGGTCGCGACCTAAAGGCCAAGGTTGTTGGCGAAGGTGGGAACTTGGGTATGACTCAATTGGGTCGTATTGAATACGCTCTAACGGGCGGTCGAGTTAATACTGACTTCGTTGATAACGTTGGTGGTGTAGACTGCTCGGATAACGAAGTTAACATTAAGATCTTCTTGAATGGTTTGGTGTCTAATGGTGATCTAACCGTCAAACAACGTAACCAAGTTCTTGAGTCTATGGAAGACGAAGTAGGCGAAATCGTACTAGACGACGCATACTGCCAAGCCGAATCTATTTCGGTTACTGAGCACCAAGGTGTTGGCTTAGTCAAAGAGCAAATCCGCTTTATTCACACAATGGAAAAAGCAGGGTACTTGGATCGTGGTTTGGAATATATCCCAGATGACGAAACATTGCTTGAGCGCGAAAAGCAGGGTCAAGGCCTAACAAGACCAGAGCTTTCTGTACTTGTTGCTTACGGTAAAATGGTACTTAAAGAAGATCTTGTGAGTGATGATATTGCGAATGATGAGTTCCATGCTCAACAACTGATGCAATACTTCCCAACAGAGTTACGCCGTAACTACTCTCAGCACATGGATAACCATCCACTTCGTGCAGAGATCATTGCGACTGCGCTTGCTAACCAAATGGTTAACGAGATGGGCTGTAACTTCGTGACTCGCTTGCAAGAAGAGACGGGCGCGAACATTGTTGATATTGCGAATGCTTACGCGGCATCACGTGAAATCTACGGCCTAGGTAAGGTATTGAAGAGCATCCGTGAACTGGACAACATCTCAAGTTCTGAAGCTCAATACGAATTGCTTTACCATGTACGTCGTACGCTTCGTCGTCTAGCACGCTGGTTGCTAAGAAACCGTACCGGTAAACAGTCAGTGAATGCATTGATTGAGCTTTACCAAGGTGATGTCGTCGCAATTACTGAGAAGCTGGATGAAAACCTAGTGGCTTCAGAAGTAGAAGAGCATCAAGCAATGGCTCAAGTATGGATTGACCAAGGTGTAAACGCTGAGCTGGCTAATTCAGTGGCTCGTTTGTCTAGCCTGTACTCAGCACTGGATATATCTACAGTGGCTCGTGAAACAGGTAAAACAGTACAGCAAGCGTCTAAGCTTTACTTCAACCTAGGCGACCGTTTGTCACTGCACTGGTTCTTGAAGCAAATCAATGGCCAAGCTATAGACAACAACTGGCAAGCACTGGCGCGTGCAGCATTCAGAGAAGATCTGGATTGGCAGCAACGCCAGTTAACTGGTCAAGTACTTAACTGTGGTTGTGCTTCAGATATCGATGTGATTAAAGCGCTTGATGACTGGATGGAAAGTAACTCTGTTTCTCTACATCGTTGGGAAAGCATCCTAAACGAATTCAAAGTAGGTTCTGTTCATGAGTTTGCTAAGTTCTCAGTAGCATTGCGTGAATTGATGCTGTTGAATCTAAACTGCATGTCAAAAGACTAGTTACTAGATAAGACGAAAAAGTATAAGGGCAGGCCACAAGGTCTGCCTTTTTCGTTTCGGTAAAGTGGAAACAATAGGCCTAACGACTTTTGAAGAACAAACTTCGACGCAAACGTTGTTTGTTGTTAAGTGACCTGATGGCTGTACTAAGGTTGAGATTAGAAATGGCTTAATAACTTGAAGAAACGATAACGTTTGCTTAATAATGAACCTCATTCGTTAGCAAACTTGATTATCTTACCCTTACAGACAGTAATAGATTGAATAGTTGGGTAAATAAGTAAATAATAGCGCCCCGTTTACACGGGGCTTTTTTCTATCGGAGGCACAATGCTTTACCGTCTAGCCAGAACTGGCTTTTTCCAACTTGATGCCGAAAAGGCACATGATCTTGCAATTCAAAATTTCAAGCGCTTCACAGGCACACCTATTGATCTTTTGTATCGCCAACAATTACCTCACCGACCTGTAGAGTGCATGGGTCTTACTTTTAAAAACCCAGTTGGCCTTGCTGCTGGCCTAGATAAAAACGGCGAATGTATTGATGCATTTGGCGCAATGGGTTTTGGTTTCGTAGAAGTAGGAACAGTGACTCCACGTCCGCAAGCGGGTAACGACAAACCTCGTTTATTCCGTCTTGTTGAAGCTGAAGGTATCATCAACCGCATGGGTTTTAACAACCTAGGCGTCGACAACCTTGTTGAGAATGTTAAGAAGTCGAACTACGATGGCATCTTAGGCATTAACATTGGTAAGAATAAAGACACACCAATTGAAAAGGGCGCTGAAGATTACTTGATCTGTATGGAGAAGGTATATCAATACGCTGGTTACATTGCTGTGAACATCTCTTCACCAAACACTCCAGGACTTCGTTCTCTACAATACGGCGAAGCTCTAGACGATCTATTGTCTGAACTTAAAACGAAACAATCTGAACTGGAAGAGAAGCATGGTAAATATGTTCCTCTTGCTCTTAAGATTGCTCCGGATCTAAGCGACGACGAAATTCGCCAAATTTGTGAATCATTGATCAAAAATAAGATCGATGGTGTGATCGCAACAAACACAACATTGGATCGTTCAATCGTTGAAGGTATGAAACATTGTGATGAAGCGGGTGGCCTAAGTGGACGTCCTGTTCAATCTCGTAGTACTGAAGTAGTTCGTAAACTTCACGAAGAGCTGGGTGACAAACTGCCGATCATTGGAGTAGGTGGTGTTGACTCGTATGTTGCTGCAAAAGAGAAAATGATGGCGGGCGCGAAGCTTGTACAGGTTTACTCTGGTTTCATCTACAAAGGCCCAGGCCTAGTTGGCGACATCGTTAAAAATCTATAAGCTGAAAATTGCTTTTATTTTTGAAAAGCGACAATCTGGCATCGTCTTACTAAAAGAGACACTGTAACTCACTGAGTTGTAGAGAAAAGCGATAAGAAAGAGGAATTCATTTCCTCTTTTTTTTTGCCTATTGCTCAGTAAAATTACTGTAATTGAAGGTAATTTTGCGTTTTACCTAATGGAATGGTTCAACAGTGTGAGACGAAATGATGCTTAAACCTAGCGATACATGGAGTTGGTATTACGATGAGCAGCAATGTTCATTAATGCTAAACCTCGGAGAGGATATGATTTTCAAAACGAATCTGGTCCGCAATAAGCTGGTGGACTGCGCGTTTCGAGATAATGAATTCACCGTTGATGACGCATCTTCATACCAAACCTTCAAAGAACAAATTTCTGGCTTAGAACTGTCTGAGCCTCGTCAAGCTGAATTAGCACTCTATTGTGTGGCAGCAAAGCGTTTCCATAAGCCTGTACAGCCTAAGAGTTGGTTCTTCGACTCACAAGGTACTGGCCATGAATATCCTCAAGAAGGGGATATTGTACAAATGAATAACGAGCATAGCTTAGGGTATTTCATTGTATTAGAAGTGGGAGAGTGTGCGAGCCTATGTGCATTTGTTGACCTAGAAGAGTTCCTGTTAACGCCTTCAAAAGGACTGCGATTTGGAGACTCAATCAAGGTGATGCACGATAGAATGGTAGACGCGAACGCTATCCTTCATCAGACACACATAGCGATGGTAGGTTAACCTCTAATCTAGCACATCATTTCAACCACGCATCGCAGCACACAAACGTATAAACCTTCCTCAGAATCGGCTCATTAGCCGATTTTTTTGTGCCTAAAAAACCTCATCCTGATAAATACATCACGGCTTAACCATTTAAATAGTGAACTTACGACTATTTTTTCACCTTAATTTCTGCCCGTTTTCATCGCCAGAAGAGTAAATCTACCGTCTTTATTCCCTGTTTTTGGTCTTTTGTTGCTAAATTTCATCCATAAATCTCTCTTGGTATATACCAGTCTTGGGGTGAATATAAATTCACATTGCTACTTTGGTTAATAAGTGGTCAGAAATGAAGTTGGTTTGATAGGTCTTATGTTCTAAGGGGATGTGGGTAAGCGATCGCTTCAAGACTGTGCATTTGCTAGCCAGTTAGTCGAAAGATTCAATGAAAAGACGTGTTTAGTGTGATGCTCTAGTTACAAATTCAGGTATAATCGAACTCATTTTTATCAATAAAAGAACACTATGAATCAATATCTAGCGGTTACCTCAAACGGCCTTGAGAATTTATTAGTTGAAGAACTAACCCAACTAGGGATTACAAACGCAAAACCTGTTCAAGCAGGTGTTAAATTCAAAGCGACCAATGAGCAAATTTATCGTTGTTGTTTGTGGAGCCGTTTGGCTTCTCGATTTGTACGTGTCCTTTCTGAATTCACTTGTATGGACGACATGGATTTGTACCTATCAACCACTGCGGTTAACTGGGTAAATCAATTCCATAGCTCTAAGCGTTTTGTTGTTGACTTCAATGGTACGAACAACGAAATCCGTAATAGCCAATACGGTGCGATGAAAGTAAAAGATGCCGTTGTTGATTGCTTTGAGAAGAAGTCTTTACCTCGTCCTTCTATTAGCAAAGAGAACCCAGACATTCGTATCCACGTTCGTTTACACCGTGATAAAGCGATTCTTGGTGTTGATATGGTAGGTAGCGGTCTTCACCAACGTGGTTACCGTCCTGAATCAGGTCGAGCACCACTACGTGAAACTCTTGCTGCCGCGATTCTTCTTCGTAGTGGTTGGGACGCAACTAAGCCTTTCCTAGATCCAATGTGTGGTTCAGGTACGTTAGTGATTGAAGCGGCGATGATGGCTGCAAACATGGCTCCAGGTGTTAAACGTCAGAAGTGGTGTTTTGAATCACTAGAAGATTTCGAACCAGAGCTATGGGCTGAAGTGAAAGCAGAAGCGAACGTCCAAGGCCGTCGTGGCGTTAAGAAAGTAGAATGTAAGTTCTATGGCTATGACAATGACGAACGCATGATCAAAACAGCGCGTGACAATGCTCGTCGTGCTGGTGTTGAAGAGTTGATTGAATTCGAAGTAGGTGATGCTGCAAAACTTAAGCGTCCTACCGAGTTTACTGATGGTGTGATTGTTTCTAACCCACCTTATGGTGAGCGTTTAGGTACAGAGCCGGGTCTTATTGCTCTTTACACAGCATTTGGCGCGCAGCTTAAAGCTGAATTTGGCGGTTGTAACGCGTCTATCTTCTCTAGTTCAGACGAACTACTGAGCTGCTTACGCATGCGTGCAGACAAACAGTTCAAATTGAATAACGGTGCGTTACCGTGTCACCAAAAGAACTACTCAATTTCAGATCGTCCGATGTCAGAACGTCCAACGGGCGAGCAAGAACAGTTAATTGCTCCTGACTTCGCAAACCGTCTTAAAAAGAACATCGGTAAAATTGGTAAGTGGGCTAAGAAAGAGCAATTAGATTGTTACCGTATCTACGATGCGGACTTACCAGAATACAATGTAGCGATTGATGTATACCCAGGTCACCTTGTGATTCAAGAATACGCAGCGCCTAAAGATGTACCGGAAGAGAAGGCAAAACGTCGCTTAACCGATATCATCCGTGCTTCTATTCAAGTAACAGGCGTAGAAGCAAACAACGTTGTGCTTAAAGTTCGTCAGAAACAGAAAGGCCGTTCTCAATACCAGAAATTGGCTCAAGACTCATCGAACTTAGAAGTGAACGAGTATGGCGTTAAGCTGATTGTTAATCTTCATGATTACCTAGATACCGGGTTGTTCCTAGATCATAAGATCACTCGTCGTCGTATCGGTGAGATGGCCGCAGGTAAGGATTTCCTAAACTTGTTTGCTTATACAGGAAGTGCATCTGTTCATGCTGCTGTGGGTGGTGCTCGTTCTACAACTACTGTTGATATGTCTAATACCTACCTAGAGTGGGCGAAAGAGAACATGGAGCTTAACGGTCGTGTTGGTCGTCAACATCAGTTTGTTCAAGCTGACTGTCTACAATGGCTAGCTAAAGAGCAGGGTTCTTATGATCTGATCTTTATCGATCCACCTACGTTCTCTAACTCAAAGCGTATGGATCAATCTTTCGATGTTCAACGTGATCACATTCAGCTGATGGAAAACCTTAAACGTCTTCTTCGTGAAGAAGGCACGATTGTGTTCTCTAACAACAAGCGTCACTTCAAAATGGACTTGGAAGCTCTAGATGAGTTAGGTCTTAAGGCTCAGAATATCTCAGCGAAGACACTTCCATTGGACTTCTCTCGCAATAAGCACATTCATAACTGCTGGTTGATTACACATAAGTAGTTAAGAGATCGTATAAGGATATATAGTGCTGACTCTCTACAGTACAGAAGGGTGCCATCTATGTGAGATGGCATTCCAACTCACGGAACAGTTAAACATTAGCCATCACGTCAACGTTGTTGACATTGCATTTGATGATGAGCTCTTTTCCCGTTACGGGGTCACTATTCCGGTGCTCAAATTTGAAAGCTCTGACCTTTCTCAAAGCTCAGAGCTTAACTGGCCATTTGGCTTGTTAGAACTTAATGATTGGTTAAAGAAGAATGGCATTACTTACAATTCATAATGGGCAATTAGCGTTTGGCGATCACCCGTTATTAGATCGTGCGGACTTCGCACTGCAAGAAAACGAACGTGTGTGTTTAGTAGGGCGCAATGGCGCTGGTAAGTCTACGTTGATGAAAATCCTGTCTGGGAACATCATCATGGACGACGGCAAGATGCAAATCACACAAGATGTGGTTGTGTCGCGCCTTGAGCAAGATCCACCGCGCAATGAGCAAGGTACCGTTTATGATTACGTTGCTGGTGGCCTAGCTGAAATCGGTGAACAGCTGAAGATCTATCATGATCTTCTGGATCTCATCGGTACTGACCCTAGTGAAAAGAACCTAAATCGTCTTACTCGTGTTCAAGAGCAATTGGATCATGCGAATGCATGGCGCTTTGAAGATCGCGTAAGCAACGTATTGGCGGCGCTTAAGCTAACTGCAGAAACCAAACTGACGGATTTGTCTGGTGGTTGGCAACGTAAAGCAGCACTTGCTCGTGCGCTTGTATGTGACCCTGACGTGCTTCTACTTGACGAACCGACTAACCACTTAGATGTTGCGACCATTGAATGGTTAGAGGGTTTCCTGAAAGACTTCCGCGGTTCAATCATCTTTATCTCGCATGACCGTGCGTTCATTAAATCGATGGCAACACGTATTGTCGATCTTGATCGCGGTAAATTGAGCTCTTTCCCGGGTGATTACGAAAACTATCTTGTTGAGAAAGAAGAAGCGCTTCGTGTAGAAGAAATGCAAAACGCTGAATTTGATAAGAAGCTTGCTCAAGAGGAAGTTTGGATTCGTCAAGGCATTAAAGCTCGTCGTACTCGTAACGAAGGCCGTGTGCGTGCGCTTAAGAAGCTACGTGAAGAGCGTTTAAACCGTCGAGAAGTGCAGGGCAAAGCCGTTATCCAAATCGACGATGGCCAGCGTTCAGGCAAGATTGTATTTGAAGCTGAGAATCTTAACTTTGGCTTTGAAGGCAAAGAAATTGTTAAGGACTTCAGCTTCAACATCATGCGTGGCGATCGTATCGCTCTGATTGGTCCTAACGGTTGTGGTAAGAGTACGGTACTTAAGCTGCTTCTTGACCAGCTTAAGCCTGATTCAGGTCGTTTGCATTGTGGTACTAAGCTTGAAGTCGCTTACTTTGACCAATACCGCGAAATTCTAGACCCTGAGAAGTCTGTAATTGATAACCTCGCGGATGGTAAGCAAGAAGTCACTGTAGGTGGCCGTGAGCGTCATGCTCTAAGCTACTTACAAGATTTCTTATTCTCTCCAAAACGTGCTCGCACTCCTGTTAAAGCACTATCTGGTGGTGAGAAAAACCGTCTGTTATTGGCGCGTATTTTCCTTAAGTCGAACAACTTGTTGATTCTCGATGAGCCAACCAACGATCTAGATATCGAAACTTTGGAACTTTTAGAAGATTTGCTTGCCAACTATCAGGGTACGCTGCTTTTAGTGAGTCACGATCGTCAGTTTGTTGATAACACAGTGATGACAAGTTGGATCTTTGAGGGTAATGGCGTTATTGAAGAATTTGTTGGTGGTTACCACGATGCTCAGCAGCAAAGAAAGCAAGCATTAGAGTACCGACAGGTTGAAAAGCCATCAAAGCCTGAGAAAGTAGTTGAGGAAACTCCCAAAACTGCGCCAGTTAAGGCTAAACCTAAGAAGTTATCGTATAAGCTACAACGAGAACTAGAAGCGCTACCAATGCGTTTGGAAGAATTGGAAACTCAAATTGAAACTCTTCAGGAAGAAGTCAACGATCCAAGCTTCTTTTCAAAATCTGTAGAGCAGACACAACCAGTATTAGATAAGCTATCTGCAGCAGAGCAGGAGCTTGAAGTTGCTTTTGAGCGCTGGGAAGAGCTCGAGGCACTACAACAGGAAAGTTAAGAAGTAATAATGACTTGTACTAAATTTAAATTAACAACAGTTGCAGCATTAGTTTTTGCTGCAACTAACGCGAACGCTGCGCTTTACAAGGTAGTTGAAGTGACGCCTTCGATTACTGGCACATCAGAGATATTCGGTGTAGCTATTCAGCCTGGTACTGCTACAGACGGAACGAACGACCTTGCACTAGGATGTTTTGACGCTACCGCAACTAACTGTGCTGATACGACATTTAAATTAGCTGGTGAAACTCGCAATACGGTCGAGGCTGTAAGTTATCGCGAAGAAGTACCATTCGCAATGGATGCACCATTTCAGTACATTCAAGAGCGTGATGATTTCGAAAACTATTGTTATCGAGAGCTGAGATATTCTACATGTGAAAGTTGGGCTGAAAACCGTTGGAATGACACTTGGAGTAAGGAAAGAAATGACCTTACTCACGTAAATGCAAAAGCGTTTGTTGAAGGTGGGGATACTTTTGAAACTCGCAATACGGTAATCAATTCTTTAGATGAGAATGCCCAACCTGTGGGGATAAAATCCAAAGATGATATTCGCAATAATGCATTGTTTACGACGACAGCGGCGCCAACTGGAGCTTCAGAAACTCGTGCTTGGAAAGCGATAACGGCAAGCAACGGTACCGTTTACAATGTAGGTAGTATCTCTGAAGAGTTTGATCCGACTGACACTTCTGAACCAGATAAGGCGTTTGCTTCTAAAGCGGCAATTTGGGGTGGCACAACAACAAAAGAAATTGATTGGGTCAGAAGTGGTAATGCCCAACAAGGCGATTATTTTGCTCAAGGCAGTATGCGTTCAATTGTTGAGTCGAGTTCGATCTTTTATGGTGTCGGTTACAACACTGTAGATGGGAATGGCGACCTTCAAGACATGAACGCAAGTGTTTTTGTTAGTGATTCATTAGACATTTCAGGCTCTTGGTCAACGAAAGTTATTAGCGGTGCAGAGGTTAAGTCTGGTTCATCTAACGATGATGCGAGATACAGTAACTCCGTTGCTACTGACATCAACGATAACTTGTTTGCTGTGGGTTATTCTAAGCGTAATGGTTATGTACCAGAGAGCGGTAGTGCAGGTAACAAGATTTTCGTTGTTACGGATGCATCTGCAGTGACTCCGACGGCAACATACCTGTCTGGTGGTATCTTCTTTGGTGGCTCAAGTGGTGAAGCTAAAGCCGTTAACAACTTCAATGAGTTTGTCGGTCAAATAGATGCAGAAACCACTCGTGAGGTTGATGGTAGTGAAAGAAGACACAGAGGCTTTATATATCCTTATAACGTGTCTTCATCAACTGAAGCTCGTCGTGTAGACATCTTTAACGGTCAGGCTTGGTGGTTAGATGATCTAACAAATGATGGTAATGTTTCCGGAGAGAACAACAAGTTCCGAATTATTGATGCTACTGACATTAACGATGCTGGTGTGATCTCTGCTACTGCTATCAAATGTACAGTTGGAGGAACGACTCAACCGTATGACACAACGTCTCACAACTCATACTGTGGTGGCGCGTCATCTAACGCGGTAGAAGAGGTTGTTGCAGTTAAGCTTGTACCAATTGCCGGTGCAACTAAAGCTGATATCCAAACTCGTAGTGCCGACTCAGAGAAAGTTGATCGTCAAGGTGGTAGCCTAGGTTGGTTAACTTTGACTGTGCTTGGTCTGTTAGGGTTCCGCAGAAAATTTAAATAATTTATCTCTTGGGCCCGAGTTCACAATTCTGAACTCGGGCTTTTTTTCGCCTTGAGAAAAGTGAAAATTTGACCGATTCTTAAAGTTGGAGTCACAAAAACTCCGTAAAGTTGTAATCATTGTATGTTAGTAAATGTAACACCCGTATGAGGACTGCACTATGAAGAGACAAAAGCGTGATCGACTAGAACGAGCACAATCTCAAGGCTACAAGGCTGGTTTAAATGGACGGTCGCAAGAAGCTTGCCCATATAGCCAAATGGATTCTCGGTCTTATTGGTTAGGTGGATGGCGTGACGCCAAAGATGACAAGCAATCAGGTCTCTATAAGTAGATAGGGCGTAAAGAATTCAAGGTCAGGGCTCCATTGTCTGTTGATTACAACGGCTGGAGCCTTGTTAGTTTCAGAACAACACAAAGACTCCCAGAGCTATGTAGCATTCTAGTTTCGCTATCATAAGCGTATCGCTGGTGGATTTATCCTGTTTCAAGCTTAATACGGGATACTTTAATGCACTATAACTAAATTTATTGGAACGTAAATAAAGCAGCCATGGGCTGCTTTACTAAAAATCTAACTATTAGATTAGAATGCTGACGTATCTTGGAAAAGGCCAACTTTCAAATCTTTAGCAACGTAGATCTCTTTACCATCAACAAGTACGCGACCATCCGCAAGGCCCATAACTAGACGACGGTTAACAACACGCTTCATGTGGATCTCGTAAGTTACTTTTTTCGCTGTAGGCAGAATTTGACCAGTGAATTTCACTTCGCCAACCCCTAGAGCACGACCTTTACCTTCGCCGCCAACCCAACCAAGGTAGAAACCAACCAGCTGCCACATTGCGTCAAGGCCTAGACAACCAGGCATTACAGGGTCACCTGGGAAGTGACAATCGAAGAACCATAGGTCAGGAGTAATATCCAGCTCAGCAAGAACTAAACCTTTACCGTAATCACCTTCAGTTTCAGACATCTTAGTGATGCGATCCATCATTAGCATGTTCGGTGCTGGTAGTTGAGGGCCTTGTGGCCATAGTTCGCCTTGGCTTGATGCTAGAAGCTCTTCGCGAGTGTAAGAATCACGTTTGTTTTGCATTATCAATTACTCCGATTTTTGATAGGTGCATATTAGTGAACAGGTGTACGCTAAACAAGTCCGATCAGTACTAGACAAACCAGTTTTTAATGCGTCCAACGATTCCAATAGGGTGCTCATGTCTTTCAAAGTTTTCAATACGTTCCGCGATTTTACTCAGAACGCTTTCTTGTTCATCGTCTCTAAATGGTTTGTTCATAATGAGAGGAATTGCTTCGTCTACATTAGACACAGACCAAATATGGAATTCTTCATTCTTAATGCTTTCAATAAGGTCAGGCTTTAGTGCAAGATGCCTTAAGTTCGATCTTGGAAGGATCACACCTTGTTCGCCTGTTAAGCCGTTGTGCTTACACACATGGTAGAAGCCTTCGATTTTCTCGTTTAGCCCGCCAACAGCTTGCACACGTCCAAATTGGTCAACTGCACCTGTAACCGCAATTTGTTGATTGATAGGGTATTCAGACAAAGCACTAACCAGAGAACACAACTCCGCAAGAGAAGCACTATCGCCATCTACTTCGCAGTAAGACTGCTCAAATACTACGGAAGCTGCGTATGGTAATGGATCTTCAAGGTTTAGTGCGCTGCTCACAAATGCTTGCATGATCATCATGCCTTTAGCATGAAGATTACCACCCAGCTCGGCTTTGCGCTCAACATCGGCAATATCACCATCACCAAAGTGAATAACACAGGAAATTCGTGCAGGTTCACCATACGATATTGGGTGTCCCGGTACATCGATGACCGTCAATCCATTAACTTGACCAACTTGTTCACCTTCAGTTTCGATAATGACTTGGCCATCACGAATATCATCAAGGGCGCGTTCTGGTAGATAAGATTCACGGTTGTATTTGTGCTGTTGAGCTTGCTGGATATGGTGAATATCAATCTCACCATTGTCGGCTTCAATCAAAGCTTCGTTCAATAACGCGTTGTGCCAAATAGGGCACAGTGGGATATAGCTTTGATCTTCGGTTTCTCTTGCTCCGGCAGTAAGAATGCCAGTCAACGCTTGTTGCGTGATGTTTGGTAATTCATAGCGTTGTTGAAGCCACTTAAGGTAACCAAGATATTGAGTCAGAGTGTCTTCTGAGAGCTTAATGTCCTGTTCAATTTCGCTGAATAGGCAAAAACCGGTTTGAATATCGCTGTCTAGGTAATCAAGGTCACCTAGTTGAGCTCTGTCTCCAACTACAATTAACTTAATATTGTAAGTAAGAGGTAAGGTTGGCGACTGATTCAAGTGTTCAGGGTTACTGCTGATAGGCTCTACAGCTTCACCAAGCAGCGCAGATTTAAGCAGTAACCAGCTTCCTGGGTTTGCCAAGATCAGGTTTGCTGAAACGATCAGATAACCGTTGTTTGCTCTAGCCAGTAGGCCAGGTTTTGTCGCAATAACCTTACCGTCTTTCGATTGAACTTGGTCAAATAGAGAGGCAGCATTTAAAGACTCAGTTTTGATAACCGGCAGAGTGTGATCATCTAAAGCAGTGACTAGAGATTCAACAATCATTTGACGATAGATTGAATTGTCCGGAGCATTTACCAGTAAAACGCGCGAAAGGTTAGACAAGCGAACAAAGCGGGTTAGCGCATCTTTGAATCTATGTTGAATATCTGAAAACGGGAAAGGCGAGATGTCAGGGAACTGCTCTAATTGAGCGCTATATTCGTCGTACTGAGGCGTAACATGTCGCCAATCTACTTGAGTCATTTAAGTTTCTGATTATGATAATGAGGTAGGGAGTATATAGAAAAACCGATCTCGCTTGTAGCTCTATGTGGTAGTTACTAATCACTAAGCTAATATAAGTATGATCTTGGTCTATTCTTTCAAGACAATAATTGTGAAATAACCCATTCTGGGTTACGCTGTCACTAGGATTAACTCTCGAGATTAGACATGAAATATCAGCAACTTGAAAACTTGGAATGTGGTTGGAAATGGAACTATCTGGTCAAAAAGTGGAAAGAAGGTGAATCGATTACTTGCCATATTGATTCAAGTGAAGCTGACGTTGCTGTTCAAGCCTTATTGAAGCTGGAACACCAGCCTACGGGTGTTCTTGAGTGGATCTCTAACAACATGTCTCCTGAGCTCGATAACAAGCTTAAACAAGCGATCAGAGCTAAGCGAAAACGCCACTTCAATGCTGAACAAGTTCATACAAAGAAGAAATCAATCGACCTTGATTACCGTGTATGGGAAAAGCTATCTCAACGTGCGAACGAGCTAGGTTGTACGCTCTCAGATGCCATCGAGTATTTGGTTAGCGAAGCGTCTCGTAGTGAGCAGGCCAGCAAGACGGTGACTAGCCTCAAAGAAGACTTAAGCAAGCTCCTTTCTGACGATAAATAACCATCAACAGTAGTGGTGACATTATGATGTACGTAATCTTAATCGGTGCGGTATTAGTTTTTTGGTTAGTAGCAGTCGATCGACCGGTATTGAAAATTAAATTTAGCGACGGGGCGATCGAACAAGTTAAAGGGCATCTTCCACCGAGCTTTAAGCACAACCTTCAAGAGATTGGTCATAACAATATCTTTAAAGGCGAGCTAAAAGTGTATGCAAAACGTTCTGGTTACAATCTCAAGTTCACTAAAGATGTTCCTAAAAACGTACAGCAACGTATTCGTAACGTGTTCCCGCATAATGGTTTTAAGTCTAAAGGCTCAAAGAAAGCGTAATCGTTGAGAGTTACGCGTTAGCTGGTCAATCCTCATACTAAGTTAATCCTTCATTTCTCTTAAATCTCCGCATACTGTTCTCACCCTCAACAAAGAGAGAGCAGTATGAGATATCTAGTATTACTATTATGTTTTTTATCCCCAGTCGCTTTTCCCGACGATGCATTGGTTAATCCTGTAGCTAAAAAGATAAAAGTCACCGTCATGAAAGGGCTCAACAAGAGTAATGTTGATTTCGAGGGTTATTGCGATCTGATGATTGAGATGAAGCACTCTAAAGGTTATGCAAGAATCAAAAAGGTGAGAACGTCTGGAGATAGTAAAGTTTGCAAGCAGGCGAAAAAACACCTACCGACGAAGAAAAGGTTCAAATACAGCTTTCCAGAAAAGTATATCCGGCTACATATCACACACTAGCCACTCTCAACGCACTATAACTAAATATCCTTAATTTTATTGAAACAATTTCGTGAACCAATCTCTAATTTCTATTAATATTAGTTTTGTTATAAAGGCAGGATATGCCGATACAAGAGCATTTACGGCAAAGGAAAGTCACGGTTGTTGTTAGCAAATAAAAGTTATACCCCTGAAGTAGTTGAGATCTCAAGGAAGGTCTCAATCAATGTTGAAGCTCGCTTTAATCGATGGTTAATCTCACCTGAATATAAGCTCGCACAATCTACAGTAGACACGTTACTAAGTTTGGAAAATAGGTATTGTGATAGTGTCATATTTGATGAATCTGACCGCATATCTCACAATCAACGTATTTTATTGCGCTGCGAGCAGGATAGAGTCAATGCTCATCGTGAAAAAGTCGACGCGAAGCAACAAACCTTACGATACGTTATCGATGATGTCAGCAATGCCGCTTCTGCGCTAATGCTTGAGAAGCTTCAAGGTACCTTAATAAGTTCGTTGTTTTCAGACTTACCCGATTACAATCAGTTCGCTAGTGTTGCGTATTCGCCATCTTTAAACTTTTCCAAACTCCATGAAATATCCGCGAAAAGTAGGCCATTGAGCTCAAGTTTAATCGAGTTTGTTTCCAATCAAGAGTTTGCAGATAAATATGGAAAGAAATCTAAGGTAATTCTCGATCCAAAAGTTGCAGCACGACAAATAGGAATAGAAAATTGTCGTTTATTGTTCCCATTGTTAATGAGTCAACAGCTGATTAAGTGGAATGATGGCAACATTAAACACATCACACCTAAGGTTTGGCAACACTTGGTCGTGACGTCAAATGCGACTCGAATTCGACTTCAAGAAACGTCGGTTAAAGATCCTAACGTAGGCATTTTACTTGGTGTGTTGAGAGTTCTGCCTTTGTTTTTAATTTGTAACCACTTTTCTTCAACGTTTGAAGACGCATTGGTAAAAACGATGCTTGGTTATCGTGAAGCAAGTGACAAGCATGACGAATATTATGCTTGTACTGAGGTGATGCCAAACACACAGTTTCTTGAATCAATGGTCGAGCAGCTAGAGCTTAAGCTACTAAAAAACCTCGTTGAATTTATAGATTGGAGCCCTGGAAATCAGTTCATCAAGAGGGCACTTCTAGAGGAAGTGAATGACATTCCAGTACTTGAGCGAACGGTTTATGGTGCAGCTTTGGCTCAAGGTAGAAAATATTCTGTTTTCGAGGCGTTAGATAATAGTGAACTATTTAACGTTAAGCACCGACCTTATTGGTTTTCAACTGTTCAAATGTCTATCGCGACGATTGAGCAGATGCAAGATAAAGGATTGGGAAAGCTTACGGTGAACATGTAATAAAAAGAGAGAGTCTCATTAATGTCGCTCTCTTTTTTGTTGCGCTGTAACTTTATGTGAATGTCTTGTTTTGGCGCTAAACAGTAGGATTACACTCTACTTAACTGACCACTTCGAAGGTAAACGACTCTTGCTTTGCTATTGCGTGTTTAACAGGGATACCAAGGCGCTGGCAAGTCATCAGAACTTTCAATTTCCTGTCGGCAGGAGCGTGCTCTGACAGAATCACCGAGCTTAGGCACTCTCTATTAAGGTAGAGTTTATTTCCGATCATCTCGTCATCAGGTAATACCCAGCGGTATTCCTTTTCATAACGCCAATTAGAATGCTTAATTTTGAATATCTCAGCTCCCAGTCTTGATGTTTGTAAACCTCTTAGCGATGCCGGGCGGAACATATTCGGTTCGTCTTCATACTGGACTTCAAAACAGTTGAGATTGGCCTCACCGTTATAGCAGTTGAGATCATACTCGATACACATGCCTTTAAAGTTGTCACCATACTGCGACCATAGTATTGGGTGGTCGTTCGACTGAGAGAAACACATGATCTTAAAGTTTTGTTGACGCTCTTTGTTGAATGCGTGGTTAGATTCAAAAGGGTTATTAAAAGTTTTAGCGTAATCAAACCACAACGAACACTCGGAAATAGATTGTATGTTTCTGTCGTGGAGCGATCTGAACTTATAAAGTTTAGGCAACATATCAAACACCTAGTTTACAAAATTGCCTGATGTTAACACTTTAATTTATTTTTAAGGATTGAATGCATAGCATTTGATTGCTTAATCACCAAATTTATTCATATAACTGTTTGATAGATCAAAATTTAAACACGAAATAGTAGCCTGTTAAAGTGGTTTATTTTGCGTTAGGACAAAGCTTTCAAGTTGTAACTTTTTACAGAAGATACAACGTAACTTTATTTATGGTTGAATTGAATTGTCAAAGTAGAGGTCGAGTAGGGAAATAGGTGATCAAAATTAAAGCCGAGCTTTAAAAGGACGGCTTTAGTAGTATTGAGCCTACGAGTGAATCAAGTTTAGAAGTGGTACCTTGCACCTAGGTAAGCGGTTTGAGGTGACACATCGATGGATTCAATTTCAACGTTTGCATAGCGGTAACCAATATGGATATCGATGTTGTCTGTTACCATCGCACCAAGCTCAGCACCAACTTGGTAGGCTGCTTCAGACTTAGAGTCTGATACTCCAAAAGCTTTCGCTTCCATATCCATAGAGCCAACACCGGCTAATAAAGATACATACAGATCTAATACGTCACCTTCAACAATAAACTTTGGTTTAATGTTTACGAAGAAAGCATGGCCTTCAATATCCATTAAGTCGTTATAGCTAACTTTTCCGATTTTTCGGTACTCGGCTTCTAGCCCCAGTTTGACGACATCATGTGTATTGAATTCGTAGCCTCCAACCAAGTTATAGCTAAAGTCTGATAGATCAGATGAATCTTCAATGGCGCTGCCACGATATTCTAATTCAGTTTCATTATAAAAGCCGATATCAACACCAGCATAAAAATGACCATGCTCTCTAGGTGAGTTTTCGTTTTCACTAGCAAGCGCCTGCGAGCTGATGCCAAAAAAAGCGGTGAATAGCGATAGGGCGATTGTACTGATTTTCATGTAAAGCCTTCTAAGATAATAAGTTATTCTGTTCCAGAATATGTTAACAAACAAAAGATACTCTAACTAATTGAGAACTAGCCTAAAGATCTGATTTTAAAGACTTGTTGGTAATAGAAGTGTCATTATCGCAGTTATGAGACAAGTTAATATAGTCCAGACAGAGGTTAATAGAATTTATGTTGCACTGTAACTTACGATTAGCCAAGTCGTTTATAGAAGTTCGTTTTGGATGGCAACGCAGTTTGGTAACAATGACCGTTGGGCATCAGAAAATTCAAAGTTAGTGGTTTGAAAAACGAGTACGGATGTTACTGATGACGTTGATAGTTGATTCAATTTGGTGAAGAACAAGCCAACATAGGTAAACAAGACTAGATGATTCGGGAGTTCGCTTGGTCTTTTGGGACCCTTAAATCTAGCGAACAAGAGTAACCAAGTCTTTTCAGTTTATTGGTAGTACGGACAATAGACCGAGAGTTAGTGGAAGCGTTAATCATCTAGGTTCTTTTGGTAAGCAAAATCAGGGTAATAGCTTTTAACACTCAACCAGCAGAGACTCTGGACTAACTTTGGAGAGGCATCCGTAATTAGAAGTCTTAATTAAGTTTGAGCAGACATGTGATAAAGCCATCACGATTTAATCCAATTAACGCGGAGTCAAAGCCAGCCAGTAATTAAATAGATAGATTCATGCGGCGCTGTACGTAAAATTACGCGAGTAACAGGCCCTGAAACCTCTCAGATTTCAATCTCCTCTTTGGTGCGTATTATGTATATTATGTTAAATGGTGTTTGGTATTTATAAGGCAGGTATCTTTGTGCGATGCCCTGCCTCTTGTTTATCTACCAAATCGATGTTCTATTTAACAGTAAAGCTATTTACCATAAAATACCTAATAAACATATTTCCTAATCTTCGATTAAGAATACGTTTATTAGACTTCAAGCATTAATCGATCAATTGCTTCTGTGATCTCTTTAGTTCTTACTGGCTTGGTCACGAAATCATTCATGCCGACATCTAAGCACGAACATTTGTCTTCTACTGATGTGTGTGCTGTTAGCGCAACGATTGGTGTTTTGATGTTTGCGTCTCTCATGTATTTGGTTGTGGTTAATCCATCCATGACCGGCATCGACACATCCATTAAGATAATGTCTATTGATTCGTTGCCTCTTTCAATAAAGCCAATCGCTTCTTCACCATTACTTGCGATGAAAACCTCGTGGCCTTGTCTTGTAAGGATTAACTTTATCACCATTTGATTCGTTGGATTGTCTTCGACAACTAACACTGAATAACGGCTTCTTAACTCTCGTGAAGATTCGTCTTCTTTGTTAGCCAGATTATTCGTAACTCTAGTAAGCACTGGCAACTGTACTTCGAATTTGGAGCCTTTTCCAGGCTCACTCTTTACCGATATGCGCCCGCGCATCAGTTCAACCAGTCTTTTAGTGATGGCCAAGCCTAAACCTGTGCCACCAAATCTACGTGTGATTGTGCTATCAGCTTGCACAAATGGACTGAACAGCGACGAAAGTTGTTGCGAGCTAATGCCAATCCCTGTGTCTTCCACCGTTATATAGAAAGAGCTCTGCTGGTACTTTATAGAAACATGGACATGCCCACGCTCAGTGAACTTAATCGCGTTACCGATCAAATTAAATAGGATCTGTGCCAAGCGACTTGGGTCGATGTAATGAAGTTCACCTTCAGGGATATCGCTAGTTACTGTTAGCGGCAAACCTTTATCGTCTGCTGTCTTCTTTTGTTCAGATAATACAAAAGTTACAGTGTCTCTTACGTTGCTCCATCGAGGAGCCAACGAGAAACACCCAGATTCAATCTTAGAAAAATCCAATACGTCACTGATAATTGCCAGCAATAGCTCAGATGATGTGCTCATATTAAGCAGTATAGACTGTTGTTCTTCGTTCAATGATGTGGATTTTAGGGCGTCTATTAGGCCAATTATGGCATTTAGCGGTGTTCTTAATTCATGACTCATCATCGCGAGGAATTCAGACTTGGCCTTGTTGGCTCTTTCTGCGTCTTTTCTTGCTGTGACAAGCTCTGCGGTACGTTCTCGAACGGTTGCTTCAAGCTTTTCTTTGTTCTCAATATCGAAAACAGCACGCTCTATCAACGGTCGAAAACGGTTTAGTGTGGCCTTAGTTTCAATACTAAAGTGCTTGGTATTCGAGTGGATAAAGATGATGACGGATTGTGTTAGTCCGCTATCGATACCAGTAATTAGAACAGAGTTGATTTGATCGAGGATAATGGGATGTAAGGAATTGAATTCACCCAGAGACTTGGGTTCAAAAAGGATGGCGCATTCTCCATTGATCACTCGAGATAACTTGCCACAATCACTCCAATTCATCTGTTCGAAGACTTTGTTATTGCTTAGCAGGGTTTTGAAACTGCCTTCGTTCCCTACCCTTGATACCACGATAAAGTCATCAAACTTAATGTATTTTTTGAGCACGAACTCGAGACTGGAGAATATCTCAGATATGTTACTTGCCTTACTGATCGCAGAGATGGTTGATAAGATCACCCTGTTCTCTTCAGCCAGCTTTCGCTCACGGGCTTTTAGTTTTTGCAGTTCAATACGTGCTTCTTGCAGCGCTTCTTGACCTTCAGAACCCATTACTTTTTCAACCTATAAAACGTTGCAGACGATACCATTAAATTCCCGTGTGCATTCTCGCCACCAGAGAGCCTGCCTTGTTCACCAAACGTAAATGGACATATGTATGGGAGCCCATTAAGTGCTTGATTTATTTGGTCACAAACCTCATCCATATCTTGTTTAAGGTTCAACATTGAGCCTGCACAAAAGATATTGATCGCCCCTAGTTTCTCTTCAAGATCCATGTCGTTGTAGTATGAGGAGTGAATGATATTCGCGGCGCGGCTAATCAACTGCTGCTTAGACCCTTGCATCAGGTAGATGGTGTCGCCTTCACTGATGTCTGTGAACAGCTCAATCCCATTACACTCCGTCTCTCTGATCGAATGAGACAATTTGAAATATGGGTAATCGTAAGAAGAGCCGACTTTCCTGCCTAATGGGTAGACTGACGACTTTTCGAATATGTAGCCATCATCACTGCCATCTAAGTGGAAATTAGTCCATTCGTTGTAAACGGTGACGGCTGGCCTGTGGTCTATCTCCAACAAAATTCGGTTTCTTACTTTGGTCACGGTGCCTGAATACCGCGTAGGCGTATGACCCGCGCTGAAAGAGGAATAGATGGACTGAGACGCAAACACTACCGTTAAAGACACACCATTTATAGACAGCGACTCTTCGGTGAAGATACTCCAATTTCCGGAAACCTGGTTGTCTGCAGCACTGCCACCAATAATTGGCACTTCAGTACCAAATTTCTTATCGATAGCCGCCATCACCTTTTCTTCGTTACCCGGTGTGGAATGCAGCAAGATAAGATCAGGAATTTCACCTTCTCGGTTGGCGTTCTTGAGTGCTTTGTCTATCGCGCTGAAGGTACTGCGGTCTATGGAGTCGCTGAAATGTTCGATTCCCGTACCATAGGCGTTGATCCCCGAGTCATAAATAATGAGGACGCCAATGACTGGACCAGAATGAAAACCAGTTTCGGTCATAATGCCGTGACAAGTAGTACAGCCATGTATGGGAGTGTTCGGGAGAGCATCTACGAAATATCTCTGCACAGCGAGTGTCGAATACTCTTCTGTGCAGTAGCAAATAAGACAAGCAATATCGTCAGGGTTTTCCACCCCGCTGAGCAACTCATCTACTGCGATTTTATCGTCTAGGGAGTAAGAGACTTTTGATAGAAATTTCATAGATTCTGGGTAACTTTATTAATGCTCTCTTTATAACACTTTAATGCATTGTGTTTCACTGATTTGGTACATGTTTCTATCAAAAGAACCGAGGTGTGCCCCAGTTTCTCTCTGTTACTCCTTAGAAAGGTTTACAGAAAACGTGCTCACCTGTTGTGGAAATGTAACCGTTATTGAGGAGGTCTTATCACTAGTTTGTAACAGCCAATTTGATGGTCCTTTTTCTTCCAGAATTCCGCTTTCATTATAGCTAATGATAAATTTGCCAGTTTTAGATGTTTCGATCGAATACCCTAGGTTATTGCTTGAAACTGAAACATTATGATTATCAATACCAAATTTACAAGGTTTTGAAACTATACAGTTTACTGTTTCGTTATTATCGTATGTTACTGTTCTCCAAGTAAATGCAGCTATTAAAATAACCAACATGACGATAATTTGAACAAGCCTGCCTTTTGTTAGCTTTTGTGCCGCCATTATAATCTTTACTCCTTGTTACAAAGTTCAAAGTTTTTAAATAAAAATCCAATTCCAGACCAAGCGTAAGGTTACTACTCTGTCATTGATTTGTTAATTCAAGTATAGTGTCGCGTTGAAAATGCCACTTTTTTTTAAAATCAGCAAGTGGAAATAAAGCCCTGAATAGGCTGAATTTCCTTTTCTAATTTGGGTGGCATTACGACGTGAGTCGTGTTGGAAGTAAAGTGTAGTAAATAAGAAATTGGAAGCATGCAAATGAGCCAAGAAAAGCAGCTTGAACAAAACTACAACTATACGGTCGTCCGTCAATTTACCCTAGTTACAATTTTGTGGGGTATTGTCGGTATGGGCGTTGGTGTTTTGATTGCCGCTCAATTAGTTTGGCCACAGCTAAACTTTGATACGCCGTGGTTGACGTACAGTCGTTTACGTCCCCTGCATACTAATGCGGTTATTTTTGCGTTCGGTACAAGTGCGCTGTTTGCAACATCATATTATGTTGTACAACGTACCTGTCAGACGCGTCTCTTTGGTGGCCCTCTCGTAGCCTTTACCTTTTGGGGTTGGCAAGCGATTATCCTGTCCGCTGCAATTACTTTACCGTTAGGTTTAACCTCTGGTAAAGAATACGCAGAACTTGAATGGCCAATCGATATTGCTATTACTCTTGTGTGGGTAGCTTATGCGGTCGTGTTCTTCGGAACCATGATTAAACGTAAGACATCGCACATTTACGTAGCAAACTGGTTCTTCGGAGCCTTCATTATCACGGTTGCCGTGTTGCACATCGTTAACAGCCTAGCTGTTCCTGTCTCTGCGTTTAAATCGTACTCGATTTATTCCGGAGCGATCGATGCAATGGTGCAATGGTGGTACGGACACAATGCGGTAGGCTTCCTATTGACAGCTGGTTTCCTAGGCATGATGTACTACTTCGTTCCTAAACAAGCTGGTCGCCCTGTTTACTCTTACCGTTTGTCGATTGTTCACTTCTGGGCTCTCGTGTCTCTGTATATCTGGGCTGGTCCTCACCACCTACACTACACTGCACTTCCTGACTGGACTCAATCTCTAGGTATGGTTATGTCTTTGGTTCTGTTTGCTCCATCTTGGGGTGGCATGATCAACGGTATTATGACTCTATCTGGTGCGTGGCATAAGCTTCGCTACGACCCAATCCTACGTTTCCTAATCGTTTCTCTATCATTCTACGGCATGTCGACTTTCGAAGGCCCAATGATGGCAATCAAAACGGTTAACGCACTATCTCACTACACGGACTGGACTATCGGTCACGTTCACTCTGGTGCGTTAGGTTGGGTTGCAATGGTTTCTATCGGTTCGGTTTACCACTTAGTTCCTAAACTATTTGGTCAAGAGCGTATGTACTCTGTATCTCTAATCAATGTTCACTTCTGGTTAGCAACGATTGGTACGGTTTTCTACATTGTAGCAATGTGGATCTCTGGCGTGATGCAAGGTCTGATGTGGCGTGCAGTTAACTCTGACGGTACATTAACTTACAGCTTCGTTGAATCTGTAGAAGCGTCTTACCCGTTCTACTTTGTACGTTTCTTAGGTGGTTTCATCTTCCTATCTGGTATGTTCTTAATGGCATACAACACGTACAAAACTGTTTCTGCACCTAAAGATAGCCTTAAAGCTATCCCTCAACCGGCTTAAGGAGATTTAGAATGAGCTCAAATTCAAATAATCGCCATGAGTTGGTAGAGAAGAATGTTGGCCTACTAGCGATTCTTATCGTTATTGCTATCAGTTTTGGTGCTTTAGTAGAAATTACCCCACTTATTTTCCAAAAGCAGACTACTGAACCTGTAGAAAATCTACGTGTTTACTCTGCTCTGGAAATGGAAGGTCGTGATATCTACATTCGCGAAGGTTGTAACGTATGTCACAGCCAAATGATTCGTCCTTTCCGCTCTGAAACTGAACGTTACGGTCACTACTCTGTAGCTGGCGAAAGCGTTTGGGAACACCCATTCCTATGGGGTTCTAAGCGTACTGGTCCTGATTTAGCGCGTGTTGGTGATCGTTACTCTGATGAGTGGCACCGCGTTCACCTTATCGACCCTCGCGAACTTGTTCCTGAATCAAACATGCCTGGTTTCCCATGGCTTGCTGAGAATGTACTTGATGGCAAATTGACTAAACAGAAGCTTGAAATCTTCCGTAATCAATTTGGTGTTCCTTACACAGACGAACAAATTGCTAACGCTAAACAAGATGTTGAAGGAAAAACAGAGATGGATGCAATCATCGCTTACCTTCAATCGCTTGGCCACGCAATGAAATAAGGAATAATTATGGACATTATTACATTTCAAAGTGTTTGGACTGTTACTGTTTTTGCTTGTTTCATCGGCATCGTTTGGTGGGCTTTCGGTAAAAATCGTAAGTCGCGCTTCGACGAAGATGCAAACCTAGTGTTCGCTGATGAAGCACCTGCGAAAGATAAAAATCAAGGAGTGACGAAGTAATGAGTACATTCTGGAGTATTTGGGTAACAGTAATCACAATCGGTACATTGATTGGCTGTGCAGCCTTACTTCGTTGGTGTTCCAACGATAAAACAGGTGTAGAAGAAGGTCAGGATATGGGCCATGAATACGATGGTATTCGTGAGCTTAATAACCCGCTACCTAAATGGTGGACATACCTTTTCGTTAGCACAATTGTGTTTGCAGCTGTTTATCTAGCTCTATACCCAGGCCTTGGCAACTTTAAAGGTCTACTAGGTTGGACGAGTTCAAACCAAACAGTTCGTAGCGTAGAAGAGTCTCGCTCTGCAATCGCTGCTGCGCAAGCAAACAAACAGTTAGACGCATACGCGAAAGAGCTTGATGATGCAGACACCTACTTTGGTGAAGCATTCAGAAAGCTAGCTCACGACGAAAATGGTCTACGTTCCGTCCCTGACATTGCATCAGATGCTGATGCAATCAAAGTGGGCCAACGTTTGTTCCTACAAAACTGTTCTCAGTGTCACGGCTCTGATGCACGTGGTCAGAAAGGTTTCCCGAACCTAACTGATGACGCATGGTTATATGGTGGTGAACCACAAGCTATCGTTACTACCATCATGCATGGTCGTGTCGGTCAAATGCCAGGTTGGAAAGACGCTCTTGGCGAAGAAGGCGTAAAAGAAGTAGTTAGCTACACGCTTAGCCTTTCTGGTCGTAGCGTAAACGCACGTGAAGCAGAGGCTGGTAAAGCTCGCTTTGTAGTGTGTGCAGCGTGTCACGGTACTGATGGTAAGGGTAACCCTGCTGTTGGCGCCCCTGACCTGACTGACCGCGACTGGCTATTCGGCGATTCTCGCGCTGATGTGACGGAAACAGTCATGTACGGACGTTCTGGTGTAATGCCGGCTTGGAAGGACATCCTCGGTGAGGATAAGGTTCAGCTCGTCTCTGCCTACGTCTGGAGCCTCAGCAACTCAGATAAAGAGTAACATAATAATAACAGCCCCTTCTTAAGGGGCTGTCTTTCTTTTACAGTTATAACCTTAAGTGTTTGTAAAAATTAGTTTTATTTCATTGTATATATTGAGAATAATAATATGGAACAACCTTGGTATAAGCAGTTTTGGCCGTGGTTTTTGATCTTCCTAACCGTTGGCGTTTCTATGCTAACATTGGTTCGAGTCGCGATACTTACCAACCATTCAGTTAACGTTGTCACTGAAGATTACTATAAAAAAGGTAAAGGTATTAATGTCGACATTTCGAAAGTAAATGTTGCTAAAGAGCTTGGCTTATCAGCTTCAGTTAGCGAGAAAGGTAACTCAGTTATCATTACTCTCGACAAAGGCAAACTAGACCACTTCCCTGCTATTAGCGCAATGTTCGTGCACCGAACGCTGCCTGACCGTGATTTTACTCAGCTACTGACCGCTGATGCGAGAGGCAACTACACGTTGACTCTGGATCATGAAATGCAAGGTCCATGGTTTATCGAGCTTTCTCCGCATGATTCTGAATGGTTAGTGCAAGGTCGCATGAACTTCCCTATTGATACTCCTACTCAACTAACGAACTAAATCTTATGTGTGAATCCTGTTATCACTGCGGTGAAGATGTACCAGCGGAAACGGATTTTAAAGTAGAAATCTTAGGATCGGTGCGACCTATGTGTTGTCCGGGTTGCGAAACCGTAGCCCAGACAATCGTTGATAGCGGTCTGGTCTCTTACTACCAATATCGTACCGCTCCAGCTGAAAAAGCGGATCTCGTGCCAGAGCAACTTCTGGCACTCAGTCATTACGACAACGAAGATGTTCAATTGGAGTTCGTCCGTAACTCTGAAAACACCTCTGAAGTGACATTGTCACTAGAAGGTGTCTCTTGTGCTGCTTGTGCTTGGCTTATTGAAAAGCAAGTCTCTTCAAAGTTAGGGGTTGTTAGTATTCGTGTTAATACCACGACTAACCGCGCCCTGCTCAGTTGGGACAACACTCAGACGAAACTGAGCGAGCTGTTGTCTGCAATCCATACCTTAGGCTACAAAGCCGCACCTTTTGAGGCTGATCAACAAGAAGCCGCCTATCATCGATCGATGAAGAATTATCTCTATCGTCTTGGTATTGCTGGTTTAGCAACCATGCAGGTCATGATGCTGGCTGTGGCGTTGTATCTTGAAGTCTTCGGTAACCTTGAGCCCGAATTCAAAAGCTACTTCCGTTGGGTGAGCTTAATCTTTGCAACACCGGTTCTGCTCTACTCTGCATTGCCTTTCTATATCAACGCGTGGCGTAGCCTCAAAGGTCGAACATTGGGTATGGATGTACCTGTGTCGATCGCTCTTTTGTTTGCCTACGTTGCAAGTTTGGTCGCAACGGTGACAGAGAAAGGTGAAGTATTCTTCGAATCTATCTCGATGTTTACCTTCTTCCTACTGCTTGGTCGTTTCCTTGAAATGCGCGCTCGTCGTAAAGCCGCCGCTGCTAGTGGTAACCTGCTTAAGCTCGTTCCTGCTATGGCAACAACGTTAGATGGCGAACAAGTTCCAGTCAAAACCTTAAAAGTTGGCGACCAAATTCGCGTTCTACCGGGTGAGCACATTCCTGCCGATGGCAAAGTATTGTCTGGCAGAGTTCATATCGATGAATCGATGCTGACTGGCGAATCTATCCATGTGGTCAAAAACGAAGGCGATACCGTCTTTGCTGGTACATTGAATGGTGATGAATCATTTGAATTGGAAGTAATGACGTCAAAAGCGGATTCGGTTATTTCCAATATCGTTCGCCTGCAAGACGAAGCGCAATTGTCTAAACCCCGCATTGCAGAAATTGCTGATGTTGTGGCTCGATACTTTGTTGCGGTGATCTTAATCATCTCATTCGGTACTTGGTTTTACTGGCACCAAACACGACCAGAAGACGCTTTCTGGATCATGCTTTCGGTATTGGTAGCAACGTGTCCTTGTGCTCTGTCACTGGCAACACCGACGGCGATTACTTGTTCAACGTCTCGCATGGGTAACTTCGGTATTTTGCTGCGCAAAGGCCACGTATTCGAAACCTTGTGCAAAGTGAATCACTTGATCATCGATAAAACAGGTACATTGACTGAGGGTGATATTCGTATCAGCCAAGTTGAAACCTTCGCTGAACTTGATAAAGACACTTGTCTCAAAGTAGCGGCGAGCCTGGAACAACACGCTAACCACCCTATCGCTAAAGCGTTCAAGACTCATCTTTCTGATGAGATCGAAGTAGAGTCAGTTAATAACGTGATTGGTTCAGGTATCACTGGTGAGTGGAATGGCCAAGAAGTTGCGATTGGTAGTAGTGAATTCATTCTAGGTGAAGCTCAACCATCGGAAAGCAACGGCATTTACTTGTCGATGGCGGGTCGTCATATCGCTACATTTACTTATGAAGATCCAATCCGTAAAGAAAGCATCGAGTTTATTAAGCAATTTAAAGAAGCGGGCATCAAAACAACTCTGCTTACTGGCGATTCTTTGATTAACGCGAAGCCTGTTGCTGAAGAGATTGGTATTACTGATATTGTTGCTAACGCGAAACCTGAAGATAAACTTGCTTACCTGAACTCTCGAGATGCAAGTGACATTACCATGATGGTTGGCGATGGCATTAACGATGCCCCTATTCTTGCAGGTGCCCACCTTTCTGTCGCTATGGGTGGCGGTACAGACGTGGCGAAAGCTTCTGCGGATATGGTGTTACTGGGTGATAAGCTCGATAGATTACTTAAGTCGCGTACTTTGGCGTTAAAAACACGTAAGATAATTCGTGAAAACCTAGCTTGGTCATTAGGATATAACTTACTGATCCTTCCATTGGCTGTCGCGGGTTTGGTTGCTCCATACATTGCCGTTGTGGGCATGTCTGCCAGCTCTATTATTGTTGTGTCTAACTCGTTAAGGCTTTTAAAAGAGCAAGGTAAATAATGGAAAGTTTATACATCCTGATCCCCATTGCGATTGTACTGGTGTGCATCGCTGTTGGTATTTTTCTATGGGCGGTGAAGAGCGAACAGTTTGAAGACCTAGAACGTCAAGGTCACAATATACTGTTTGATGAAGACGAAAAGGCTCACAACCATTCTGATAGTAAACCTGTCAAGAATGAGAAAGCTAACAGCGAAAGCCAAACTAACGTAGACAAAAAGAACGATGACGCCTGATTGGATCGGAGCCTTTGTTGTTGGATTGATCGGCGCAGGCCATTGCATGGGAATGTGTGGTGGTATTGCGTCGCTTCTTTCGATTGGCAACAGTAAACCTTCCCCTGTTATTCCCCTACTTTATAACCTAGGGCGCTTGCTAAGTTATGCCGTGATTGGTGGTGTGATTGGCGGTGCAATCTCTTCGATAGGTCAGCTAAGCGATTTTAACGCTCTGCTAGGTTGGCTGCGATTATTTGCAGCTGGCTTTATGATCGTCTTAGGTTTGTATATCGGTAAATGGTGGTTCGGCTTGTTGTTCTTTGAAAAAGTCGGGCAGAAACTATGGCGCTATATCTCTCCTTTAGGTAAATCATTTCTACCCTTGAAGCACCCTAGCCATGCTTTGCCGTTTGGCTTTATTTGGGGTTGGCTACCATGTGGCTTAGTTTACTCAATGCTTACGTGGGCGGCCGTATCAGGAAGTTGGTACAACGGTGCCGGTATCATGCTTGCTTTCGGTTTAGGTACGCTTCCAGCAATGCTCACAGTAGGCATGGGCGCTAATTTCCTCAAAAAACTGCAACAAGCTGACTTATTTCGCCAACTAGGCGCAATTTTAATTCTCATTTACGGTTTCTATACCGGTTATATGGCACTACAGCTCATTATTTATACCGTATAGCCATTCTTTAAATCCGGTTTTTTTACTACCCAACTGGATAAAGGAATGCTAAAATATTGACGTATATCAAATAGTGAAAGATTGTTATGATTTCTGAAAAGCCTGTGACGAAACGTGTTCAGTCTGGTGGCTGTGCGATCCATTGCCAGGATTGTAGTATTAGCCAGCTCTGTATTCCGTTTACTTTGAATGAATCTGAACTCGATCAACTTGATCAGATCATTGAGAGAAAAAAGCCTATTCAAAAAGGCCAAGAGTTATTTAAAGCCGGTGACGAGCTTAAATCTCTATATGCTATTCGCTCTGGAACGATCAAGAGCTACACGATTACCGAGCAAGGTGATGAGCAGATTACTGCATTCCACCTAGCGGGCGATCTTGTTGGCTTCGATGCGATTACTGGTGACCAACACCCTAGTTTTGCACAAGCGCTAGAAACTTCTATGGTATGTGAAATCCCATATGAGATTCTTGATGACCTATCAGGAAAAATGCCTAAATTGCGTCAGCAAATTATGCGCCTGATGAGTAACGAGATTAAAGGTGACCAAGAAATGATTCTGCTTCTTTCTAAGAAGAACGCGGAAGAGCGTCTTGCTGCATTCCTTTACAACCTTTCGACTCGCTTCTCTCAACGTGGCTTCAGCCCGCGTGAGTTCCGCCTAACGATGACTCGTGGCGATATTGGTAACTACCTTGGTTTGACTGTTGAAACAATCAGCCGTCTTCTAGGTCGCTTCCAAAAAGCAGACATCTTGAGCGTTAAAGGCAAATATATCACTATCGAAGATCACGATGCGTTGATGGAACTTGCTGGCGTTTCAAAAGAATAGTCTAGATATCAATGATGTAGTTCAATAATGAGCTACATCATGTTTCTCTCTTAAAACCTCTTATATTTCTCTTAATCTCTCCATAACTACGCTACATTATTTATATGTTCGGTCTGAAAAGTAGGCTTAGTTATGAGTATCTATAACAAAATTTTAGTTGTCGCAGACATTAATCACGATGAGCAACCTGCTCTAGTTCGTGCTATCCAACTTGCTAAGAAAAGCACCTCAACAAGCCACATCACTTTCTTTTTGTCGATATACGACTTCTCGTATGAAATGACATCTATGCTCTCTATCGATGAAAGAGACGCAATGCGCAAAGGCGTAATTCACCAACGCGAAATTTGGATGAATAAAGTCGCAGAACCTTACCTAGATGATTCTATTGAATTTAACGTACAAGTGGTTTGGCACAACCGCCCGTACGAAGCGATCATAGCCGAGGTTTACAGTGGCGAACACGACATCTTAATCAAAGGCACGCGTAAGCATGATACTTTGGAATCTGTCATCTTCACTCCAACCGATTGGCATCTATTGAGAAAGTGCCCTAGCCCAGTGCTATTGGTTAAAAACGATTTCTGGCCAGATCACGCGAAGATTTTTGCTTCCGTTCATGTAGGTTCTGAAACAGAAGCTCATTTAGAGCTTAACGATACGATGGTCGACAGATTGCTAGAGATCACCGGTCGTTTGGATGCGGAACCGTTCTTGGTGAATGCCTACCCTGTGACACCTGCGAATATTACCATTGAACTGCCAGAGTTTGATCCAACGTCTTATACCGACGCGGTTCGTGGCCATCACTTAACGGCGATGAAAGCATTACGCCAGAAGCATGGTATGTGTGAAGAACAAACTGTGGTTGAGCAAGGCTTGCCTGAAGATGTTATTCCTCGCGTCGCTTCTGAAAATAACGCAGCGATGGTGATTCTGGGTACAACGGGTCGTACTGGCTTGTCTGCCGTGTTTATTGGTAATACCGCGGAACATGTTATCGACAAGATTAACTGTGATGTGTTGGCTCTTAAGCCGTCTGGTTACGTGAGCCCATTAGATCCTAATCTTTCGAAAGGTTAAGTCGGCGACAAGTTTTACTTATAAAAAACGCCTCAAGCATTGCTTGAGGCGTTTCTGTTTGTCTAGAGCAACGCCATTCCAAATACAGAATGGCTAATATCATCTTTATCGACTCAAATAGTTAAACGTTCGTTACGTCGATGAACATTGACTCATCAATGTTTGAAGATGAAATTTCAGCTTCTTCGAATTCGTACGCTTTGCGGTCTTCACTACGGTCTAGTGGAAGGTTAACGAAGTCAAACAGCTCGCGGTCAGCCAGTTGGCTTGGGCTTACGTTTTGGATTGACTTGAAGATCTTCTCAACACGACCAGGCGTTTTCTTATCCCAATCAATTAGCATCGCTTTAATGTTCTGACGCTGTAGATTCTCTTGAGAGCCACATAGGTTACAAGGAATGATTGGGAACTCTTTATGTTCTGCGTATTTGATTAGGTCCGTTTCACGACAGTAAGTCAGTGGACGAATAACAACGTTACGACCATCATCTGAACGAAGCTTTGGTGGCATAGCCTTTAGGCGCGCACCGTGGAACATGTTTAGGAACATGGTCTCAACGATGTCGTCTAGGTGGTGACCCAGAGCGATCTTAGTTGCACCAATCTTCTCTGCGAATGAGTACAAAGTACCACGACGAAGACGAGAACATAGGCCACACGTTGTTTTGCCTTCTGGCACTTTCTCTTTAACCACTGAATACGTATCTTTATCTACGATGTAGTAAGGAATGTTCAGCGTTTCAAAATACTCAGGAAGAATGTGTTCAGGGAACCCAGGTTGTTTTTGATCTAGGTTTACTGCAACAACATCAAATTTGATCGGTGCTGCTTCACGTAAACGTAGCAAAATGTCTAGCATCGCAAATGAATCTTTACCGCCACTAATACATGCCATTACTACGTCATTCTCTTCGATCATGTTGTAGTCGATGATGGCATTTCCAACATTTCTTCTCAGACGTTTCTGAAGTTTGTTGAATTCAAGTGTTTCTTTTCTATTATCGTTTTGGTTCATTGCGACTCTCACACCGTCGTATTACCGACTGTAGATTGCTAGTGGGACTGTTTTAGGGCGTGGATTATACGGATTTTTATTTGATGTTGAAATAGTAACGGTAGGATAAACAAGCTGAGTAATAGAAAGATTCTGCTTTTATTATTCGATAAGCTCTCTAAACGGCAGAGAAACGCGGCTTCACAAGCTCTCGGTTGGTATCGCAGATAAAGAAAAGCAGCCTGCTCTTATTCGATGAGGCTGCTTTAAGATATGTCGTAAAAGCTTAGGGGAATGATTCCGCTAAGCTTTTACTTCACTAACAATGATTCCGTTAAAAATTATTGCGCGGGAATGTACGGCAATACGCGAACTGTTGGTTCAGGCAACGTGATGCTGTCACTTCCATTCAGTTCTTCTAAGGTGAATTTCGCTCGCCCTTCTTTGATTGGTAGTTGCTTACCATTTGAAAGCTCGATGTTACCTTCCAGCTTATTAGCGAACTCTAGCGTTAACCCTTGGATATCTGGCGTGAACCAACCAGAGAACATGCCGCTGACGTCTTCAAGCATCGCCTGCATCTGTGGCAATAGGTTTTCTATCTGTGCAACTTCTACTGTGCCAGCTAAAGGCTCTTGAGTCATCACAACTAAAGAATACGCACACTCTTGTTCTTTAGTTTGTACAAAGATAAGAGGATTTGCCGAGCGTAGATTTTGATCTACCGGTAGAAGCAGTTCATTGGCTGGAGAGACTTTTAGCTCTTCGTAGTGCTCTTCTTTTTCCATCCAAGCTTTGCTGATGTGACAGGTTTGCTGAGCTTGTTGATCAACAAAGAAGACCGCAACTTTGACATCATCATGCCCTTCTTTGGTGTTGTTTTTCAGCTGAGTATAAAGCTTAGAATACGTGAACATGTATTCTTGCGCTGAAGCAGGAAGAGAAACCCCAAGGCTTAATGAGGCTAATAAAGCGAGTGCTGTCTTTTTCATTATTATAATCTTGTCGAAGTTGAGCGTTTATAAATAGAAAGAGCAGCCAATGAGCTGCTCTTTTTGTGATATTACTGGTATAAGCCGACTATCGAAGGCAACCAAGTTGGTATCAAAATGAGTTACTTTTTCCAGTATACCTCGTTGTGACGGATCATAGCTTGTAAATCAGTCACATAGTCGGAACCTCGCTCAGAATATTTTAACAAGCCATTGGTGAGCTCTGTCGCCGTTGCGGTTGTTAAAAGATCATCACCTTGCGCATCAAGTTTTGCACGAATCACTCTTAGATCGGCGTAAGCACGATTACGATTAAGGTTCATGAAATACCGATGTACGGATTCTTGGCTTGAAGAGAATGTTGCGACTTCATGCGAGCTACCTTCGTTACGTTGTAGCGGAACAAGGCCACAACCTTTGGTGTAACACCAGTGTCCAAAATAGTTATTTGCTTTAGTGGCGAAACGAGATGTACCCCAAGCTGATTCATTGGCCGCCTGAGTTAACACAAGCGCTTCAGGTAGCACGTTTACACGATTCAACATTTCTTTCAGCCAAGCGTCATCTAAGCCCGATGAAGGTACAGGCAGGCTATACAGCTTCCCTAGTCTCTTTGCGTATGACGCGTCTTCAGAGTCAACATTGTTCAACCCCGTCTCTGAAAGCTTGGTTAGAAACGCACGTTCTTTGGTGATTCGCTTGTTTTCGATGTTGATACTTGGGCGAAGATAAGAAAAGAAGGTGTCTTTCTTTTTATTTACATCTTCAATCGCTGCGAAATCTGGCTTATCAGAAGAGACGGTCAAGTCACCAAAGTTTTGCTCTGAGTCTGGAGCCTTTTGCCCCGCTCGCCTGCGCTCTTCTTCTTGTTGGTAAAGCATTGGGCCAACTAACGAGATCGAGCCAACTAAGGCTAATGCTGTCACTTTTAGCGCAAGTGATTTACTTGCGCTTAATTTAGAGTTGTTATGCATCGAATACCTGTGGGTCTTTATTGTTGCTACCGTTGTGGTCGTCGTCGCTCTTTGGTCTGTCTGACGCGATCAGTTTGAGTTTAATGCCAAACATCTCGCGGTAAAGAATCCCTTTCACGTGGAAGAAGAAAGGTAAAACGAAGATAAGGCCAATGCCGTACATCATTGCCGCGACGATGAACATCAGCATTACTAATAGGTAGATAGAAGCAACGGTGAAGATTTTTTTGTTGACAGCACGCAGAGAAAGCAGCAGCGATTGCATTGGCGGCACTTTCTTATCACAAATCAGCAGAATCGAATGGCTGAACGCCAGTGAGAAGTAGATAGACAAGAACGGCAGAATCATACCTGCGATGCCTTGAAGCATTAGGCTAAACAAAGTCACTAGAATAACCGGAACCGTAAACTGCAAACCTTTACCGATGTGGCGTACTTTGGTTTGTAGGCCAGCGGCGTGGCTCATTGCCATTAAACAGATACCGGCATAGATAGGCGCGCTGATCACTTCATAGCTAAAGTTCGCAATAAAAATCGATTCAACGATTTGTGGCGTGAACGACTCTGGGTCGATAACCGCATCCAAGATAACCGCAGGATCACCAAGCTGTAGTTTTAGTGCGATATAAAAGATAGCGAGCTGCACAAACATCAAAGCAATAATCGCTGGGGAAAACGAAAGAAAGTGACTTATCGTATGTTTCCAAGCTTCTTGGAATACAGCCGTTGCTTTGAGCTCATAATCGCCAGAAAGTGCACGGTTGATACTACCGCCCAAATTAAAATCTTTTTCGATGTCGTTGTTCATATTGATACCTAGGTGTGCCGATTAAGCGAAGCCACCTAACTTATTGATAAAAAATTACCTTCATTATACTCATATGTCGGATACAAACTAAAATATGAATCTGTAACAAGGCTTGCTTTTGCGTCTTAATGGTTAATAATTAGACACTTGTTAGGGTGTAGACCCAGTAAATAACAGTATGGTAAAGGATGTTTACTTTTACCTGCGAAATTTTTTATCTTCGAAAGGTAAAAAATGCTTTGAATTCACGTTTTTGGTGATTATGATGCGCGCCTTAAAGGTGTATAGCAACAGGTCTCAAATAGAACCAAGGTGGAGAAAAACAGACGTTGAACGCTAAAAAATCAGTAGGAAAGCCAGTAGTACAGCTAACTGGCATCAGTAAAAGTTTCGATGGTAAGGAAGTCATCGGCAATCTGGATTTAAACGTAAATCATGGTGAGTTTCTCACGATTTTAGGCCCATCAGGTTGTGGTAAAACAACCGTGCTAAGAATGATTGCGGGTTTTGAAACGGCAGATAGTGGTCAAATACTATTAGCTGAACAAAACGTAACCCAAGTTCCTGCTGAACAAAGGCATGTAAACACTGTATTCCAAAGCTATGCCCTATTCCCGCATATGACCGTTTTCGACAATGTGGCATTTGGCTTACGCATGCAGAAAGTTCCAAACAGCGAGATTGAACCTCGTGTAATGGATGCTTTGAAAATGGTGCGCCTAGAACAAATGGCACAACGAAAGCCACACCAGCTATCTGGTGGTCAACAGCAACGTATCGCAATCGCTCGTGCTGTCGTTAATAAGCCTAAAGTTCTTTTGTTGGATGAATCTCTATCTGCTCTGGATTACAAACTACGTAAACAGATGCAAATCGAGCTGAAACAATTACAACGCCAACTTGGTATCACGTTCATTTTTGTAACGCATGACCAAGAAGAGGCGCTGTCTATGTCTGACCGTATTATTGTTATGCGTGATGGCGTGATTGAACAAGACGGAACACCAAGAGAGATCTACGAAGAGCCTAAGAACCTATTTGTAGCGCGTTTCATTGGTGAAATTAACGTATTCGAAGCGACAGCGAAATCTCGTCAAGATGAAAAACGCATTGTTGCGACAATCGAAGGTGAAGAGTCCATTATCTATCACGATAAAGACGTAACACCGGGTCAAAAACTGCAAGTATTGCTTCGCCCTGAAGATCTTCGAATCGAAGAAATTAAAGAGTCAGAGCAACGCGGTATTGTTGGCCACATTGTCGAGCGAACCTATAAAGGCATGACATTAGATTCAGTCGTAGAACTTGAATCTGGTATGCGTGTCATGGTTAGCGAATTCTTCAACGAAGATGACCCTGATGTTGATCACTCACTGGGCCAAAAAGTTGCAGTAACTTGGGTTGAGAGCTGGGAAGTGGTATTAGAAGATGAGCAAGAAGTTTAATTTACAAAACGCAATTGTTGCTTTAATCACAGGTTGGTTAGTGTTGTTCGTGATGATTCCAAACATCATGATCATTGGTACTAGCTTCTTAACTCGTGATGAAGCGAACTTGATCGAGATGACCTTCACTCTCGATAACTACGTGCGTTTGGCTGACCCGCTGTATTTTAAAGTGTTGATGCACTCTTTCTATATGGCAATTGTCGCAACCCTACTTTGTTTGATTATTGGTTACCCATTCGCTTACATCGTGGCAAAAATGCCGGCGAAGTGGCGTCCAATCATGTTGTTCCTAGTGATAGTACCATTCTGGACGAACTCTTTGATTCGTACATACGGATTAAAAATTGTACTGGGTACGCAAGGTGTCTTGAACAAAAGCTTGTTAGCGTTAGATATCATTGATAAACCGCTACGTATCATGTACTCAGAAACCGCAGTAATGATCGGTTTAGTGTACATCCTACTTCCGTTTATGATTCTGCCGCTGTATTCAGCGATTGAAAAACTGGACGATACGTATTTAGAAGCGGCTAAAGATTTAGGTGCGAACAAACTGCAAACGCTATTGAAAGTGGTACTACCACTAACAATGCCGGGCATTATTGGCGGCTGTTTGTTAGTGCTACTGCCAGCGTTAGGTATGTTCTACATCTCTGACCTATTAGGCGGAGCTAAGAACCTATTGATTGGTAACGTGATTAAGAGCCAAGTGCTCAACGCTCGAGACTGGCCGTTTGGCGCAGCGACGAGTATCGCACTGACCATGGCAATGGCTGTGATGCTGTATGCCTACTACCGAGCAGGTAAGCTATTGAACAAGAAAGTGGAGCTAGACTAATGGGGCGCACAGTTAAGTTCAGCTTTATGGCGCTGGTATACGCCTTTCTATACCTACCTATTATCGTATTGATCGCTAACTCGTTTAATGCCAATAAGTTTGGTATGAAATGGGGTGGCTTCACCACTAAATGGTATGACGCGCTTATTAACAACGACAGCCTAATGCAGGCTGCGTGGCACTCGATCAACGTAGCGGTGTTCTCAGCAACAGCCGCAACGATTGTCGGGAGCCTTACAGCAGTAGCCCTATTCCGTTACCAATTTAAAGGTAAAGGCATCGTAAATGGCATGCTGTTCATCGTAATGATGTCTCCAGATATCGTAATGGCGATTTCGCTTCTTGCGCTATTTCTGGTAATGGGTGTTCAACTTGGGTTCTTTACCCTACTTGCTGCTCACATTACCTTCTGTCTACCGTTTGTTGTAGTAACGGTATACAGTCGCTTGAATGGCTTCGATGTGAAGATGCTAGAAGCAGCAAAAGACTTAGGTGCAAGTGAATGGACGATTCTAAAACAGATCATTCTGCCTCTTGCTAAGCCAGCGGTTGCTGCGGGTTGGTTATTGAGCTTCACTCTGTCTTTGGACGATGTAATCATTAGCTCTTTCGTAACCGGCCCAACGTATGAAATCTTACCACTGAAGATTTACTCAATGGTTAAAGTGGGTATCTCTCCTGAGGTAAACGCCCTAGCAACAGTGATGTTAGTGGTGTCGTTAATACTGGTGATCATTTCTCAGTCATTAGCGAGAGAAAAAATCAAGTAAGTCTCCTACTCTATATAGAGACTGGCTTGATTAAGAAGTTAAGAGACTTCAAGTTCAAAAAAAGTGTTAATCATAAACAGAATGGTAAATTGCCATTCTGTTTTTCTATCTACTGCCTTCGGGCAACGTTTAGTTTGGAGCTAACGTCAATGAAAAAATGGGCTACTCTATTAGCTGGTAGTGCATGTGCGCTTTCAATGTTATCTGCACCATCATTTGCAAAAGATAACAAAGAATTGGTATTCATGAATTGGGGACCTTACATCAACAGTGAGATTCTAGAACAGTTCACTGATGAAACTGGTATCAAGGTGATCTACTCGACTTACGAGTCGAACGAAACCCTGTACGCAAAGCTAAAAACACACAACAAAGGCTATGACCTAGTTGTGCCGTCGACTTACTTCGTATCTAAGATGCGTGACGAAGGTATGCTACAAAAGATCGACAAAACTAAGCTGAACAACTTCAAGAATCTAGATACTAACTATCTAGATAAGCCGTACGACCCAAGCAACGACTACTCTATTCCACACGTAGTTGCGATCACAGGTCTTGCTGTTAACACTGACATGTACGATCCAGAAGATTTCCAAAGCTGGGCTGATCTATGGAAGCCAGAGCTTGAAGGTCAACTGATGATGATGGACGACACTCGTGAAGTGTTCCACATCGCACTGCGTAAGTTAGGTTACTCTGGTAACACAACCAACGAAAAAGAGATCGACGAAGCGTACGCTGAGCTACAAAAGCTTATGCCAAACGTTCTAGTATTTAACTCAGACAACCCAGGCGCGCCTTACATGTCTGGTGAAGTGGGTCTTGGTATGCTGTGGAACGGTTCTGCTGCTGCAGCGCAAAACGAAGGTCTACCAATCAAACTGGTTTTCCCTAAAGAAGGCGGTATCGGTTGGGTTGATAACTTTGCGATTAGCTCTGGTGCGGTAAACGTAGAAGCAGCTCATAAGATGATTGATTTCCTACTTCGCCCTGAAATTGCTGAGCAAATTTCTCGTGACACAGGCTACCTAACGGCCGTTAAAGCGTCTAACGAGAAGTTCAAAGATAGCCCTGCGCTATTCCCATCGCAAGAAGACCTTGATCGTGTTGAATGGCAAGCTGCGGTTGGCGATAAGACAGTGAAGTACGAAGATTACTTCATGAAACTTAAAGCAGGTCAGTAATTTAGCTTATTATCTAACTGTGGCTAAGTAACCAGTTTACTTAACAGGTCAACGTAGATAATCAATAAGTTAAAAATAAGAATATCAATGAATAGGCAGCTTAGGCTGCCTATTTTATTATATCGCTGCTATAATATAGCGCGATTTTTCGAAATCCTTTACCTTGGGTTCACTACCCAGCTCCAAATCAAACAAATGAACGGAACAGTAATGAAAAAAACACTGTATACCGGCGCATTGTGTGCTGCTACTTTACTTTCTACACCCTCTTTCGCAGCTGACCAAGAACTGTATTTTTACAACTGGTCTGAATATATTCCAAATGAAGTACTAGAAGACTTCACAGAAGAGACGGGCATTAAAGTCTACTACTCAACTTATGAGTCTAACGAAAGCATGTACGCTAAGTTAAAAACTCAAGGTACGGGTTACGACTTAGTGGTTCCTTCTACTTACTTCGTTTCTAAGATGCGTAAAGAAGGCATGCTTCAAGAGCTTGATAAAACCAAGCTAAGCCACTTTGCAGATTTGGATCCAAATTACTTAGATAAGCCATTTGACCCAAATAACAACTACTCAATCCCATACATCTGGGGTGCGACGGGTATTGGTATCAACTCAGACATGCTAGACAAGTCTTCAGTTAAAAACTGGGGCGATCTGTGGGATACGCAGTGGGAAGGTCAACTGATGATGATGGATGACTCTCGTGAGGTTTTCCATATCGCTCTATCTAAACTGGGCTACTCTCCAAACACGACTAACCCTGAAGAAATCAAAGAAGCCTACGAAGAACTTCGTAAGCTAATGCCAAACGTATTGGTATTTAACTCAGATTTCCCAGCGAACCCTTACCTAGCAGGTGAAGTGTCTCTTGGTATGCTTTGGAATGGTTCTGCTTACATGGCACGCCAAGAAGGCGCAACGATTGACATTATCTGGCCAGAAAAAGGCGCTATCTTCTGGATGGACAGCCTAGCAATTCCAGCAGGCGCTAAGAACACTGAAGCGGCTCATAAGATGATCGACTTCCTTCTTCGCCCAGAGAACGCTGCGAAAATTGCTCTAGAGATCGGTTACCCGACACCAGTTAAAACCGCTTACCCTCTTCTTCCTAAAGAATTTGCTGAAGACAAGAACGTTTTCCCACCACAATCAGTGATGGATAACGGTGTGTGGCAAGATGAAGTTGGTGAAGCGAGCGTTATTTATGACGAGTACTTCCAAAAACTTAAAGTAAACAACTAAGTTATTGTTAGTTAAGAAGTTAAGTAAATAAAGCGGCGTAAGCCGCTTTATTTTTTCAGATTCAGAAACTGATGTGTGTTATTAAAGACAAGGCTTAGGCCGTTAAAGAACCTTTCTCTGTACATAATAACTCGCCAACCAGTTTAGGCACCTCGATACTCGCCTTGCCGTAGCGCTTCTCTTCAAATTCACTTTCAACCGCACTTGGTTCGAGGTTTATCTCGATAGTATGTGCACCATGCATTTTCGCATCGTGAACAAAGCCTGCCGCTGGATAAACAACACCTGAAGTTCCGATAGAGATAAACAGATCCGCTTCTTCCAGTGCGGAATAAATGTCGCCCATTCTTAGTGGCATTTCGCCAAACCAAACAATATGTGGACGCATTTGTGCAGGGATTTGGCAGCAATGACAAAGTTCACCCGTTTCAATATCGCCTTTGTGCTCTACAACTTGATTGGATTCACTGCAACGCGCTTTTAAAAGTTCACCATGCATGTGAATAATGTTGTTGCTACCGCCTCTCTCGTGCAAATTGTCGATGTTTTGAGTAATGATGGTAACTTTGCCATCAAGCTTGTCTTCGAGCTCTCCTAGCGCCTTGTGGGCTGAATTGGGCTGAATGCTCTCACTTTGCAGGCCGTGACGACGCTTGTTATAGAAGGCTTGTACCAAGTCAGGATCTTTTGCGAACCCTTCAGGCGTCGCTACATCTTCGATTTTGTGGTTTTCCCATAGCCCGTCTTGTGCTCGGAATGTTTGTATCCCCGACTCTGCAGAGATGCCAGCGCCAGTAAGAATTACGATATTTCGATATGGGAAATGCATATAACGTCCTTTTAGATATGTCACTTTGTAACAGCTTAGCACTGTTCAAATTCCAACAATAGTTTTGGGGATTAGACCATAGTCTTAGGCAACTGAATTCATTGGCTATTTGTGACATAACTCGCTTGATAGTTGTGGTTGTTGTTACTCAAATTCTCTGTTTTGCTATCCATAGAAACAAAAAAGCGACCGAAGCCGCTTAGTTCTGTTCAACAGTTGTCTACTTGATGTGCTTTACCACACCAAGTGAACAACGTTAGTCTTCGTTGATAGAAGAGATCTTATGGATAGAAAGATCCGCACCGTTGAATTCATCTTCTTCACTTAAGCGTAGGCCTGTTAGTTTGCTCAACACACCGTATACGATTAACGCGCCGACGAAAGCAACAGCAACACCTGCGACTGTACCAATCAACTGAGAAGCAAAGCTCACGCCGCCTAGACCCCAGAAAGCTTGTTGGCCGAAGATACCAGCAGCAACGCCACCCCAGGCACCACATACGCCGTGTAGAGGCCATACACCCAGTACATCATCGATCTGTGTTTTGTTTTGCATATAAGTAAATAGGTAAACAAACAGCGCACCTGCCACACCGCCCGTCAGCAAAGCGCCAAGTGGGTGCATCAAATCTGAGCCCGCACAGATAGCGACGAGACCAGCCAAAGGACCATTGTGGATGAAGCCCGGGTCATTTTTACCTGCAATTAGAGCCGCAAGAATACCGCCAACCATGGCCATGAGAGAGTTCATTGCCACGAGACCGCTGATGCCATTGATCGCTTGAGCTGACATCACGTTAAAGCCAAACCAACCCACACATAAGATCCAAGAGCCTAGTGCTAAGAATGGGATATTCGATGGTGCGAAGTTGGTGTGTTTGCCTGCACGGATTCGACCTTTACGCATCCCTAAGAAGTAAACTGCGACCAAAGCAATCCAACCACCTACGCCGTGAACCACTACCGAGCCTGCGAAGTCATGGAACACGTAACCAAACTGACCTTCTAGCCAATCTTGGAATCCAAAGTTGCCGTTCCAAATGATACCTTCAAAAAATGGATAGATGAAACCAACCGTAAACAGTGTCGCAATCAAAATTGGATAGAAACGAGCACGCTCTGCGATACCACCAGAAACAATCGCAGGAATTGCCGCTGCGAATGTCATTAGGAAGAAGAACTTAACCAGTTCATATCCGTTGCCTTGCGAAAGTGTTTCTGCGTCTGCAAAAAAGTGTGCACCGTAAGCAACCCAGTAACCGATAAAGAAGTAAGCAATGGCGGAGACACCAAAGTCGGAAAGGATCTTAACCAGCGCGTTGACTTGGTTCTTCTTTCGCACGGTACCGACTTCGAGAAACGCAAAGCCAGCATGCATCAGGAAGACCATGATTGCGCCGAGTAATAGGAATAAAGTATCTGAACTTTGGGTAAGGGTTTGTACTGCACTATGAACTTGAGTCACCGTTTCACTCATTAAAGCATTCTCCTTCGCTTTATCTGATTTGCACTGATATCGTGCGATTCAATGTTGTAATTAATTAAAGACTCAACAGTGAACGCAAGATGTGTTCCAAGTGTGAAGGGTAATTTTCGTGCAACAGCTTCTTTCTTTAAGTTGTTGATTATTAATCTCTAAATATTTAGGTGCACTTTTATGGTTCTTAAAAACCAAAAAAAATCACAACGACAATTGCACCAAATAAGGGAGTTGCACCATATTGAAGCGGTCAATGGATAGATTCAATACAGAGAACAGCTGACTACTATGTTTCGAGCCGGAGACCTAAAAACAAAAAGCCCAGTGAAATAATCATTGGGCTTTGCTTTTGAGTTTTAGCTAACGCACTGGCGTTACAGGTTTGGTCCTGTTGATGGGTTTTGCGGTAGGTTTTGACTTAAACGCTGCATACCTTGATACATGCGGATAAACCAGACCACAATCGCAACACCACCAAACAGCATGCCTACATACGGAATGTAGTAAGCGATGTCATCGATAATATGGTTTTGATACCAGTAATCGTTCACACCGATTAACACCCCGTTAGAGGTCGCTACCGTTACGATAAGAACGACGAAGAACGTCAGGTTCAAGAAGAACGAGCGAATCAAGCCGTAGTAATGGGTATCCACTACTTCGCCGTCTTCACCTTTATCTAAACGATAGCCCGCGTAGATGATGGCAACCACACCAGAGAGAAGACAAGTAAATGGCGTAAAGCAGCTTAGTATGTAAGCGACCCAAATACCTTTATGAGGTTTGTTCATTCTTATTCACCCCTTCCGTTTTCTCTGTTGCTGCGTTAGCGCTTTGTTCAACGCCGTTTTTCTCTTGTTCCATCACTTCTTTGTACCAAAGATCATGGTGCTCTTTAGCCCAAGTCTCATCAACTTCGCCTGTTACCATGCCTTCTAGTGCCCCTTCCATACCGAACAAGCCGATGTAGATGTGGAACACGAAACCACAGATAAGGATCAAAGCAGCCAACATGTGGACTAGGTTTGAGAGCTCCATATCTCGACGGGTTTGACCGAAGATTGGGAAGTCTAAAACCAAGCCACTGATCGCAGCCACACTACCCATAACAATCAATAGCCAGAACAGTGCTTTTTCACCCGCGTTCGAAAACTCTGCAGATGGATGAGAACCTTTATGTTTCCCGACCATACCACCCAGTTTCATGAACCACTGTACATCGACCATCTTGAAAATAGACTTGCGCCACCACTTGATGAGAACAGCCATCAACAGCACATAGAAAATCGGGCCGATGTAGTTGTGGTATTGCTTCGCCAATAGAACGATGAAGCCCCAAAGGTCTGTTGGAATGTACGGCTTCAAGAAGTGCTTACCGTAAACCAACATCAAACCACTGAACGCCAGTGTTAAGAAGGTAAACGCCATACTCCAGTGCAAGGCACGGTCTAGTCGAGACCAACGTTTGATCTTACGGCCTGTTCTTGGCGCGCTTAGCATTAGCGGGCCAATCACAACGTACATCAAAGTCACGAAAGCAATACTGCCAAAGATAGCGACGGCACCGGCTGGTGACATCCACTTCTCTTTCAATATGTACCACGTTTGACCTGGAGTACTGATCAACACACCATGCTCAGCTGATTGAGATGTGGTGTAACCTTCCTCACCGTTTCTCACTTGTCGCCAAAAATCGGCGCCAGCAAGTTGTGTGATTTCTCGTTGAGCAGAGCTCGATTGAGTTTGTGATGAGTTCGTCTCAGATGCATGACTCATAGGAGAAAGCATTGTTAGTGCTGCCAACATTGGCAGCACTACAAGGAAGAGACGCTTAAACATTGTAAGCATATGTCTCTCCTACTTAGCTCTTAGTCGCATCGTAAGAAAGGTCGTTGCCGTCTGTCCAACCTGCACCTTTCGCACCACGTTCAACAACACGCTGACGGAAAACATCAGAAACTTTCTCTGCGTCACCCGCTAGCAGTGCCTTAGTTGAACAAAGCGAAGCACACATTGGCAGTTTGCCTTCAGCAATACGGTTCGCACCGTATTTTTGACGCTCTTCAACAGAACCTGGCTCTGTTTCTGGGCCGCCAGCACAGAAGGTACACTTGTCCATCTTACCGCGCTCACCAAAGGCTTCCTGTTTAGGAAATTGAGGTGCGCCAAACGGACAAGCAAACAAGCAGTAACCACAACCGATACACAGATCTTTATTGTGAAGTACGATGCCGTCTTCCGTATGTTCAAAACAGTCTGCCGGGCAAACTGCCATACAAGGGGCATCAGTACAGTGCATACACGCTACTGAGATTGAGTTTTCACCTGGTTCGCCATCGTTCAGTGTTACAACGCGACGACGTTGAATACCCCATTCCAGAGCATCATCATTTTCATTCTTACATGCAGTGACACAACCGTTACATTCGATACAACGCTTGGTGTCACAAAGAAATTTCATTCTAGCCATTTTAAGACTCCTTACGCTTTACGAATATTACAAAGGGTTACTTTCGTTTCCTGCATCAACGTGACAGGGTCGTAACCGTATGTGGTTGCTGTGTTAGCAGCTTCACCAATAACGTAAGGATCAGTGCCTTCTGGGTATTTAGAACGCAAATCTTCGCCTTGGAACTTACCACCGAAGTGGAATGGGATGAATGCCAGACCCGGTTTCACACGACGTGTAACCATCGCTTTCACCTTAATACGGCCCTTCTCTGCACCCTCAACCCAAACATCGTCACCGTCTTTAAAGCCGATGTCGTTTGCATCTTTCGGGTTCACTTCAACAAACATCTCTTGCTGTAGTTCTGCTAGCCATGGGTTAGAACGGGTTTCTTCACCACCACCTTCGTACTCAACCAAACGACCAGAGGTCAGGATAATCGGGTATTCGCCAGATTTGTCTTGCTCTTGAATCGACTTGTAAAGCGTAGGAACACGGAAGATAGCTTCTTTGTCGTCCCATGTTGGGTAATCAGCAACTAGGTCGCGACGTGGCGTGTAAAGCGGCTCACGGTGCAGTGGTACACGATCTGGGAATGTCCAAACAATCGCACGTGCTTTCGCATTACCAAATGGGATACAGCCGTGTTTAATTGCCACACGTTGGATACCACCTGAAACGTCAGTCTTCCAGTTTTTGCCTTCAGCAGCCGCTTTCTCTTCTGCCGTTAGATCATCCCACCAACCCAGTTGTTTCAGTAGTTTGTCACTGAACTCTGGGTAGCCGTCTTTGATCTCACAGCCTTTCGAGTAGCTGTCTTCTGCTAGTAGGCTTTGACCTTCAAACTCAACACCAAAACGAGTACGGAAGTTACCACCACCTTCAGCAACCGTCTTAGACGTATCGTAAAGGATGTGTGTACCCGGATGTTTCATCTCTGGTGTGCCCCAACATGGCCAAGGTAGACCGTAAGTCTCGCCATTTGCTGGACCGCCTTCTGCTTCTAGAGACGTTTTGTGGAATGTGTGCCAATTCTGTTGGTGTTCTTTCAAACGCTCAGGGCTTTGACCTGTGTAGCCGATTGTCCACATACCTTTGTTGAATTCACGTGTAATATCTTCAATCAGTGGTTGGTTGTTCTCAACACGGATGTTTTTGAACAGCTGATCAGAGAAACCAAGCTTCTTAGAAAGCAGGTACATGATTTCGTGGTCAGGTTTAGATTCGAATAGAGGATCAACAACCTTGTCACGCCACTGTAGAGAACGGTTTGACGCCGTTACACTGCCGTAGGTTTCAAACTGAGTCGTTGCTGGTAGCAGGTAAACGCCGTCGGTACGATCATTCATTACCGCTGCAACCGTTGGGTATGGGTCAACAATAACCATCATATCCAGCTTCTGCATCGCTTTTTTCATCTCTGGACCACGAGTCTGAGAGTTCACCGCGTGACCCCAGTAGAACATGGCACGGATGTTTTCGCGTTGGCGAATCTTGTCTTTGTCTTCAAGTACGCCATCAACCCAACGAGATACAGGAATACCTGCACTGTTCATTGGTTTTTGACCGCCGTATGCGTTGTCGTCGAAACGGCCTTTCACCCAGTCAAAGTCGATATCCCAAACTTTTGACCAGTGACGCCAAGAACCTTCAGACAAGCCGTAGTAGCCTGGAAGTGTGTCTGACAGTACGCCAAGGTCAGTTGCGCCCTGTACGTTATCGTGACCACGGAAGATGTTTGCACCGCCGCCTGATTTACCGATGTTACCTAGCGCAAGCTCAAGTACACAGTAAGCGCGTGTGTTGTTGTTACCAGTCGTGTGCTGAGTACCACCCATACACCAAACGATACAACCCGGACGGTTTTCAGAAAGTAGTTTCGCGGTGTGGTATACGTCTTTTTCACTAACACCAGTTACGCGTTCAACTTCTGCTGGGTTCCACTTCGCGACTTCTTCACGGATCTCGTCCATGCCGAATACACGTTGTTTAATGAACTCTTTGTCTTCCCATTGGTTTGCAAAGACGTGCCATAACACACCCCAGATAAACGCAACGTCAGAACCTGGACGAAGAGAAACGTAGTGATCTGATTTCGCAGCAGTACGCGTACGACGAGGATCCGCAACAACGATCTTACAGTTGTTCTTCTCTTTCGCGATCAAGATGTGTTGCATCGCTACTGGGTGAGCTTCCGCTGGGTTTGAACCAATGAACAGCATCGATTTACAGTTGTGCATGTCATTGAACGAGTTTGTCATTGCACCGTAACCCCAAGTGTTCGCAACACCGGCTACTGTGGTTGAGTGACAAATACGTGCTTGGTGGTCAACGTTGTTGGTGCCCCAAAGCGAAGCCATCTTACGGAATGCATAAGCTTGCTCGTTACTGTGTTTCGCACTACCTAGGAAGTAAACTGAATCAGGGCCAGACTCTTTACGAAGTTCTAGCGCTTTGTTACCGATCTCTTCAATCGCTTGTTCCCAAGAAAGCTTCTTCCACTTACCGCCTTCCAATTTCATTGGGTACTTAAGACGACGTTCACCGTGGCCGTGCTCACGAAGTGCTGCACCTTTCGCACAGTGTCCACCAGCGTTGAATGGGTGATCGAATGCAGGCTCTTGACCTGTCCATACGCCATTTTGAACTTCAGCGTAGATACCACAACCCACAGAACAGTGAGAACAGATAGTACGTTTCACTTCTGTTTTCGCTTCTGGATCGACTGATTTAGCCTGTGCTTTCTTCATCATACCTGGTGCAAATAGACTTGCGCCTACCACTGCGCCACCAGCAGCTAATGAAGTGTTTTTCATGAAGGCACGTCGAGACACACCTAGCTGATTGGTTTCTTTGCTCACACTATCGGAGCGTTTGACAAGTTTCATCCGTTATCTCCTAAAGTGTGTCGTAGTAATCGCGAATGTGTTGCGTCTCACGATACCCTGTCTTCTTCACGTCTTCTTTCGAAATTTCAACAGTTTCTGAAGCGGTTGCCACTTTAGTTGTACCAGCGACAACGGCACCAGCAACGGCTGCAGTCGTCAAGCCTTTGAGTAGATCCCTACGGCTTGTATTTATATCTTTATTATCTTTCATCATTGCTTCCTTACCTTACGGTAGATCTTTTTTTGGAGGCTTAATGCCCCTCTATCGATATAATCGCGTACTGCTCGATTACTCGTAATCAGTGACGTTTTTCACATCAATCTTTAATTTGTGCTTACTGCTTTTTGTATTCACGCTAAAACGCACTTGTTCTAACGTTAAGAATGCTTCACACAGTTGAGCGGCCGATTTGTAGAAGTTCGCGCTTTCTGCCCCTTCAAGCTGACGCGTGAAAGAGTTAAACCAAGGGCCAAGGTGCTTATTGAATACCGCCTGTTGCAGTGCTTCTTCTTCAGCCGTTAGCATCGCCATCACTTCACACAGTGCTGCGATATGATCTTCCGGCTCTTTCACTTGATCGTCACGCTCAATGCCTAAAAGCTCTAAGTCATGACGAATCTCTGCCAATGGTTTTTCCATCATGGCGCCAGTGCGATGCCAAGAACCAAATGGAACGACTTCTCCACGCCCAATACCGATGAACAAATCTTGATATTCGTCTTCAAGAGCTTCACGGTTTGATTCTGTTGCCGCTTGTTGAATGGCAATCCAAGCCTTTTGCATTGCGCTTTCAGACGCTTCAATATCGAGTGTTTTTAGAAAGTCGATCACCTCTTCAGAAGGTGCGCTGCGAAACAGTGCGGATAGAACCAAATAGATCTCAGTTCTTAGTGTCTGTTCTTGTGCCTGATCCAAATTCGTTTCCAAGGCTAACTCCTAGTATTTCAATTGTTTCAATGGGTCTTGAGCCATTGAATCGAACATATCCACCACACGGCAGTCTTCACACATAGCAATACGATTAATCGCTGCTTCATCTGAAAAGTGAGAGTGACCGCGTAACTTGTTCTGTAACATGTCAATCATAGACTGAGGTGCGAATGGTTTATGGCAACGTACACATTCCGCAGCTTTCTCTTCATGAATCACAACTGCTTTTTGACGTTCTTCTTTTACCCAGTTCATACGAGGCGTAAGAGTCAGAACATTTTCAGGACATGCCTTTTCACACAAGCCACATTGAATACAGTCTTGTTCTACAAATTTAAGTGATGGAGAAGCCCCGTCGGTATGAAGTGCACGTGTCGGACACACAGCCACACAGCTCATACATAACGTACAATCTTTGCTATCACACGAAACGTTGCCGTAAGGTGCGTTTGACGGAAGCTCAACAATATTTTCAACAGGAATACGAGCTGAAGACATCGCATCAAGTGCTGTAAATAGACGTTGGCGCTTGTTGCCTTGAAGATCGCCAAGTGCAAGGTCGAATGAATCCACACAAAGTGTTGGAGGACATTCACGTAGAGATTCTAAGTACAGAATATCGATGGTTTCTTTTGGAATACCGATTTGATCTAGTAGTTCTTGAGCAATCCCTACTTCGTTATTTAGAACACGAATGATCGTTTCTGGCATAAAGCGAGATGCGGCAAACAGAACCTGAGTTGCGCCATTAACTAAAGCTGCAAACCAAGTATCGATACCAATAGATGGCAGTTCTTCTACGACAATTGGAATCACGTTATCTGGCAGTGCTTTTAGCGCCATTACATTGTAAGTCTCATGACGAGAGCTACAGATAAGTACGATTGGATCCAGACCGCCCGCTTGCTCATAATTAGCTAGCGTACGTTCAATAAACTTTTGAGTGTCATCAGGGTTTGGCAGCGCATAGGTAATCGCTTCTGTAGGACAACTAGTTGCACAAGTACCAACGCCTTGACATAGGTAAGGGTTAATCTCAATCTTGTGACCCGTCTTATCAGAGCCTTCACTTGATAGTGCGCCAGCAGGACAAGCATCTACACAACGCTCACAGCCTTTTACGCCACGAGAACTGTGCGCGCATAGGTCTGTGTCCAAACGGAAGAACTTAGGCTTATCAAACGTGCCCATTAACGTAGGAATTTCTTCTAACGCTTCAGCCAGTTTTGGATAACCACGACCTACTGGGTAATAACCAGGAACAGGCACTTCTTCAGTCATGCAGCTATTCAGACATAAGTCCAAAACCACATCAAAACAGTCATGATTGATTGCTACTTTTGCAAGGTTATTGGTTAGGCCTTTGTTTTCGATTAGAACTTCGAACGTACCAAGGAACCCTGAAACCTGAACAGCATTTGCGTAGTAAAGCTCTGACTCAGTATTCGTTGCCTTCACACCATCTGTCGAAAGCAGTGTTAGGCTTGTTAACTGAGGTAATTGAGCCGCAGCACTTTCAATGATCGCAGTTGGACCAATAACAAGTGTATTACCGCCGCTTTCGTAGCTAACAGTAGGTGGAATCAGATTTGTTAACTCAACTGTATTTTCAAATGCATACAGTCTTGCTTTAGCGTTATTTGAATTTGCTTGTTCTAATAATTGTTTAAGCATTGCTCAGTTCCATCTTTGGACATGGATAATCTGTTCAACCTTTATTGTAGTAAGCGAGAGAGAACTTGCTGAGTAATCCGTTAACAACTAACCCTTTAGCCAGTGTGTCGTTCGTCAGACCGTGAACTCGTCTATCTACAAAAAAGTTGATAATGAACGTTATTTAGCAAATGCCATGCCAATTTAATATGCCTTATATTTCAGTGATTTAATCCTGTATAACGTTTATTGTGCGTATAAAAAAACCGCTTGGGACATTTTGTCGCAAGCGGTTCATTGAGTGTTTAGTCAAAATGTACCTATTCTTTGTGTGGTATATTTTGTCCCACCTCTTTCAGGTCTGCTTCGTCTGACATTGTAGCGTTATTATCCGATACTGTGTTTTTATACAGCTCTTTTTCTTGTTCGGTTATTTCGGCACTTTCTGACGTTTCAAGTTTATTATCAGATACCTCAAGATCGCTTTCAGAATTTTCTAAAACTTCACCTTCGTCTTTATTATCAATGATTTGCTCTTCTTCTGGCGCAGTTTCTTCTTCCTTTTTGTCTTTAACCCAATCACGCAAGGTTTCCGCAACCCCTTCAGAAAGAGACTTCAAATTACTGTAATCGTCGTCGTAATCATCTAAACCATCACGAACGTTGAATTCTTCTGAGAGGAATAATTTACGCAATGCCGCTTTTTTTACGCTTTCTGAAGCTTCTGACACCAATAATTGAGCAACAGACAAGTCTTCAGTCGTTTCTGATGCTATCTCCTGAGAGTCAATAGTTTGAGAATCGACAGCGTGTTCTGGAGACTCTTTTTCCAAAGTTCCACGTTCTAGTGACTCCGATGTTTCTGCGTCTATAGATGAAGCAGCAGACGAAGCCTCAGTGGAAGTAAGCTCAGTTTCCTCAAGCGTTTGTTGCGCTTCTAAAGGTTGGTCGGTTGATTCATCAAGCTTTCGTTGAGACCAACGGCTAAAAAAGTTAGTTGCCATTTGATCGACCCGCGCCTTTACGTTTCTTACGTCTTGCTTCTAATAACTCGCCATGACGACCGATGAATGCTTCCATCCAAGCTTGTACAGGCAATGGCATGTCGTAAGACAATACTTGGTTATCTCCGTCCATGTATTGGCCTGCGACTGTTTGTGATGCTGTCAGTAATTGAATAATAGGTTTACCGGAGTCAACATTATCCATAACTAAGAATAGCTTAGGTTGCTGAGAGCTTAGATTGAAGCGGTAGTCGGTACGTTCGTCTTTGTGCAACTGAAGCAAACATACGTCTGGGGTTTCATGTTCAGGTGATAATTCAAAACCGATGAGTTCCCATTGAGTTGTTACCCAAATACCAGTTTTGATCTCTTTCTCTATTCTTTGGACACCGATTGGCCAAGCTGCTTCTGTTTTTTCATATTGTTCTTTGAATTCTTTTATCTCAGACATACTTCACCCAATTGATTTTCTTTGGTCTGAATGCACTTAGGACATTTTGTACTGTGTGCATTCATATACACCCCATAAAGCAATAAACACGCCAATACGGATTAACTGCGAGAGCGTATCTATAGCGTTCGTTATCAAGTTGTCACTATAACGTTAGTCGATACTGGTTATTTCAGACAACTCCACCCGGTGAACTCTCATATTTTGCGCTATTTTAATCTAATGCTTCATGTTTCCATCAATCCCCGTTATTTTGGAATAAGATTTGCTTTAGCTAATTCGCTAATGTTCTTCACAGAGCTATGTATTCACAGATCTATGGCATGTTCGAGAACGATAATCGAAATCTAGGCCATAGCGAATCAACAAACTAGCGCATTAATGAATGAGAGCCTTATTGCTCTTGTTGACTTCTTATCTCATAAAATCGCTATCTCATTAAGTAGGAAATGACTGTGGTAAAACCAAACATAATAAAAACCAGTGAGAACCCTCTTCAGACAATCGAAGTTGAAGTGTTTGATGAATATGGCGAAAAGCTAACGAAACAGATCGCGTGTGAGCGCCCTCTTACCGTGATGTTGAACTGGAAAGAGATCGTAACTCTAATGACATTGGGTTCACGCCCGGAAGCATTAGTCTTGGGTTATTTGAAAAACCAAAGCTTCCTTTCTGATCCAGAAGCCGTTGAATCAATCATCATCGACTGGGAAACCAGCTCAGCAGCGGTTATCACCAAAGAAGATACGAGCCAACTTGAGCAAGCGCTTAAGAAGAAGACAGTTACCTCTGGCTGTGGCCAAGGTACCATGTATGGCAACGTGATGAAGCAATTGGAAGATTACCAAGTGCCTCAAACCAAGATTAAGCAATCTGAAATCTATACGGCTCTAGAAGCGCTGACTCATTATAACGACACCTACAAGAAAGCGGGTGCGGTTCATGGCTGTGCTGTTTGCAAAGACGACAAGGTTCTATCGTTTGTTGAAGATGTTGGCCGACACAATGCCGTTGATACATTGGCTGGTGAGATGTGGCTTAACAAAGAGACAGGTGAAGATAAGATCTTCTACACCACAGGCCGTTTAACGTCTGAGATGGTGATTAAGGTTGCGCAGATGGGAATCCCTGTTCTACTGTCACGCTCTGGCGTTACACAAATGGGCTTAGATTTAGCGCAGAAGTTCGGCATCACTACGATTGCTCGCGCTAAAGGTTTACGCTTCCAAGTGTTCACGGGTGCAGACAAGATTGACTTTGATGTGAAAGGTGAATAATCAGCAGTCGGAAAAAAGCGTAGGTTTGATTGGTGATTCACTAACCGCTTCTAATTGTAAAGTTCTGATGTAAATAGTTAGTGACCCATCAAGGATAAATACATAGAAACTTAGCTAGATACAAAAACGCCGTCATGCTTTTTAGTATGACGGCGTTTTTAATTTTCAATTTATAGCTTAATTTCCAACGCATAGAGTTGAAAACTAAGGCTAACTTAAAGCTTAGCCGCGTGCTTTCAAGAATTCTGCGTAAGTACCGCGGAAATCGTTGATCTTGCCGTCTTTGATTTCAAGAACACGAGTCGCTAGAGAGTCTACGAATACACGGTCGTGAGATACGAAGAACAATGTGCCTTTGTAGTTCTCAAGAGCCAAGTTAAGCGCTTCGATAGATTCCATATCCATGTGGTTTGTTGGTTCATCCATTAGCAGGATGTTTGGCTTGTGCATCATGATCTTGCCAAGAAGCATACGACCTTGCTCACCACCAGAGATAACCTTTACCGACTTTTTGATGTCGTCTTGGCCAAACAGCATACGACCTAGGAAGCTACGAACAACTTGCTCGTCTTCGCCTTCTTGACGCCATTGGCTCATCCAGTCAAATAGGTTTAGATCTTCTTCAAAATCATGTGCGTGATCTTGAGCGTAGTAACCGATGTTTGAGTTTTCAGACCACTTATATTCACCAGTACGCGCTTCTAGAGCACCCGCTAGTGTGTTAAGTAGTGTTGTTTTACCCACACCGTTCTCACCGATGATAGCAACACGCTCACCAACTTCGAAAATACCATCGAACTTGTTGTATAGGTCTTCTTCAAAACCTTGAGATAGGTTTTCAACCACAAGCGCGTTACGGAATAGCTCTTTAGACTGTTCGAAACGGATGAATGGGTTTTGACGGCTAGACGCTTTTACTTCATCTAGTTGAATCTTGTCGATCTGTTTAGCGCGAGATGTCGCTTGTTTCGCTTTAGATGCGTTAGCAGAGAAACGAGAAACGAACGTTTGAAGTTCAGCAATTTGTGCTTTCTTCTTCGCGTTATCAGAAAGTAGACGTTCACGAGCTTGTGTCGCTGCTGTCATGTACTCATCGTAGTTACCAGGGAACAGACGAAGTGCGCCGTAATCAAGGTCAGCCATATGTGTACAAACTGAGTTTAGGAAGTGACGGTCATGCGAAATGATGATCATTGTGCAGTTACGTTGGTTTAGCGTATCTTCCAACCACTTGATGGTGTCCATGTCCAGGTTGTTCGTTGGTTCGTCAAGAAGCATGATATGCGGGTCTGCAAACAGTACTTGAGACAACAGAACACGAAGTTTCCAACCCGGTGCCACTTCGCTCATTAGACCGAAGTGCAGTGATTCTTCAATACCTACCGCAAGAAGAAGCTCACCTGCTTTCGCTTCTGCCATGTAACCGTCCATTTCAGCGAACTGAACTTCAAGATCAGCCACTTTCATGCCGTCTTCTTCGCTCATTTCAGGCAAAGAGTAGATACGGTCACGCTCTTGCTTGATCGCCCAAAGCTCTTTGTGACCCATAATAACCGTGTCGATTACCGTGAATTCTTCATAAGCAAACTGGTCTTGGTTTAGCTTAGCAACGCGCTCATTTGGATCGTAGCTTACGTTACCAGCACTTGGCTCAAGTTCACCAGAAAGGATCTTCATGAACGTCGATTTACCACAGCCATTCGCGCCGATTAAACCGTAGCGGTTGCCTTCGCCGAACTTAACTGAAATATTTTCGAAAAGTGGCTTAGCGCCGAATTGTTGGGTGATATTTGCTGTGGAGATCAATGCCGTTACCTTTTTAATGTGAAAAACGCCGCAACGTTACTTCTTCGGGGCTTTAACTGCAAGTCTTGATTACAATTACTCGCCATTAAGTGAGTGATAACCTAGCCAAATCATAGTTTGAGCTGACTCACATTTTTGATTTTCTATTTGTCGTTAAAAAACCATCTACTTTCAGGAAAAACAAAATATCGAACAGCACCCCATAATGGGCGGTATATAACGTCCCAAATCATGCCAACCATTGAATATATCGTATGCTGATTGGTCACAGTAAAACTAACCCGATCAAAGCAACAACAGACATAGGCAAGACTAGCCTAATATCTGACAATTTCATGACAAAATCAGCCAAAACGGGAATAAAGTACTCGCCCCCGATACGGGGTTGGATTTCACAAAGTAAGATTAACTAACTATAGTAATCCTAACCTCATAATTCTAAGAGACTTTTATGCGTTCACTTTCGCGCTTCTTAATCTTCACTTTGGCCATTCTCTCTTGGCCGAGTCATGCCAACTTGGAATATGACTTACAATCTCAGCCTCAGGTATCTAATAGTGCTGTAGATCTGGATAAGCGTATTGATTCCCTACCTGATCCCCTCTTTATGGAGCAGTCGGACAGACGCCAAGTCAATATATTGCTCGCTGAAGTGCTACAAGTTCAAAAGCAGGAAATCAAAACCTTCGAGCAACAGATAAAAGCCTACAGAGCGAACAACGACGCCGATCAATGGTTTGCCGTGCAGACCAGCTACGTCACTTTGAATAGCTTGAACGCAAGTAAACAGCATCTTTTAGAGCAGACAAACTCCGCGAATAAAGAGCGCTTAACCGGTTTTGGTCCATACGGCGTGACTCAATTTAAACAAGAGTGGGAATTAACCAAGCTCAATATTGAGTATCTTGTTTACTTCCAAATTCGTAGCTTTAAAGCATTAGTTAAAGACATTTTCATTTCTCCAGTGCCTGTCATTTGGGCTTCTCTAAAGGTGCTGTTTATTTACTTCGGTTTAGTATGGTGGCTTGCCAACAGCACTCGCTTGATTGAGTTGTTTCGAGTTAACTTTCTTGAAGCGAAAACGAACCCTCCTTTTTTGGTTCGTGTGATTTGGTATATCAGCCGCGCTGAGCGTGCGATTGCTTGGTTAATCGCTATCACACTTTCTTTGAGAGTGCTTTCTAGCATCCCTAGCCTGCAGCACCTGATTTTCCTAGAAATATTCACGTGGTGGATTCTAGGTGGTTCGATTGCTATCAGCTTTATTCTTGAATTTGCGTATCGCTTGGGTCGCACATCAAACCAAGAAGTCATCGCGCTGAGACTATCGACTATTCGTCGCTATGTTTGGAGTATTATTGTTGCAGGTCTGACTTTGCAGATATCGAGCATCACACTGGGTAAAGGCACCATTTACAGCTGGATTTACAGTGCGCTGTTTTTCTGGTTCGTGCTGGTCACGATATCGGTACTTAGATTATGGCGAGCGAAAGTCTTCGATACGCTGCAACACATCTCTGATCGTCCGGTATGGGTGAACTGGGCAGTAAACCGCAAGGATACCTTCTTACTTAATATATTGGCGACGGCCATTGGCATCGTATGGTTGAGTGTTTACAACTTCCAACACCGCATCATGGCCTTACTGTCTAATTACACACTGTTTAGCCAAGCTTTGGCGTACCTGTTTAGAATTGAAGTGGCTAAGCAGTCTGACCTTGACAAGAATCAGCAAAACTTGGTTCGAATCAAAGGCGATCAAACCTATGAATACATTCTTCCGGGTAATATCGACAGCACGCTGATTGATTACGCCGGTGATGAGGTTAAGCAACTGTCTCGCTACTTGATGTCAGACAGCCCTGCTATCTGTATTGTTTCAGGTGAACGTGGTGTGGGCGCAACAACGCTGCTTTATACACTGCTGCACAAAGTCTCTAACGCTGAACCTGTCTACGTAAGTTGCCCTTACGCTGGTTATCAAGAGCTGTTAGCGCATCTAGCGGTGAGCATCGGCTTGGAAGAAAAAGCGACTGAGATTCAGATCTTGGCTCACCTTCGTAAAAGCAAGACCACGTACTTGATTGCGATCGATAATGCACAACGTCTAGTTAAGCCAATGGTTGGCGGCTTGTCTGATCTGATACGTTTAACCAATCTACTGCGTCGTTCTAAAAAGAACCACCGTGTCGTGATATCGATCGCCAAATCAAGCTGGCGGTTTGTCGATCGAGCGCGTGGCGAACGTTTGCTGTTTGACTTGGTGTGTTTCCTTCCGCGTTGGACAGAGAAACAAGTCGGTGAGCTTCTAAATAGCCGTATTAATACGGAGCTTGAGAAGCCGTTATCGTTTGATGGTTTGGTGGTGCCTAAACAGTGGGACCAAGATGACATGAGCGAGGAAGATCGCGCACGCCAAGGCTTCTACCGAATCTTGTGGCATTACTCTGATGGTAACCCTACCGTTGCGTTGCGCTTCTTCCGACTCTCATTGAATCGAAACAAAGATACCGATCAAGCCGTGGTGCGCTTGTTCCATGTTCCAGAAGCACAAGAACTAGAAAACATGCCAAAACCTATGCTGGCTGTGCTTCGTTCTATCGTGCAGTTGGAAATCGCGTCTCCGGAAGTCTTGTCTGATTGTACGCAGCTAAGCACGGCTGAGATAACCGGCATTCTGCGTTACTTTGAAAGCCGTGGTTATATTGGTTGGCATGAAGAAAAGGCTCGAATTTCCGAGCACTGGTTCCGCCACATTACTAACGTTCTCGACCGTCAACATCTACTGGTGAAGTAAAATGAAGAAGTTATTTATCCTACTATTTGTTGGCTTGGCAAGTGCTGTCAGTTTCCCGATCTTTGCGACGGAAGAGTTAGCCAATGTAGAAAACATCTCAAAGATAGCGAGTCTAGTGCGATGGAGCGGCGTGTTCTTCTCCATGATCGTTATTGCGGCGATGTGGTTACTGCTTAAGTTTATCAACTCGATGGTGACCAGTTTTGGTAGCCAATTCGTGCAATACCGAATGCTGCTACAGAAACTGCAGTCGTTTACTCAGTTCTTTATCTATGTGAGCACAGGTCTTATTGTGTTCATGATGAGCTTTAGAATCAACGACCAAATACTGGCTTTGATTGGTGGTACCCTCGCCGTGTCAGTCGGCTTTGCGCTTAAAGATTTGGCAGCTTCATTCATCGCGGGCATCACGGTAATGATTGATAGGCCCTTTCAAGTTGGTGACCGCGTCACGTTCGAAGGCAACTACGGTGATATCATTACCATTGGTTTGCGTTCAGTGCGAATGAGAACCCTGAACGATGACATCATTACCATTCCGAACAACAAGTTCTTAAATGAAGTGACCACCAGTGGTAACTACGGTGCGTTGGACATGCAGGTGGTGATTCCGTTTTACGTTGGTATGGATGAAGACATCACCCTAGCCCGCGATCTGATTCAAGAAGCGGCGTCTTCAAGTCGTTATATCCACTTGCCGAAACCTGTAACGGTTTTGGTTAAACAGACGATTACCGATAACTACCTAGCAATACAGCTAACTTGTAAGGCTTACGTTGTGGATACTGCGTATGAGAAGCTGTTTGAAACCGACATTACTTTGCGTGTGATGAAAGAGTTTAAGAAGCACAACATCAACCCACCGAAAATTTCAGTAGCGGCGCATTAGGCTGATGCTTTAGACGTTTGTTGCTTATAGCAAATGACTAGCCATAAATAAAAACACCTCCGAACTTATCGCAAGTGCGGAGGTGTTTTTTATGAGCTTTTTATCTTTAAGCTAATAGTCCTATTGATGCTAAACCTTAAAGTATTTCAATTGCTCAGTAAGGTGTTCTGTAGTGTTCGCCATTTTCTGACTGTCTTCTGCGAGCGATTGTGAGGCTTGGAGTACCTCATTTGCAGCGAGATGAATCCCAGTAACACTTTCACTCATTTCAGTGGCTACCGTGCTTTGCTGCTCTGAGGCTGCGGCTATCTGTGCGACCATGTCATTAGCGTTATGCAGTTCATTCACAATCACATCGAGTTGCTGGCGAGTTTCGTTAGACGCGATAACGCTGTGATCAACCTTCTCGTTGCTGCTTTGCATTGCCTTAAAGGTGCGTTCTGCTTGTTGAGTCAGTTTCTCAATCGTGGATTGCACTTCGTTAGTTGAATTCTGAGTGCGGCTAGCAAGGTTACGGACTTCATCAGCAACAACCGCAAATCCTCTGCCTTGCTCTCCTGCACGCGCCGCTTCTATCGCCGCGTTGAGCGCTAACAAGTTCGTTTGTTCTGATACATCACGAATCACACCAACAACTTGGCTTATTTCAGTCACGCCTGATTGCAGATCTCTGACTAAGTTGTTCGCGATCGAAATGTTCTCTGAAACCTGAGATATAGTATCAGACGTTACTTGCATGTTTCGGTCGTTCTGGTTTGCGTGGTCGACAACCTTATTGGTGCTAGCCGCGGTATTTTCGGCATTCACAGCGACATCAGAAATGGTCGCGCTCATCTCTGTCATTGCAGTCGATAGTAATTCAAGCTGTGCATGTTGTGAGTTAACACTGGTTGCTGCTTCTTCACTGGCTTGTGCAATGTGACTCGCCATGTTGCTGGATAAGTCCGCAGATTCATTGGCTGTGCGAAGCGTGCTTTGCAGTTTGTCGAGCATGGTATCTATTTGCTGACTCATATCACCCAGTTCATCTTTTCGTGTCATGTTCATGCGTACACGAAGATCGCCATCGGCTATCTTATGGGTGTTGTCGATAAGCTTGTTAAGTGGCACGAGGATGTTATTGGAAATTGCGTAACCCATCGCAAACAACAATCCTGACAATACGACCGCAACCAATCCCTCTTTGAGCGCCAATGCATAGAACGCGTCTTGGATGTCCGCAACCAGGATGCCCGAGCCAACAATCCAATTCCATTCTGGGAACAGCTGTACGTAGGAAATCTTGTCTTTGAGTTCACCTTGCGGGCTCATCCACTGGTAATCAAGAAAGCCTTTCTCTTCTGGAGTCCGAGAAATGGTGACCATCTCACGCCAGTGGTGTTTACCCGCACCATCTTTAAAATTACCCGCGTTCTTACCATTGAGTTCAGGCTTTAATGGATGGATAACAACGTTGAGTTGTTGGTTTAAGATCCAGAAGTAATTGGTGGTGTCATAACGAAGGGTTTCGATGGCTTGAAGTGCTTGTTTTTTTGCGACCTCTTCACCGAGCACACTGCGTTGGTTGTAATAGTAGCTCGCTAAGCTGACCGCAGTTTCGACTTGAGCACTGAGCTTATCTTGGCGCTCTTGCATGGAACTAGCACGTTGCTGCATTAGGTTAAAAGTGGACGCCATTACCAATAGAACAACCGATAAAATGACGATGGAGACGAGTTTTGATTTGATAGATAAGTTACTTAATTTCATAGCTGACTGACTTTATTATTTGTTTTGATTATGGATTTTCGGCCAAGGTATCAAAATTTCGTACAGTTCAGATGATATGCATCAAGATCAAAGGATATACACTGTGTTACATAACCAAAAAGAGGTGCTCGTCAAACCGGCAGAGGTTGAGATTTGGTTTGCGATAGATTAGTAGTGCGGGATTTTCGTGCTTGGGCTAAAACGTTCGTGTAATAGCCCAAGCGCGTTAGAAGTATTATCAGATGATAATGTCGGTGAATAAGTTCTTAGAACTTATAGGTTTGATACTAGCAATTGAGGTGTCGCTTTCTGTTGAAGATAGATACTAAAGCAGCTCCCCTTACCTACCTCCGATTCAACTCGGATCTCGCCGCCAGTTTGGCTCAATATACTCTGAGAGACTGACAAACCTAATCCCGTACCATCACGTTTGGTGGTATAGAAAGGCGAGAAGATGCGTTTCAGTTGTTCTTCCTTAATACCGCAGCCTTCATCTTGAACATGAACGATAGCGCCATGAGACACACCATTTTCAACCCAGTCTTCACTCGAAATGGTTAACGTGCCCTGTCCTTCCATTGCATGAATGGCGTTCATTTGTAGGTTAACCAGAATCTGCAGTAATTGGTTTCGGTTCACTTCGACTGAAGTTTTAGCGTTCAGCTGTGATACGTACACAATGCCTTTCTTCTTCGCGCCTGTTTTTACGAGCGTAATACTTTCATCGACAATTGGATTGATATGTTGCCACGTAATTTCGTCTTGTACGCCGCCGTGACGGCTGTATTGAAGCAGGCTTCGTGTGATGTTTCGAATTCGGTCAATCTGCTCCATGATCGCGTGAACTTCTTCGTCTACACGGTTCACTTCATCGCCCAGTTCAAACTTCATCAGCTCAACGTTGCCAAGAATCACGGCGGTTGGGTTATTGATCTCATGAGCAATACCCGCCGTTAATTCACCTAATGCGGCCAGTTTTTCATTGACCACCAGCTTATCTCTGGCTTGATTGAGAAGCTTGATGTGCAGTTCGAGCTCTTCGGTTTTCTCTTTCAAACTCGCGGTACGAGAATGCACTTTGCACTCAAGTTCAGATGCCGCTTGTTGAATCTCTTGATTACGCTCGTGCAGTAGATCCAACATCTTATCGAACTGTTTAGCGAGCAGTGTCAGTTCGTGTTGATCATCCAAACCTAGCGTACCAATTCGCTTGTCTTGTCCCATCTGGACTAGCTTGACGACCTTATGGATGCGTTCAATTGGGTTGAAAAGATCACGCGCGCCACGGTGAACGATCAAACCGGATGCCAACAGCAGCAACACAATGGTAATGCTGATTTCGCCAAGGTTGGTCAAGTAGGTTTCTATCAGCGGCCAAATCAAATAACCGGTGTAAAGCATACCAATCACATTATTAAACTGGTCATGGATTGGTTGGTAAGCTGTGATGTACCAAGCATCGTAAACATACGCTCGATCTAGCCACTCTTTGCCTTCATTCAAGACTTTCGAGTGCACCTCGTGAGAGACACGCGTACCAATGGCGCGCCCTACACTGTCTTCACTGCTCAAAGGCACGTTGGTGCTAACACGAAGATCATCAAGGAAAACAGTAACCGTACCAATATGACGATTAAAACCTTCTCGTTGTGGATAGATAAGGTTACTGATCTGATCGACAAGTTGAGTGCTGTTATTCAGTAAGATCCCACCATCCAGAAAACCAATCACATGATCATGTTCGTCTTTGATGGATACAACGGTTCGGCTTACCAATCCGCGGGTCTCAACTTCTTGCCCATTGAGCATCGGAACTTCCGCTTTTTTAGCGAGGTCACGATCGAGATAATTGAGTTCATTACGGCTTAAGACACTGAAAAACGAAGACTTGTGAGTTAAGTTTAGATACTCGAGTTTCTTCTCCATGCTCTCGACACTGCGCCAACGTAGAAAATCGAGCTCATAGCGAGATTTGTTTTCAGACACCCAGCGCGTTAGCTCTTCATGTGAAAGCTCACTCGCGAGTTTGGTTCGAAAGTTATAAGACTCGGCAAACGCACGAACGTTGTATGCTTGCTGATTTTGGATCAGGTGAATACTGTTATCGGCAACATCCAAACGTTCATCAACATCAATCAGAGCGCCCTGCCACGTGTAATGGATTGACCAATACAGTGTGATAGCCACAAGCGCGCACAAGGTCAGAATGATAGGAGCAGATGTCAGGAATAATAAGCGGTAGCGAACCATGGTTTTGAATCGGAACGCCCACTTTGACCACCAACGACGTCTAATCGGCATATTCAGAGCCTTCCGTGTTCCAATCTTTGTATTTACGTTCTAGCGTTTTACGTGCCACGCCAAGATCTCTTGCAGCTGCCGATTTATTGCCATCATGGAAACTAACAAGCTGTTCTATGTGAGATTTTTCCACTTCTTTGAGTGTCCAAGTGTTTGGATAACCCTCGGCAACATCTGCATTATTCAAGTTTGGCATCTCTGCACCGTGTGACACCGTCACTGAAATACTAGCAGGAACAGGATCGCCATTGATCTCGCGCCAATAGTGTGCTGGTGGCTTGTCTAAAAGAATGCATCGCTCGACTAAGTTTTTAAGCTCACGAATATTTCCCGGCCATTCGTATTCGTTCATCGCCAAGATATCTTCATGTGCCCAATTAGGAACAGGCATGCCAAGCTCGCTCGATAAAAGACGAGTAAAGTATGGAACAAGCTCAATTAAATCTGATGAACGCTCTCTCAATGGCACCACATCAATCTTAAGTACATTGAGTCGGTAGAACAGATCGCGACGGAAGTGTCCTTTATCGACCTCTTCTTGAAGATTTCGGTTGGTCGCCGCCACTACTCGTACGTCAACGGAAATTTCCTTCTCGCTACCGACTGGACGAATGGTTCTTTGCTCTAACACGCGTAACAATGCAGCTTGCATTGGCAGTGGCATTTCACCGATTTCATCAAGGAACAAGGTGCCACCACTTGCGACTCGGAAAAGACCTTCACGGTTTTTCTTCGCACCAGTAAATGCGCCTGATGTATGTCCAAACAGTTCACTTTCTAGAAGCTCTGGAGCAATCGCACCACAGTTGATTGGCACAAATGGACCTGTGCGTTTACTGGCTTCATGTACACCACGAGCAACTAACTCTTTACCCGTACCTGACTCACCTTCTATAAGAACGGATGCTCTTGACGGTGCAAATTGACTGATCAGCAATTTAAGCTGTTTAGTTTTGTCTGAATTGCCGATCAATTCGGTCTTGATATGACGGCTAACATCACGCTTCAACGCGTACTGCATTCTTTGATCAAGTCGCTTATCCATACAACGCAGAACCGCTTGTATCATCTGTTCGAGGTTGAACGGCTTAAGAATAAAATCTGAAGCACCAAGCTTAAGCGCGGATATGGTCATCTCTAGATCGGCATAACCCGTCATGAAAATCACATCGGCGCGTTTGTCGTTGTCGTTAAACGCCTCTTCCCACTCAATGCCAGAGCGGCCTGGTAGGTTGATATCAAGGACAATCAGATCAAAATGTTCGCTTGAACGCAGCGTTTCAGCCTCTTCAACCGACCCTGCGCTCGACACCTTGCCAAAGAACTTACCTAGTGCTTTCTTTAAGATAGCCTGCATACCCAATTCATCATCGACGACCAAAACGGAAAAGGCCTGATACTGAGTCAATGTGTTCGGGTTGAGATTGGATGCAGATGAACTAGGTAAAGACATAATGATTAGCCGGTGAGAAAAGTTGGGACAGAGTGTACCAATTAACCTTTTCTCCAACAGGGACAATGTGCGACATTTTGTCCTAGCTCATGTTTTGATTCATTTTAGAGGGCTAAATGACGCAGTTTTGTCCGAAATAACAGCAATTTAATGAGATCTGATGCATGATTTATTGGCATTAAGATTGCTTATAAGGTGTAGATTTCTAATTACAACAATTAGCGTCTTATGCACATGCCCTTTTTTGAGCCCTTTAAAACTGAAGGCATGTCATTCATTTATAACAGAATGGACATAATAATAATGAAAGCAATTCCCCTAACTATTGCAGCTCTATCTATCGTCAGTTACACGGCTAGCAGCGCGGAAGACACCACTCATATTAAGTTGGCGACAACCACAAGTACTTATCACTCTGGTCTACTGGACTACTTATTACCTGAGTTCGAAAAAGATTCTGGTATCAAAGTTGATGTTTTAGCGGCGGGTACAGGTAAATCACTTCGCATGGGTGAGAATGGCGATGTAGACCTAGTGATGACTCACGCACCAAAGGCTGAAGCGAATTTCGTTGAACAAGGTTACGGGGTTCTACCTCGCAAGCTGATGTACAACGACTTTGTCATTGTTGGTCCTCAAAGCGATCCAGCGAAGATCGAATCTCAAAAAGCAGTGACTGATGTGTTCAAAGCAATCGCGAACAATAACGTGACCTTCGTTTCTCGTGGTGACGACTCTGGTACTCATAAGAAAGAGATGGGTATTTGGGCACAAACTAAAATGGAACCAAACTTCGGTGGTTATCGCAGTGTTGGTCAAGGCATGGGCCCTACTCTGAACATGGCGTCAGAGATGCAAGGCTACACCATGACAGACCGTGGTACTTGGTTGGCTTACCAAAACAAATTGGATCTTAAAATCCTTTTCCAAGGTGACAAGAACCTCTTCAACCCTTACCAAGTGATTCTGGTTAACCCTGAGCGCTACCCAAGCATTAACTACCAAGCTGCGAAAGTATTCAGTGATTGGTTGGTTAACCCTAAAGGTCAGAAACTGATTAACGACTTTAAACTGCATGGAAAACAACTGTTTGTTGCAAGCGCAGAATAGTTTGTTGTAAGTGAACCGTCGTTTTCTGTAAGTAAAAGTAGCGCTAAGGGTTCAACCCGAATCAATTAGCGCTACGCTTAACTAAACAGTTAACGAAGCACCTAAGCAATGTCGCTTTAAAAACTGTCTTGTTTTTACAGCAACTCGCTATAAAGCTGTCTCACTTTAATATCGTTCACGCTTAACAACACATTCATGTTTAGAAACGCAACCATGCTTAAGAACAATAGCTGACCAATACACACTCAAATAGTTAGTGTCAGCTATGATTAACATCAGTCACTACCGATAAAACCTATTATCGATTTACACGAGATACTTCATGACCCTATGGCAAACAACGATTGATGCAATGAATCTACTGGTGAGTTTTGACCACGAATTGTGGAAAATCGTCGCGGTATCCTTCAGCGTATCTTTGTCCGCCATTTCATTGGTGATTGTTCCTGCAATCCTTATGGCTTTCTTATTGGCTTACACCGAGTTCCCCGGGAAATGGGCTCTGCTTTCAGTGATCAACACCCTGCAAGCGATCCCTACTGTGGTTATCGGTTTGTTGATGTACATGATGCTTTCTCGCTCTGGCCCGTTAGGTGATTGGCAATTGCTGTTCACCCAAAAGGCGATGATTCTAGGTCAGATGGTGATCTGTTTCCCTATCCTAGTTGCGATGATGCACGGTGCTCTGCAGGCCAGTGACCGCCGAGCGGTAGAAACAGCGCGCACACTTGGCGTATCAACGACTCGTGTGGCGTGTACGTTAATTTGGGAAACGCGCTTCCCTCTTTTAGCTGCAACTATCGCTGCCTTCTCTCGTATCGTCACTGAGGTTGGTTGTTCAATGATGGTCGGTGGCAACATTATGGGGATGACAAGAAACATCCCAACAGCTATCGCTATGGAAAGCCACAAAGGCGCATTCGCTCAAGGCGTCGCCCTCGGTATGGTGTTATTAGCATTGGCATTAGCCCTTAACTTTTTCCTTTCCAGTGTGAGAGGAAAAGGCTATTTAAGAACTTAGGAACGCTGTCATGAGTATAAAAATAACAACGCAGCAAATTTCAATGCGCTACAAAGAGCGTGTTTTGTTCCATATTCCCGAATTGTCGATCGGCCCCAACGATGCCATTTATCTCAAAGGAGATAATGGTGTGGGTAAAACGACCCTACTTAAAATATTGTCTGGATTGATTCAGCCGAGCTCTGGCCGCATTCAATCTCCAACACAGAGCTGGCAACAAAGATTATTCCCACGGCTCAAGTTCAAAGACATCATCTACCTGCATCAAACCCCCTATCTTTTTGATGGCTCGGTGTACCAAAATGTCGCTTATGGCATTCGCTTTAACAAAGAGAGCCAAAAAGATAAGCGAGCTCAAATAATTAATGCATTGAGAATGGTAGGTTTAGAAACCCTGGCAGATGAGCACATTTCTGTGTTGTCTGGCGGTGAGCGTCAACGCGTAGCAATGGCTCGAGCTTGGATTCTTAAGCCGTCAATCTTGCTAATGGATGAACCAAGTGCCTCTTTAGACAAAGAATCTATTGAAAGATTGGTGATAATGGCCGAAGATCTTCTTCAAAGAGGCGCGAGTTTAGTCATCACTAGTCACCAAACTAACGCGTTAACCGACTTATGTAAGAAGCAATGGTGGATCAAAGACAATACTTTGACCGAATCGCCGCTTCTGCAAGTTATTCAGAAAGATAAAGCACAAGAGAATATTTATGCTGCTTCCAACGCAAACTAGTTGGGTTATTTTGGCTGGCGGACAGGCCAGCCGCATGGGCGGAAAAGATAAAGGACTTGTTGAGCTCAACGGTTCTCCGCTTATTCAATACGTTATAAACAAGCTGTCACAACAAGATGTCAGCATCACCATCAATGCCAACCGTAACTTAGACAGTTACCAAGCATTTGCTCCGGTTGTTTCCGATTCCTTCCCTGACTATCCAGGTCCATTGGGCGGCATTCATGCTGGCCTTAAAAACGCGAGTACAGACTGGGTCGGCTTTGTCCCTTGCGACAGCCCACAAATCAGTGACGACCTTGTTGAGCGTTTTTGTTCTGCAGTTAAAGAAGACAGTGACATTCTTGTCGCGCATGATGGCGAATTTAAGCAACCTGTATTCACCCTATTCCACAAACGTGTTCTGCCAAAGCTAGAAGCGTTTTTGGAACGTGGTGATCGTAAAATCATCTTGCTATACAAAGAGTGTGTTACCGAATACGTTGATTTCAGCGATTCTCCTAACTGCTTTGTTAATCTCAACACGCCAGAAGAACTCACCCAATTCGGAACGCTTCAATAATGAAAGATTCTAAACAACGCCCTAACCTTCCTTTATTGGGCTTTGCTGCTTATAGCGGTACAGGCAAAACGACCGTACTTGAAGCCCTGCTTCCTCTGTTGACTGATGCGGGTTTAAAAGTTGGCGTGTTAAAACATGCTCACCACGATTTTGATGTCGATAAGCCGGGTAAAGACAGTTACCGCTTACGTAAAGCGGGCGCGAACCAAATGTTGATTGCATCGCGTAATCGTCACGTGATGATGACAGAAACACCAGAAGCCGAAGCAGATTTTTATTACCTGCTGACTCGATTTGATACCAACACCCTTGATCTGATTTTGGTTGAAGGCTGTAAGAACATCGCCTTCCCTAAAATTGAACTGCACCGAGATGAAGTGGGCAAACCTTGGTTATATCCAAACGATAACAACATTATTGCTATCGCGGCAGACAGCCAAGTGGAATCCGAGCTGCCACAAATGACGATCAGCGACTTAGAAGCGATTCGTGATTTCATTATTGAATATGCTCAGTCGTTTGACGGTTCCTCGAAAATAAGCGAAACCGCTTCTTGTTCGTCTTCAAAAGACAACACACCCGCAGTGTGTTGTGATTCGTTCTCTCCTGCTGGTTTAACCGTTACTCAAGGCCAACAAAAGATTGTGGATAGTATTGACGCACTTGACCTAACAGAGAGTGTTGAACTATTGCAGGGCTACGGTCGTGTGTTGGCTGAAGATGTGATCTCGCCAATCAATGTGCCTCAAAACACCAACTCAGCAATGGATGGCTACGCAATTCGTAGCGAAGATTTAGAACTGGATAGTTACCAACTGGTTGCTGAAGTTATGGCTGGTCACAGCTACGACAAAACCGTTCAACAAGGTGAAGCCGTTAAGATCATGACGGGTGCACCAATGCCTGAAGGTGTTGATGTGGTTGTGATGCGTGAGCAAGCCGTTCAAGAAGGCGACACAGTTAGCTTCCCAGACGCTAAAATCTCCGTAGGACAAAATGTCCGTATGGCTGGTGAAGATTTAGAAATCGGCCAACCTGTCTTTACACGTGGAACACGCATCGAAGCGCCAGAAATGGGCATGATGGCGTCGTTAGGTTTTGGCAACTGCCCTGTTCTGCGTAAAGTTAAAGTGGGTGTGTTCTCGACGGGTGATGAAGTTCAAGCACCGGGCAGCGAGCAAAAACCAAACTCTATCTACGACTCGAACCGTTTTACTATCATCGGCATGCTTCAAAAGCTTGGCTGTGACATCGTTGATTACGGTATCATTGAAGATGATGAGCAGAAGATGATGGATGTTCTGCATTCAGCGTCGCTTGAAACCGATATGGTTCTGACTTCTGGTGGCGTATCTGTCGGTGATGCGGATTACATCAAGCTTGCGTTAGATAAGCTGGGTGAAATCAATTTCTGGCGTATCAATATGCGTCCGGGTCGCCCTCTTGCTTACGGCAAAATTGAAGACAAACCTTTCTTCGGTTTACCGGGTAACCCAGTTGCTGTGATGGTGTCGTTCATTAACTTTGTAGAGCCAGCGATCCGTAAGCTACAAGGTCAAACGAACTGGACACCAGTAAAAGCAAATGCTGTAGCAACTGAACAACTGCGCTCACGCCAAGGCCGTACTGAATTTAGCCGTGGTGTGTTCTCGATGAATGAATCTGGCGTGCTTGAAGTGAAAACAACGGGCAAGCAAGGTTCAGGTATTCTGCGTTCAATGAGTGAAGCGAACTGCTTAATCGAAATCTCTCCAGCAGTTGATACTGTGAAAGTTGGCGAGACAGTGACGATCATTCCTCTGCAAGGTCGCGTTTGATTCAAAACAAACACCTAAATTGACTTAGCAGCTTTTTAATTAACTTAGCTGCTTTTTAAATGATTTGGAAGATCTTCGCCAAAACATAAACGAAGCCCCTATATAGATTTTTCAATGTTAAGGGGCTTTTGTTTTTTTCGTTTCGTGAAAAAACAACCTGTTCGTTTCCTAAAAGACAAATAGCTTAAATTACGCTAAACGTTTAGAACGATAATCTTAAGATTTCTTACCATTACCTTGAGCCACGTACGGTTTTTATGTAGAGTGCGCGCAAAGTAATAATTCTATTGGAGAGCAACCATGGCTCGTACCATTCTGTACACTTACAAAGACGAAGACAAAGAGTTACTGTTTTCAAAACAAGAACACCGCACGATCCAAGAAGCTGTTGCTGCAGCTGAAGGCATCGATATCTCTGAGTATCTAAAAACTGAGCAACAGCTTGAGTTGATTTCTGATACTAAAGCGGTTCGCAACTACCAAGACAACTACTTCCGCAAGCTTGGCTTTACTAAGCTTACGTTGAAGCAAAAAGACAATCTTGGTGTTGGTAAAAAGAAGAAGTAAGCCCTCTTGGCTCTTTTCTTGATATGTCGTTTCTAGCTTTTCGTTTGTAGTTAACAGCTAACAGCTAAAGAAACGAAAGCACCGAACAATAAAAAATGCCGCAACCTCTTTTGAGATTACGGCATTTTTATTTATGCTTTTAACTATCTAACCTTAATTAGCTTAACGGTAAGTAATGATTACTTAATGTTAAGGAATGCTGCGCCACGAACGCCGCCTGAATCACCATGCTTCGCTTTGATGATCTTTGGACATTTCGCTACAGACAGTAGGTATTTAGGGATACGCTTTGGCATCTCTTCGTAGATAAGTTCGAAGTTTGAAAGACCGCCACCCAATGCAACTACGTGTGGATCAAGACCGGTAAACAGGTTCGCGAAACAGATAGCCAATAGCTCCATGAAACGATCAACGTGCTCAGCCGCTTTTGCTTCACCTTCGTTGTACGCTTGAATGATCTCGATTGCTTTCTTCTTCTCGCCGAAGTAGTGCTCGTAAATCAATTCAAAGCCACGACCTGATAGGTAGCTGTCTAGACAACCTTTCTTGCCACAACCACAACCGAGTAACGGTGCGTTGTCGCCAAGGTGGAACCAAGCATCAATAGGAAGACGCATATGGCCCAGTTCACCAGCAACGTGGTTACGACCAGAGAACACTTTGCCTTCGTAAACTAACCCGCCACCAAAACCAGTACCTAGAATTAGGCCTGCTACTGATGGTTCGTCTTTAAGCTCGTCATCCCACGCTTCTGAAAGCGCAAAGCAATTCGCATCATTTTCAATTTTCACACTACGACCAATAAGTGCTTCTAGGTCTTTACGTAGTGGTTTCCCCGTTGAAGCTGGCACGTTAACAACCAGCATTGTGCCGTCGTCAGCATCTTCCATACCAGGAAGACCAAGACCAATTTTACCTTCGCAAGAAAATTCACTGTCGTACTTCTTCACCAAACCGGCAATCGTATCAAGTAGCAGTTGATAATCTTCAGTAGGCGTTGGTACGCGTTCTGTTGCTACTCGCTCAAGTTTTTCATTGAACGCACCAAATTCAATTTTTGTGCCGCCAACATCGAAGCCGTAATACATGAAATCTCTCCAATTTTTCCCTAAATTCGGGCAAATAAATTTTTCAAATTAAACATCTAGGACGCATTATCCATAACACCCCCCCTACAAACCGTGATGGATAACAAACTTATCTCGTGTTCGAATCTGTTTGAACAACAAGTCAGCACAAAGCGGTTAAAGGTTAGAGTGACGTCTCATTTTTAGTGTGCTCTATGAAAGCGTTCAGGCTTGGTTTGGTTGGATCGGACTTATAACGCGTCTTACTTAGCATGTAGCTTTCACGAAATGTCTCAAACCACAGCTGTAAAGTCTTTGCGCCCTGCTCTTCACCAGCCTGTTTCAAAACCAAGCTCGCTACTTCTGCAGTCGAGAGATGTTGTTCGTTGTCTGACTTACGCATCATGTATTGCGAAACCGATTCTGGTTCGATCGACAACACCGGTAAGTCTTGCAGATACTCTGAACGACGGAAAATACGTCGTGCTTCACGCCAACTACCATCAATAAAGATCAGCAGCAACGTCTTGTTCGAATCTCGCATTTCAGCAAGATCTGCAACCACACGCGATTTGTCATCGGTATAATCTTCAGGAAAGACCACGACTGGCTGATATTTATCGTCTTTCAGCACATCAAGCATCTCTTGATTCGGTTCAGTGCGGTGCCAAAGGTAGGCATAGCTGTCTTTAACGGTATCAAGGATTAAACGGCCGGTATTACTTGGTTTGAGTATTTCGTTGTCCGATAAGATCAACATGGTCGCGACGTTCGTATTTACGTCTGGTTGATGTTCACAGATACAGCTGTCTTGTTTGATTTTACAGAACTGACATCGAACCACTTTACACCCGCGCGCGTTAAACGGCTTGGTTGAAAGAGACAAACGGTGTTGATATAAACGGTGAAAAGCGTGGATTCTCATGGACAATAACGATAAATCTAGAAAAGTGGCACGATTGTACTTACAGTGTCCCTAGAATGATAGAAGGAATTCCCATGCAAGACCCATCACTGCTTCGCCTTGTTTGTTTTATTATCGTTTTTGGATTGTGTGCGCTTTGGGAATACCGTTTTCCACGTAAAGCACTGACTCAAAGCAAATGGTTTCGCTGGGGAAACAACTTTGCGTTAGTCGCTTTGAACAGCTTTCTATTGGCCACTATAATTCCTATCGCAGCATTTCAAGCGGCGGTTATCGCACAAGAAAACCAATGGGGTCTGTTCAATACCCTGTCACTTCCGAAAGAATTGACCATTCTGATCTGTGTATTGCTCTTGGATTGTGCCATTTACCTACAGCACTTGGTGTTTCACCGTGTTCCTTGGTTGTGGAAGCTACATCGAGTTCACCATGCGGACCTCGATATCGATGTCACAACCGGAACGCGCTTTCACCCTATTGAGATGATTCTTTCAATGCTTATCAAAGTGAGCTTGGTGATCGCGCTTGGTGTGCCTGTCATTGCTGTCGTGATCTTTGAAATTGTACTTAACGCGAGCGCAATGTTTAACCATAGCAATGCACGTCTTCCGCTATGGTTCGATAAGCAACTAAGAAAAGTGATTGTGACACCAGACATGCACCGCGTTCATCACTCGGTCATTGTGAAAGAAACCCATTCAAACTTTGGTTTCTTTTTATCTGTGTGGGACATCTGGTTTAAGACTTACCGCGCCCAACCCAAGCTTGGCCATGATAAGGTGCATATTGGTGTTCCCGAGATTCAAGATGGTAAAGAACAACGGTTGGATTTGATGCTGCGTCAGCCATTTGCACGATTCCAGACAACGAAAGACTAGGTTCGAATTCAGTTGAGTCTCAAGTTTATATTGAGACCAACCTTAGTTTAATACCAAAGTTATCTTAATCCGAAAACAAAACGCCCTTAGATTCTTGTGAGAATTTAAGGGCGCTTCTGTATCGATAGTCGTTATAAGCGTAGTTAATGATTAAGTACTGCTAGTGCTTAAACTCTTTCGCACACTAGCTTAACTATCACGCTCGTCTATTTCAGCACGTACTTATGAAGCATGGCTTGTTGGTGCCCTGCTATCTCTCCGACTTGCTCTGAACTCTCGATCATAGATTCAAGTTGCAGCTTAGTATTCTCGCCCTGCTCAGATACTCGAGTGATTGAATGGGTAACATCGACAGTTGCACGAGCTTGTTCTTCGGTAGCCACCATGATTTGCTCAACACGCCCTTTGATCTGGCTAACCGCAAATTCGATTTTCTCGAAGGCTTGTCTTACATCGCCACTAGTTTCCAGTGCATTGGCCATCTCACTTCTCGATTCCGTTACAGAAGCACGTGAGCGATCGGCTGCCGCTACTAGTTCGTTCATCATGCTACGAATATTGGTGGTTTGCTGGGATGTGCCGCTCGCCAATTTACGCACTTCGTCTGCAACTACCGCAAAACCTCGACCTTGTTCACCTGCTCGCGCCGCTTCTATCGCAGCGTTCAGTGCCAATAAGTTGGTGTTTTCAGCGATACCACTGATCATGTCGACCATTTCACGAATCTGTTTCACTCGACCATCCAAGTCAGCCATCGACTCTTCACTCATGCTAAGAGAGTGCTCAAGCGCTTGTAATCGTTGTTGGTTAAGGCCAACCACTTGGCTGCCATTCACTGACTCATCTTCTGCTATTTGAGCATCGTCGTTCGATGCGTTAGAGATACGAGCAATCTCACCAATCGATGCTTCCAGCTCCGTAATGGTGGTGATCATATTCTGAAGTGATTCGTTCTGCTCGTTCAAGCTCGAATTGGTTTGCTCTGCAGCGTCGTGGCTTACTTCTGCCGTTTGATAAAGCGTCTCACAGTTGCGCGTTACTAAACGAACCGAATCTGCGGTTGAATCAACGACCGTATTGAGTTTTGAAGTAATAACTTGCAGCTCTAGCGGCCCCAGTAATTCACTCTGTTTAGAGAAGTCATGATCTGCCAGTGAACTCAACTGTTGAGTTATGTTTTTAAGCCCTTTATTCATCCAACGGCGTAACACGAACCATGAAATCACAATGATTACGGCAATCACTAGCCCGCTGATAAACAACACACGATCAATATTGGTAATGGTTTGATTTACAACCAGTTCACTTTCATCAATCAGGTGGGAAGCGGTGGAAGACAGCTGATTCAATGTGCTAATGACGGTGTTCGCTAAGTTAATGACTTGCGTTAAGTTTTGCTCTTGCTGCTGAACCAGTTCGAGTTTCAAGAGGATTTGTTTGATTACGCCTTCTTCGGTAAAGCCTTCTTTCACCATCTCGTAAGGCGCCGTCAAGCTCGCGAACTCAGCGATGTCTGGGTGCCAATCGGCAAAATCGCTGTAAGCCAAGTTCAGACCTGCGATTCGGTTTCTCAATTGACGGTATTCGTCTTGTGCTTTATCAATGTCAGATTGCATCATCAGCATCAAGAAGGTGTTCGCCATAGCAGACGCGCTGGATGTAAATCGGTTCGCTGCATCGCTCGCTTCTGGGTTGTCTTCAACCAAGAATGAGCTGATTCGATTCATTTCTGGTCCGATAGATCCAACGCCATAACGGAACTCGCCCATTTTACTGTCGATCAGATTTTGCTTACTTTGAATCTCAATCTGCGCCAGCAGTACCGTGTTGGTCATAGCTTGCAGTTGCGCCATGTCATCGACAAGGATTTGTTGTTGCTCTAAAGAGATCGCATCAGGAAAAGATTGGGAAATAAAAAGAAGTTCCTCTAGCGTGGTATTGCTCTCTGTCGCGAGTTGGTCAATTGAGCCCCTTGTGGCATTCAGTGTATCTAAGTCGGTTGATTGGGTGCTGTAAGTGAGAAGTTTTACTTGTTCTAATACGCTTTGCGTTAATTCGGCGTTATGTAGAGCAAGGGGTAATGCTTGTTCCGAGAGTGCATCAAAATGTCCCCCGACCCGTTCAACGCCCCGAATGCTAACCATTGATAAAAAAGTAACAAGTAAAAGAATGGAAATAAATACAGCAGTGACGGTTTGAATGAGCGAGAATGTATAACGTGAGGGTTTTATTGATAAATTTGTGTCGGGCATGTGAAATCCAGTTTGACTACGAAAAGAGATATCCTTAAGTTAGGTCGTATACTAGAAGTCCTTGATGACGTTTTTATTTCAGTTTTTTGTCAGAAGAGTTACATATGAAAATCAGAAAAATGGCTGTAGTTACAATAACTTTAGCAACATTGGCTGCTTGTAGCTCGTCACCTTCGCCTTCTCAGCTTAGTCAAACCGCACAGAAACCCCTATCAAAGTCAGAACAATTGACTACAAACGCTTATATGAGCGTGTATGAACAGTGGAAAGGCGTGCCATACCATTTCGGTGGGACCTCATTTCGAGGTATAGATTGCTCTGCTTTTGTTCAAATCGCCGTGCAAAATGCGACTCAACAAGCTCTACCAAGAACCACAAAAGACCAGAGTAAAAAGGGAAAAGAAATTGCGTATGGGCAGGCAACAAGTGGTGACTTGGTGTTTTTCAAGACTTCGATGACGGTGCGACATGTAGGCGTTTATTTAGGAAACAACCAATTTCTACATGCCTCGACATCGAAAGGTGTCATTATTTCTAGGTTAGATAACCCTTACTGGGCATCCAAGTTTTGGCACTTTAGGCGTTTATAGCGGTTCGAAAGATAAACCGCTGAGCGAGGTAACTCTAGAAAGATACGACTTAAACGCCCGTTGTTATTATGCTGATTAATTACGACGATAAATGAGCAAACAAACCGTTAATCGTATTTAGCAACAGCAGTATCAAACAGGTTCTTCACTAACGCGATGTACTCATCGAGGAATACAATTTGTTCGTTAGTCGCTTTCTTAGCCCACACACCCGCTAATACTTCACCAAGATCCGCTACTACGGCATCTGCTTCTTTCAAAAGTTGAAAACGAACGCTCGAATGCAACTCTGGGTTTTGCTCGAAAATAGCCATGATGTTTGTTGAAATCATGTCGGTAACAATGTCTTCGACACTTTCGTTTCCAGTATCACCATTACTATTGGTAAACACATCAAGGTTGAATGATAGGTGCTCGATTAAAGCCAAATAGCCATCGGTTTCTACAACCACAATAATTCTCCGTTTTAAGCTCTAGAGCAGATTAATACGTACTTGCCTAATACTATGTAAATGAAGCTATTTGTCATCACTTTATTGCCCAAAACCACATTTAAATGATCCTAGTTAGTATTTCAGCTTAAAATTAAATCGATATAGCTTTATGTGGTATACCTGCCTACTTACGACATAAGTAAATTCACGCTAAAGAAGTGTAAGACAAACTTTGAAGCAAAGTATTGCGCCAGTTAACAATAGCCCTTTCAACTTACTCTAAAAGCTCATTTGATTTAGTCGCTAGACAATAACAAGCTCAAACCTCTTTTCCAGTTTGTGGCGTTCAAAACCGTTTCGATTGTGAGACCAGTTCCAAACTATTTCATCACGTCAGGTTTTCAATTTATGTTTGTATTTCAAAGAGCTTGAATCAGTTCGAGTTCACAATTCGGCCAATTGATTCTACGTAAGATGAAGAAGAGCTAAGAACATTGACGAGTGCGTCTATAAATTGTTCAGATTTATCCTAAACTATTGCTATTAAACAAACAGTATTTCTAACCTTCAATCTTTTTAACTTTCAGTCTTTGAGGATTTCCTATGTGGCAGGCCATTTCTCAACAACTTTCAGATACTCTTCTATTTAACTTTCAGATTACTGAACGTACCAAGGTTTCTGGTGGCGACATTAACGATTGCTATATGATCAGCGATGGTAATGAGCGTTACTTTGTGAAAGTGAATCAGCGAGAATTTTTACCTAAGTTTGAAATTGAAGCTGAGAACTTACGCTTGTTAAGAGAAACCTCCACTGTTTACGTTCCTGAGTTGGTGCTTATTGGCAAAACCAAAGAGTGCTCGTTCATTATTCTGAATTACTTGCCGACCAAACCGCTCGAGACGGGCAACAATAGCTTCGATTTCGGCGTTCAGCTTGCGCGGCTTCATCAATGGGGCGAGCAAAAAGAGTTTGGTTGCGACCAAGACAACTATATCGGCAGCACACTTCAACCCAACCCTTGGCATAAGAAATGGGGTCGCTTTTTCTCTGAGCAACGCATTGGTTTCCAACTGCAACTGCTCAAAGAGAAAGGCATCGAGTTTGGTGATATCGATGACATCGTTGATGTGGTGAATATGCGTCTTGCTGGCCACAACCCTCGCCCTTCTTTGCTTCATGGGGATCTTTGGAATGGCAATGTTGCTAACTCTGCGTTTGGCCCAATTTGCTACGACCCTGCTTGTTACTGGGGGGACCATGAGTGTGATTTGGCGTTAACTGAATTGTTTGAAGGTTTCCCTAAAGAGTTTTATGAAGGTTACCAGAGCGTCAATCCACTCGACGTTGGCTATACTGATCGGAAAGACATTTACAACTTGTACCATCTTCTTAACCACTGCAATCAATTTGGCGGCGAATATTTAGCACATACTGAAGCATGCATTCAGAAGATACAGGCCGTTTAATACCAATTACAGCTGTTTATAACCGAATACGATTGGTATCAGTTACAGTGAGGAGAATTTGCCATGCATAAATACACAGAGAAACATGTCTCCTGTCCGCATTGTGGGCACGGTATTAACATCACGCTTGATGCATCTAATGGTAGCCAAGACTTCTATGATGATTGTCCAGCGTGTTGCAATGCCATTCATTTGGATATGCAGGTTGACGAAGTAAGAGACAGAATCAACCTTTCGATTGATGCCGATGATGAACAAGTATTCTGACAATCAGTTTCTCGTTTAAACCATGATCAAAAAAGAGCACCTCACGTGCTCTTTTTTAATTTGGTCATCGGTGTGATTTTATTGCCACCGATTCAATGCGCTTAGTGGCTATTTCTGGTTCGCTAATACACGCTCGACAGTATCAACAATTGCCTGCGTTTGTGGATCGAACTCAATGTTTACTTGGTCGCCTACTTCACGGCCGCCAAACAGAGTACGATTCAGTGTTTCTGGGATCAGGTGAACAGAGAAACGGTTCTCTTCCACTTCACCAATCGTCAATGAACAACCATCAACGCCGATGTAACCCTTACTCAGCACATACTTCATTGATTCTTGAGGCAGCTCAAACCAAAGCGTACGGTTGTTTTCTGTTTTAATCACATCGACTAGGTTAGCCATCAGAGTAATGTGGCCAGACATGCTATGCCCACCAATTTCGTCACCAAACTTTGCTGCACGCTCAATATTCACTTTGTCACCAACATTCAGCTGACCTAAGTTCGTCAATCGCAATGTTGCTTGCATTAAATCAAAAGCAATCTGGTTGCCAGAAATTTCCGTTACCGTTAAGCAACAACCGTTATGAGCTACTGAAGCGCCAATTGCTAACCCCTCAACCATTTCGTCACTTAACTCAATGGTATGAGTTTGAAACAACTCTTTTTTGTTTATAGCAACCAGTGTTGCCATGCCTTGAACGATACCTGTAAACATAAGATTCCTATTTAGCATTCTAGGGCGTGCTGACCTTTCGTGGTTAAATTTTGTTCGGATGGGGACGCCTAGTCAAAAGCGTTTTAATCGCGGCGAGGGGGAAGTAGCCTAATCACTCTAAGCAAATCCCCCTCAACAAAGAGTAAAACGCTTTTAGCTGAACCCTTCGGGCAGCGTTTGCTGGCCATTTCTACTGCGTTATCGGCTTCTCATGTAGGCTAGCTACACATCAAAGCCTCTGCCTGTATAAAGGCCCAGCAACTCGCTGCAAAAATCAGCTCGAAAGATCAACACGCCCTAATAACAGTTTTACATAGCAGTTATTGTGACATTTCTTTATGATTCGTCCAGTGGAAGCTTAAGATCATTGTCTCTGATTCCTTCAGAATGTCCTTTCCTACACTATTATTCTAATTTTCCCTCTTATTTGGAGTTGTTTGTGCATCGTTACAAAGAAGAATCCTCGAATCTAATCAAACTTGCGACCCCAGTTTTGATCGCATCTGTTGCACAAACTGGAATGGGTTTTGTTGATACTGTAATGGCCGGTGGCGTAAGTGCTATCGATATGGCGGCGGTTTCGATTGCAGCAAGTATCTGGCTACCATCAATCTTATTTGGTGTCGGTTTGTTGATGGCGTTGGTTCCTGTCGTTGCACAGCTGAATGGTTCTGGTCGACAAGTCAAAATTCCATTTGAGATTCAACAAGGAGCGTTTTTAGCGCTCGTCATTTCCCTTCCAATCATTGGCGTACTGTTCCAGACACAATTGATATTGGAGTGGATGGACATTGAACAACTCATGGCGGAAAAGACCATCGGCTATATGAATGCGGTGATGTTTGCTGTACCCGCTTTCTTGTTGTTCCAAACATTGCGAAGTTTTACCGATGGTATGTCTTTAACCAAGCCTGCAATGGTGATTGGTTTTATTGGCTTGTTATTAAACATCCCGCTTAACTGGATGTTCGTATACGGAAAACTTGGTGCTCCTGCATTGGGTGGTGTTGGCTGTGGCGTTGCAACGGCTATCGTATACTGGGTGATGTTTGCACTGCTATTCGCTTACGTTTTAACTTCAAAACGGTTATCGAAAATCAACATCTTCGGTACGTTCCATAAGCCGCAACTTAAAGCTCAAATTCGTCTGTTTAGACTTGGTTTCCCAGTGGCGGCCGCTATCTTCTTCGAGGTAACTCTGTTTGCGGTGGTTTCTCTGTTAGTTGCACCATTAGGTTCATTGATTGTTGCCGCGCACCAAGTCGCGATCAACTTCTCTTCGCTGGTTTTCATGATTCCGATGAGTATCGGGGCAGCCGTGAGTATTCGTGTTGGGCATAAGTTGGGCGAAAACAACACCGAAGGCGCTAAGATAGCGACACACGTGGGTATCATTGTTGGTTTAGTGACAGCCTTAATGACAGCGGCGTTAACTGTCCTGTTCAGAGAACAGGTTGCATTACTTTACACAGAGAACACCGCGGTAATTACCGTTGCAATGCAGTTGCTGTTGTTCGCGGCGGTTTATCAATGTACTGACGCCATCCAAGTTATCGCTGCGGGTGCTCTGCGTGGCTACAAAGACATGCGTTCAATCTTCAACATCACCTTTGTGGCTTACTGGTTGCTTGGTCTTCCTATCGGTTACATCTTGGGTATGAAAGATTGGATTGTTGACCCTATGGGTGCGCACGGCTTCTGGATTGGTTTCATCGTCGGTCTAACGTCAGCCGCGATTATGCTGGGTATGCGTCTACACTGGATGCACAAGCAGGACGATGACGTTCAGTTAGAATTTAGTTCTCGCTAGATTCGTACTCGCTAAGTCGGTCTATCTGATTTCGAATAAAAAAAAGAGCTCTGATTTTCAGGGCTCTTTTTCGTTTAATGGTCAGGTAGATCGCATCTGCCTTAGTATTCACTCTTCTCTCGAACAAAGCGCGCAAACTTGGGTTTTCCGTTTTGAGTAAAACCATTGTAGCGAAAGGTAATACGGCTTCCGATCTCTGGCGGTGCGAGTCTCATTTGGTCACTGAACCCGCTGCCTATATAAAATTCCACACCCTCTTCTGTGTGAACCAAAATTGACCCCATCATCCCTTTGTACTTCCCTGTCCCGCTCTTGTAGCCAATAACTGTGGCTTCGGCATCGTGATGCCTTTTGAGCTTTAACAGGTCATTACTTCGGCCTGCTTGATAACGACTGGTGATCTTTCTAAGCATCAAACCTTCGCCATTACGCTCATCGACATTATCAAGTTGATGAAATAAAGCCTCTTCACTGTGAATTGGTACATGTTCTATGTAGCTGACATGAGATTCTCCAATCACGCTTACCCAATGCAAAATGTTGTAATAGCGCTTTTGGTAATCTCCTGCGGCGCCTGGCATATCAAACAGCATGAAATCGATTTGGCGCCATGCTGTGTCACTCGGCGTATGGTCGAGAACGGTAGATTGAACGAGATGGAACTTGCCCCTTCCTGCCCACAACTCTCCTTCGAGATGGACCTTAGGTAAGTTTTCCGTAAACCACTTCGGTGAGTAAATACGATTACCATTGCGTGTATAAAGATGTTGTCCATCCCATAGAGCCCGAATCCCATCAAGTTTTTCACTCTTCCAGTATTCAGAAACATCTATGCCTTGCTGGTAGGAGTTTGCAAGCACCAAATGGTCAGGAGGCAAATAGGATGAATGAGATGAAAGCGAACACGCCCATAGAGTGGCTAAAGCCAGTTTGGTTAATCTCATCATCTGCTCCGTATTAATATCTGTAGTGGTCAACAAACGCCTTTAATCCTAAGCGTTCTGACACGTAGGTAGACAACCTTTGCTAGAAGATGCGATCCACTCATCAACCTTATCTAATCTTTGCATTTATTCATTAAATTAATGACTTATAGCTCTCATATGGTCCGCCGTTTTTAGTTCTCAAATTGAGAAATGCCTTTTCTCAATTTGAGATAGGAATTCATGAGAAATATAAGCCATTGAAAAATAACAATATAAAAGTTGGCACATTCAGTGCAATTGTCCATACATACTTAAAAGGAGATATCGCTATGGAACTACGTAAGATTGATTTAAACACAACGACACTGACACTTTCTATTTTCGGTGATCTGGATGCAGCAGGCAGTCGTGATGCACAAACCGACATCGATGATGTGATTTCTAACGATGGTCACCCTGAAATCGAAGTTGATTTTAGCCAGGTTGAGTTTTTAGATTCATCTGGGGTGGGCGCGATTGTTTATATGTTCAAACGTCTGACTGAACGCGAGCGCAATATGCGGCTTGAAAATGTGACGGGGCAACCGCTTGAAATTATGAACTTGCTGCGTATTGGCCACGCTATCCCAGTAAACTCAAAAAATCCTGCAAATTCATGAAGACCCACTAAGCTAGAAGTAACAAAAAATAATAAGAAAAATTAGAAACATAGGACGTTGGCATGAAAATACTGAAAAACTACATAGCCCTTTCTCTGTCCGCTCTCGTTCTGGGTGGCTGTACTAGCTATCCTGAACAAGGCACAGGGGGTTTGGCTGAAAGTTACGATTCTATTAACTATCAAAACTCAGACTTCTCTCCTGTCATGCCAGACGAGCCTCTTGGTCCGGAACATGGATTACGCTTTGATTGGCAGCTCGCTAAATTGCACCTTGATGCTTTGATCCAAGAAGGTGCTCGTTGGTGTTTCCCCGCTGCTGTTGTTCAAGCAATCGAAAAGCAAAATCGTATTGCTCGTGAACTTCAAGGCGGTCTACTACTGGATGCAGCCAACGACTTAGTGATCCAAAGAAAACGCCTAAATGAACTTGAGGTCCAACTGGATTACGTAACTTCACAAGCCCGCTGTGAGCCACCACAAAATGAAAATCAATTTAGAATGCAACTGTCGGTTATTGAACAGTTGTATGACCTACTTAATGTTGACAACCAATTTGCGGAAAACTCGACTGAAGTAAATCCTAAATATATGGGAAGACTGGCCGAGGCGACCACTTTACTTAAAGAACACAAATCCCTAGACCTTGTTGTTACCGGCCATGCTGATGCAACGGGTGCCGAAGAATACAACGACAAGTTAGCGCTTGGACGAGCGAAACAAGTCGAACGCTACCTGACTATTTTTGGACTAGGCGCTCAACGAATCAAAGCCGTCTCTGTTGGCGAAACCGTCCCTCTTTTTGAAGGTGAATCTGACGGAACTCGTTTAACGAACCGCCGAGTAAGTATTGAAATTATCTCGCCTAAGAATGCCGAGAAAATGGGAGGTGGAATATGAAATCCTTAATCGCTTTTATCATCACCCTATCGTTATGCTTTGCGAATGTTGTCAATGCTAACGACGAGTTTTCAGATGCGGTTCAAGTCGGTGATCTAATCCAAGTTAACGTACCCGGTGAAAGTACCTTAAACACGGGGTTCCAAGTGGATAAGCGTGGCCGTATTACTCTTCCAGAAGTAGGCGCTGTGTTTGTTGCAGGTTACGACAGCGAACAGCTTAACAAAGTCGTTCTAGGGTCGCTGGCAACCGCTTACAAAGATCTTTCGAACGCTTCAGTGTATGTAAAAGAGCAGCAAATCATCATCTACGTGCAAGGTTATGTAGAACAGCCTGGCGAATACACGCTCTCATTAGGTTCTAGCATCCAAATGGCACTTTACGCTGCGGGTGGTTTACGCCCGGGCGCGCAACTGGATAAGCTGATTCTTAAGCGAGGCGCAGATAAGAAAGAGTTTAACTACAAACGATTCCTTGATTCAGGAGACGAGTCAGCATTACCTACTCTTCAATCACTGGATTCACTATTCGTTCCAGCTTCTCCATTAGTCGGTAACATCGAGCAAGAGTTTGACGCAGCAAAGCTTGCTAACTCAGGTGACAGTGCTGATTCTCGTAACTCCATCAAAGTGTTTGGTGAGGTGAACGCGCCGGGTTCGTTCACTTACAAAGAGAACACCGACCTTGTCGACGTACTTATGCGTTCGGGCGGCGTAACTCGTTATGCCAGTGTTGAGCAAATCCGAGTGATTTCGAACAACACCCCAACGCTATTCAACCTAAAACGTTACTTAGATTCTGGTGACGAAAGTCTGCTTCCAATTTTACGCCCGGGTGCGACCATTTTCGTTCCCAAGCAAGAAGAAGAGATCAAATCCGGCGCCAACATGGTTTACGTAATGGGCGAAGTCGCAGCCCCTGGTGCTTTTGAAGGCAAAAGAGACGCGACCTTTATGGATATCTTGGCGAATGCGGGCGGCCCAACTCGATTTGCAGAGTCACGACAAATCCGTGTTATCAAAGCAGATGGCAGAGTGCTTAAATTCGATTTAGCGGCTTACACTGAAGGCTTACCTAACTCTAACCCTCCTAGCATCAAAGCTGGTGACGCGATTTTCGTTCCCGAGAAAACCGACATGAACGAGAAGTCTTGGTTGAAAATCACGCCAGACAGAGCAGTTAACGTGATTGGTGAGGTGAATCGACCTGGTCGTATTGAATGGTCAGATGAAATGAATTTCATGGGATTATTGGCACACGTCGGTGGCCCTACGCTACGCGCTGACACATCGAAAATCGAAGTTGTTACTGGTAGAAAGCTAGTTGTGTTTAACCTTGATGATTTTATTCGAAATGGTGCGCCACGTGACCAAATGCCACAAATTCGAGCGGGCTCTATCGTGCGTGTTCACGACTTGCCACAAGATCCTTCAGACAATAAATCACAATGGGTTCGTCAAAGCTCTGATGCTTCGATCTACATCTTTGGACAAGTGAATGCACCCGGTCGTTACCGCTTCACCAAAGACATGCACTTCCTTGATATCTTGTCTGCGGCTGACGGTCCAACAAAGGATGCCGACATCCACAACGTTCGAGTAACGCATCGTGACAAAACCTATTCGCAAGTAAGCAAACTTAACTTATCACTGTACTTCGAAACCGGTGACGAATCGTTACTGCCAAACGTAACCACTGGCGACACGATTTACATCCCAGAGAAAGGCAAAAACTGGTTAGATACACCGAAAGAAGAAACCGTTCGTGTGCTTGGTGCGATTAACAATCCGGGGCGTTATGTGTTCAACGACAACATGACCATTCTAGATATTCTGGCAGAAGCAGCAGGACCTACCGACAATGCTTATGTAGAAAAAATTACCATCGTCAATATGTCTTGCTGCCAAGGTCAGGCTCGTACTTTTGACCTTGTTGAATTCAGCAAAACGGCGAACATTTACAACTTGCCGGTGCTACGCGCTGGTGACACGATTTACATCCCAGACCGTCGCGAAAGCTTTATTGAAAAAGCACGCGTCGGACTTGATGACATACTGCGTATCACCACCACCATCGTATTAATAGGAGCTTTATAATGACAATTTCAGCGACCCATGCCGAAGTCGAGCAACTGTATTTAGCTTCTGAACTTAACGGCCAAAAATCAATATGCGTCACCGCCTGCCATTCAGGTGACGGCGTAACATCTATTGCAACCGCATTAGCCGAGCGTTTTCTTCTTGCGGGTCATTCAACGCTTTATGTTGATCTCAACTTATTCAACCCTGCTTTCAAAGATTTGAATATGCTAGAAGATAATCAGCAAGGTCAACTGATAGAACATGTTGAATCTCAGCGTACGTTTATCGGTGTCCCTGCTCCACAAGTTGCTTCAACGCAATTGGCTTATAAAGATCCGACAACGTTACAAAAAGTGGTCAACAAATGGTTAGAGAAATACGACAGAGTCATCATTGATACCTCACCGCTTCTCAACATAAACAAAGGCAACATTCCGGCGCAATCCGTCGCGAGTGCTTGTGATAGTACATTGATGGTTGTCGCCTATGGTGAAACCTCTAGTCACCACCTAGAGCAAGCGAAAAACCTGCTTGATGCGCAGAGTATCAACCTTATGGGTTGTGTGATGAACATGAAACAAACACCTAGCTTTGCACAAGAGTTGGTAAGACAAATCAATCGCATGAAATTCCTTCCAACTAAACTTCGCAATAGCTTGGCCAATAAGCTTTACCAAAATGAGTTTTTAAACCTACCGATGTAACTTTTCTGTGCCACTATAGCTTTTTTGTACAACTATAGCTTTCTTGTGCAGCTGTATGGCTGTCATTAAACCCTGACAGCCACCGCTCCTATTGGACTTTACGCCCAAACACCCCAAAACCAAATTGGGTGTTTTTGGCGAAATTGTTATTAAAAATAAGATTTTAAAAACCATTCAACGCATTTCACACACGTCATTCATGGTCTTACCACCTTTAAATCCCTTCAAAAATAAACAGCCCCACACCTAACTTTAGCGGTAATGTGACACAGACGGTTAAAGTGCCATGTAAATCGCATCAAAGATGGAATTCGTACGATTATTCCCTAAGATTATAAATAGAGGTGGTTTTTGACGAATTTGTAATAGTTTGACAAAGTTATCCGATGGCTGTTGAAACACAGTGGATGAATTGGCAAATCACACTTCACTGACTTTGCACGTTTATCTATTCAAACTTCACCCATCCCTCCTTCTGCTCAAATGGTTCAAATACACGGAAAGGATCACCATCGAGCAATTTAGATAATCAATTTACCTTGGTTACCTTAGTTGTATTATTAAAGAGAAAGGAAACTCAATATGAAATACAAGTTAAGCTCCGTATTTTTGTTAGTAGCAGCAGCCAGCGGTAATGCTAACGCTGGAGAATGTGGCAGCGTAACAATCGCAGATATGAACTGGAACTCTGCAACACTGATCGCCAATATCGACCAATTCATCCTTGAACATGGTTATGGGTGTGATGCTGAACTTATCCCTGGCGACACTATGCCAACAGGCACGTCTATGATCGAAAAAGGCCAGCCTGATGTTGCACCTGAACTTTGGAGCAACAGCTTAAAAGACGCATTAGATAAAGGTGTTGAAGAAAAACGTCTTCGCTACGCAGGTAAAGCACTTGTGAACGGCGGCGAAGAAGGCTTTTGGGTTCCAACTTACCTAGTAAAACAGTACCCTGAAATGGCAACCATCGAAGGCGTACGCAAAAACGCAAGCTTATTTAAACACCCTGAAGACCCAGATACATCTGCATTCTACAGCTGCCCTGCAGGCTGGAACTGTCAGATCAGCGCCGGAAACTTGTTTAATGCTCTTGAGCTAGAAAACAGCGGTTTCACGATTGTTGATCCAGGCTCGAGTGCCGGCTTATCTGGCTCTATCGCAAAAGCTTATGAACGTGAAGAAGCTTGGTTTGGTTACTACTGGGCACCGACCGCTGTTCTAGGTAAATACGACATGGTTAAAGTCGACTTTGGCAGTGGCGTTAATGAGGAAGAGTTCCTTAACTGTACCACCAAAGAAGATTGTGAATCGCCAAAAGCAACCATGTACCCGCCTTCACCTGTCCACACGATTACCACTGAAAGTTTTGCGTCACGTGCTCCTGAAGCGTACGACTACTTTACTAAACGTGGTTTCACAAACGACAAAATGAACTCGCTACTTGCTTGGATGGAAGACAACCAAGCTGATGGCGAAGAAGCGAGTCTGCATTTCTTAAGTGAATTCCCAGAAGTATGGCACCCATGGGTTTCTGAAGAAGTGGCTAAGAAAGTTGAAGCTCAGCTGTAAGAGCTTGATTTAATAACAAGTAATTACGCTTCAACAATAAAACAGAAATAACGTCGCTATACTTGATGTTATTCATGATTCGGAGCCCTTTTCATTAGCGATTTTCTTATCGCATGGACAAGTGGCTCCGAACTATAAGGATATAAAATGGCTGACAGCAATTGGTTATCAAGCTTTCCAGAGATGGAACGCGGTGATTTACGAACCATAAAAAAGACGCTAGATGGCGCATACCGTGAATTTTCCCGTGAATACGGCGAAATGATTGAATCTCTCTTTGACCCTCTTCTTTCATTCCTCGTTTGGTTTGAAAAACTCCTTATCTCAACACCTTGGATTATAGTCCTGGCTGTGTGTACCAGCCTTGTCTACGCAGCAAGCCGTTCTTGGAAACTGGCTCTAGGCTGTGTTGCTTCTCTACTTCTCATTGGTTACTTTGGAATGTGGGAAGACACCATGCGGACGCTCAGTATCATCACTGTATGTACCTTGGTTTCAATATTCTTGGGCATTCCGATTGGTATTGCGATGGCTCGTTCAAATCGAGCTCAGTCAATTGTTACGCCGATGCTCGATATCATGCAAACCATGCCTGCGTTCGTTTATTTGATTCCAGTGGTAATGCTACTGGGCATCGGTAAGATTCCAGGGCTAATCGCCGTGGTTATCTACGCGATCCCACCTGTAATTCGTCTAACTAACCTAGGCATACGCTTAGTTGATAAAGAAGTCCTTGAAGCCGCTACCGCTTTCGGTGCGAGCAAAAAGCAACGCTTATGGGGTGTTCAACTTCCTCTAGCAATGCCAACGATCATGGCGGGTATTAACCAAACCATCATGATGGCACTGTCTATGGTTGTTATCGCATCCATGATTGGTGTGAAAGGCCTAGGACAACCGGTTCTCAAATCGATTACTAACCAGTACTTCACATTAGGCTTGATGAATGGTTTCGCCATCGTTGCCCTCGCAATCCTTTTTGACCGCGCTTCTCAGGCGTACGCAAGAAGAACTAATGCGCATTTAGGAGGATTCAAGCATGACTAAACCATTGATTGAAATTAGTGGTCTGTACAAGGTGTTTGGACCGAAACCAATGTCTGTTATGAACCGAGTTCAAAACGGCGAACACAAAGATCAGATTCTTGCGGATACGGGTCATACCGTTGGTTTAAAAGAGATCAACCTTGAGATTAACCGTGGTGAAATCTTCGTTATCATGGGGCTTTCTGGCTCGGGTAAATCGACGCTGATTCGCCACTTCAACCGTTTGATTGACCCGACTCAAGGTAAAATCATGGTTGAAGGCATTGATGTGATGAGCCTCAACACTAAACAGCTAGAAGAGTTCCGTCGTCATAAAATGTCGATGGTATTCCAACGCTTTGGCTTAATGCCTCATCGCACTGTGGTTGAAAACGTTGCGTACGGGTTGGAAGTACAAGGCATCAAAAAAGAAGACCGTTTAGCAAAAGCCAACGAATGGTTAGAAACCGTGGGCTTGAAAGGTTACGGCAAGCAATACCCTGCGCAACTTTCAGGTGGTCAGCAACAACGTGTTGGCCTTTCTCGCGCTCTGTGTACTAACGCTGAAATCTTGTTAATGGATGAAGCCTTTTCGGCACTCGACCCTTTGATTCGAAGTGAAATGCAAGATCAGCTTATCGAACTTCAAGAGAAGCTTCATAAGACGATTGTTTTCATCACTCATGATCTGGACGAAGCACTCCGCCTAGGCGATAGAATCGCAATTTTGAAAGACGGCGAGTTAGTACAACAAGGCACACCACATGAGATTCTGTTAAATCCAGCCGATGATTACGTGGAAGCGTTCGTGAAAGACGTAAACCGTGCTCGTGCACTGACCGTTGAAACCGTTATGCAGCCTCCTCTGTATCGAATCACATCAGAAACGATTGAAGGTGCTCTGGCACAGATGAAGATGCTGAAAAACGATTACGCTTATCACGTAACGGATGACGGCTATCAAGGCCTAGTCACACAAGAGAGCCTACAAGACGCAGTTGAAGATTCATCGGTACATGATTTTAGTGATGAGATATACGAAGAAGTCCCTGCCGTCTTACCAGATGCGGTGATTGAAGAAGTGCTACCGGACACTATGTCTTGTGACTACTCTCTTCCAGTTGTTGATGAAGACGGTAATCTAAAAGGTGAACTCGAGAGAAGCGCTGTTGCTGATATCTTCTCAGAAAGTAGCGAGGAAGAAGTAGAAGCCGACCCAAAGCCAAAGATTGATAAAGCTTCGTAGTCCTACTTTTCGTGATTTAAAGCTCGGCTGTTTAAATTATCGCTATTTGCGTTATCGCTATTTAGATTAGCCCAAACTGCTTACCCCGCTCTAAGACCACTGTTGTTAATTCACTGCAGTGGTCTTTTTTATTTGTATCGGGCTCGTTTTCTTCTGAGATCTACCCGCACCTTAGGCTTTATAGGCACCTAAGTTTATATTTCATAAGAGAAAACAAAATAAAATCAGTCCGTTAGGTTTGTCACAAACCCAATAGCAAGATGAGTGAGATGCCAATTAAATGCTCTATTTGTACGGCAACCAGTTGAAATTATTCTAGAAAATGACTAAAACTTAATAGTATTAACAGATATTAAGCTCAATAAAAGGACTTAGTTTGATGAATTCTACTTTAGCGTCAGACGCAGCTACAAATCTAAACTCACAACAAGTGAGCGAGCTTGTCGATGAAAGCGTTCTGGAGCAAATGATTCGCGATACAAGTGCGGACATTATCCCTATCTTGATCGACCATTATGTCGAAGAATCACAAACACGCTTGGTCGCTATAAAAGAGGCAGTCACGCAGAAAGACGCTCAAACACTTGAGTTCGAGGTCCACACTCTCGGCAGCACAGCGCTTTCGTTAGGTAATCGCCCTTTGGGTGAATTAGCTCGAGCTTTAGAAAAGCTATGTTTAGAACAGAGTCATGATGCGGCATTTCGACAAGTTGATGAATTACTAGAGCTCGCAGAGCGTTCAATAAAAGCCTTGCTTGAAAGGAAAGAGGCAGGCTTCAGCTAGCTTTGCATGTTCATTATCGGTATCAGATTAAAAACTCAAAACAGTCGTTATTAATATAGTCGCCATAAGATGGGCTCCATCATGAACAGCAATGCGAGAAGTTATACAGGCCGCTTCTTAAAAGATTGCATGTGGTAGATAACAAATACACAAGACTCGTATTGATGGTTGCATATCACTATGTTATTGATTGGTTAGGATAAAGTTTCAAAAGGAATACACAATGCGCCCTAAGGTATTGTTAGTTGAAGACTCCACCTCACTCGCTGTACTCTACAAGCAGTACGTAAAAGACGAGCCCTATGATATTTTCCACGTCGAAACCGGCGCGGAAGCTAAGACCTTCATTGAAAGGCACTCTCCACAGCTTGTGATTCTCGACCTTAAGCTTCCTGACATGCCAGGCGAAGAAGTCTTAGATTGGATTACTGCTAACGAAATACCGACCGCTGTCATCATCGCGACAGCGCATGGTTCAGTAAACATCGCGGTAGACCTTATCCAACGCGGTGCAGAAGACTTCTTAGAGAAACCCATTCAAGCCGATCGACTCAAGACCTCTGTTAGCTTGCATCTAAAAAGAGCGAAACTCGAAAACCTCGTCGATAACATGCAAAGCAAATTCGATCGTGATCGTTTTCATAATTTCATTGGCTCTTGCCTACCCATGCAGGCGGTTTACAAGATCATTGATTCGGTAGCACCAACCACTGCCAGCGTGTTTATTAACGGCGAAAGTGGTACAGGTAAAGAAGTGTGTGCGGAAGCGATTCACCAAGAGAGTCAGCGTAATGGTAAACCCTTCGTGGCCATTAACTGCGGCGCTATCCCTCGAGACCTAATGGAGAGTGAAATCTTCGGTCACGTTAAAGGTGCGTTTACCGGTGCGACAACCGACCGTAAAGGTGCAGCAATGCAAGCGCATGGCGGTACCCTATTTCTCGATGAGCTTTGTGAAATGGAACTGGAGATGCAGAAGAAGCTCCTCAGATTTTTGCAAACTGGTACGTTTACTCCACTCGGTGGCAACCGCGAGATTAAAGTGGATGTCAGAATTATCTGTGCGACCAACCGCGATCCACTGGTTGAAGTAGAAGAAGGACGTTTTAGAGAAGACCTTTACTATCGTGTTCACGTTGTGCCTATCGAGATGCCACCGCTTCGCGAGCGAGGGAGTGACATTGTCACTCTTTGCAATCATTTCTTGAAGCTGTACGCGAAGCAAGATAAGAAGAAGTTTAAATCAATAGACAAAGAAACGCAGAATCTACTTAAACGTTATGCGTGGCCAGGCAATGTGCGTCAGTTGCAAAACATCATCCGTAACATAGTGGTGTTGAACAATGAAACGAGCGTGACTAAAGACATGTTACCGCCTCCGATTAATAAAGTAGATGCCGCTCCATCATCTAAATCAGTGACACCAATTCGAGTAACTGCGCCTCAACCTGCAGTTGTTGAAGCACCAGAAGCTAAGTTGCCACCGATTACTCCGGAAGAGTTGGAACAATCGTCAGTTGCTCAAGCTCACAACGAGCCGATGACGCCTGCATTTACCACAAGCGAAGGTGCTATTCGTCCAATGTGGCAAATAGAACGTGAAGCCATTCAACATGCCATCAATCATTGCGATGGGAATGTGTTAAACGCTGCTGTGCTGTTAGAACTTAGCCCTTCTACTGTTTATCGTAAGAAACAGGCTTGGGAATCGGAAGATGAGTACAATCAAGCCTAACCAAGGTGTACTCGACATAAACCTTCATGAGATTTGGCTGTTGATCGACAGCCAAACTTTTGGAGGCATAGAAACGCATGTTTTAGAATTAGCACAAGGCCTGATATCGGAAAGCGCTCAGTATTCAGAGGCTGTTCGTATCGTTCTTTTGACTAAGTTTAATCCTGAAGCGATCATCGTTGAAAAGTTGAATGCGCTGAACATCCCTTTTAGTTACCTCTCCGATTTAGCCTCATGTTCTGTAGATTCAAATGGCAATAGCGCGACACAGCTGAAACGTGCAGTTCAACATTATCAACCAAGGCTTATCCATGCTCATGGTTACAAAGCCAGTTTGGTCAGCAAATTAATCAAGCTTCCGCCTCGTTTCAACAACACAAAGCAAATCACCACTTATCACGCAGGTGAAACCCCAACAGGCAAAGTATGGCTTTATGATTGGCTCGACCGTTACAGCAGTTTTCTTTCTGATCAGTCGCTCGTGGTCAGTGAAAAGATTAAAGCGAAAGTGCCGAGTCAAACCCATCAATTGAATAACTTTGTTAAAATGCCAACCGGGTTAACAAGCTCCCCTTCATCAAGCCCATTCCATGTTGGTTTTGTGGGGCGATTGAGCCATGAAAAAGCGCCTGATCGATTTGTTGCATTAGCCAAACAGTTTCCTGATGTTCGGTTTGAGCTTTTTGGTGACGGGCCAGAAATGGACATCTTAGTTAAATCGCAGCCTGATAATGTGACCTTTCATGGGCATCAGACCAATATGGACGACGTCTGGAGCCAAATCGATCTGTTAATCATCCCTTCTCGCTTTGAAGGCTTACCTATGGCGGCATTAGAAGCCATGATTCGTGGCATTCCCGTTCTCGCCACCTCAGTTGGTAACTTGCCTCAACTCATCGAGCATCAAGTTAACGGCTACCTTGCAAATTCAGAAGCTGAGCTAGAACAGTTTTTATCTTTGTGGATGTCATTGACGAACGAGCAACGTAACTCTCTCAAGAGTCATGCGATAGAAACCGTGAAAAACCAATACTCTCCACAAGCCGTTGTCCCGCAGTTGTTGGAAATCTATCAACTCGACCGTTAATTCTAGCCTTAGTCGATAACTGGTTATTTGGGCTTGATGATTTAAGTACTTTAGTCAGTTTTATACTGATTCTCAAAATGACAAAACTCACCTCAAGGCTACGCCCTCACTTAATAATCCAACATTAAATCAGTAAGTTAAATAAAATGCATAACTGGCACTCACTTTGCAATCTTTAACATCAGGCGTAACTACGTCTTAAAAAGATTACGAGCCGAGTCCTAAAGAGTTTATTTGCCAATAGAGGTCACAATGGTCAACCCTGAAGCCAATAGATTGCCAGTCATCATCACGATCAGCACCTTGTGTGTTGGGCTTGGTGTTGTTTGGTACTTTGTGCCTCACCCTGCTGTCATTGTGGCGCTCGCTCTTGTGCCATTGGCCGGGTTATTCGTGTTAAACAAAACATTCTGGTTAGTTCTATTGTTCGTTGTCTTTTCATTTTTCCGAATTCACGAAGCTATACCTCAGCTCTATTCGCTAAAAATACCGCTGATGCTTTCATTAGGCGCTCTGTCGGCTCTTCTATGGCATGCATTAATCAGTAAAGAACTTAAAATCTTCTGGCACCCTTGTTTAAATTGGCTCGCCATATTTTGGGTATTGGTTTTCATTGGTATTATCTTCGCGTCCAATAGGCCAATAGCACTAGCAGAATTCAAGGGCGTTTATTGGAAAATTATAGTGATGACGCTTGCGATTACTTGGCTAGTAAACACCACGGAAAATCTCGCAAAAACCGCGATGACGATTATCTACGCTGGCGCTTTAGTCAGCTCTATTGCCGTGTACAACTCAGTAAATGGTATTGGGCTTGTCGAGGGCTCACGCGTGACTATTGGCCGCGATTTTGGCTCTATGTTAGGTGACCCGAACGACCTAGCACTGGTACTGATGTTCCCACTCGCCTTTACAATAAGCCAAGCCACCACGACTGGCATCTCACGATCCAAACGTTTAATCAGTGCCTTAGTTTGTCTGTTACTGCTCGCCGCCATTATTGCCACTCAAAGCCGTGGCGGATTACTGGGTTGTATTGCGGTGATTGGTATTTTTGCGTGGAAGCTAGTGCGCTCTAAAGTTCTCTTAATCTCAGTGGGAACTGTCGCGGCCGTGGTGCTCTATTTAGTTGCTGGTATCTCAGACAGATCTTCTGGTGGTGCCGCTGAACAAGGTATCGATGAATCTGCAATGGGTCGAATCTATGCTTGGGAAGCAGCAATAAAGATGGCAGTTGAGAATCCACTGACCGGCGTAGGGTTGAACAACTTCTTCTCGAACTACTTCTTTTACAGTTCGCATTGGGACGGACTGAATCACGCCGTTCACAGTACCTGGTTTGGTGTGTTGGCAGAAACAGGCTTTATTGGTCTGATCATTTTTGTCTGCCTTATCGTTGCTTTGATCAAAACCTCTCGCTCTACGCTAACGAGGTTAAAAAACTCGGCCACAGAAATCGCCCCCGAACTCAATGCGGTCGCCTATGCGATCTATGCAGGTCTGATTGGAACAATCGTGTCGGGTACATTTTTGACTCAAGGCTTCAACTGGCCGATTTATATCCTCGCAGCACTCACAGTTTGCGTCTCAAATGTATCTCAAACTGCCTGTCAAAATGAGAAAACCTAAAAGACACATTTTAACCTATTGAAAATATTATATTTATCAGATGGCACAATATATGAAAGTACTTCTATATAACAAAAAAGAGGATTTTCATTATGACGTCAGTATCTATACATCAATTCAAACATTGGCTTAAGTTTCATCCTAATTCTCGAATTAGAAATGTGTTTTTCATTTTGAAAAACATCAGAAGCGCAGAGCTACCTACCCCTAAACTATTTAATCGCTGTCTATATCAAGCGCACAAGCTAGTGGTGAATCTGGTTTCTGGCTTTACGCGATTCTTCTACTGGACTCCGGCTTTCAAAGGTCGTGTGGCTCAATGTGGCAAACGCCTGTATTTGTATGGTGGACTGCCTTTCGTCAGCGGTCCGGTGCAAATTACGATTGGCGACAACTGCCGTATCTCTGGCCACACGACATTCTCTGGTTGTACTCAGCCACTTGAAGGCTTGGAACACCCACTATTGTCGATTGGCAACAACGTCGACATTGGTTGGCAGTCGACTATCGCTGTTGGAGGTAAAGTGGTTATCTCTGACAACGTACGAATCGCAGGCGGCGCTTTTCTATTTGGATACTCTGGACACCCGCTTGATGCAAAACGCCGAGCGCTAGGTGAAGGTGACGACCCTCAGCAAATCGGTGACATCATTCTTGAACCCGATGTATGGCTGGGCACGAATGTAACAGTCAAAGGTGGCGTAACCATCGGCGAAGGTGCCGTAATAGCCGCAGGCAGCGTAGTAACAAAGAATATTCCTGCCTTCGCAATCGCAGGTGGCAACCCAGCTCGAGTTGTCGGTCACATCAAACCCGTTGAAGTGACAGAATCCGATATGTTCGATTCGTTAGAGACTCATGGAGGTGACCATGCGTGATTTAATCGTATTTGGTGAAGACTTTGGTGGCCTACCTTCATCGACTCAACATTTAGTTCGTCACCTTGCTAAGCAACACAAAGTCTTATGGATCAACTCTATTGGCTTAAGACAACCGAAGCTGTCCGCCAAAGATGTTAGCCGAGCGTTCAACAAGTTGTTTGGTAAAACCAAGGCCGTAACTCAAAACATGCTCGACTCTGAGGGACACGACAACATTACTATCGTTAACTTAAAGACAATCCCTGCGCCTGCTTCTAAATTTTCTAGAAAGTTGGCTCAGCAAATGATGTTGCACCAACTAAAACCCGTTATTGCGGAGCTTAATCTAAAAGCGCCTATCCTTTGGACTTCTCTTCCGACCGCTGTTGATCTGTGCGGGCACTTAGGCGAGTCATCTGTGGTTTATTACTGCGGCGATGATTTTAGCGCGCTGGCTGGTGTTGATCATGACACCGTTGCACAGCACGAATCGGAACTGATCGATAAATCGACGCTTATATTCGCGGCTAGCAAAAAGTTGATGGATAAATTTCCAAAGCATAAAGCTCACTTGCTACCACATGGTGTCGACGTAAACCTGTTTTCAACACCCGCACCAAGAGCAAAAGATTTACCAAGCAACCACCGCCCTATTGCTGGTTTTTATGGCAGTCTTTCTAAATGGCTTGATTATGAAATGATTGATCATGTTGCGAATGCGATGCCGGAATGGGACTTTGTTTTCATTGGTCCAAACGAGCTTGATACGCTCATGCTGCCTAAGTTGAGTAACGTTCATTACCTTGGCCCTCGTCCACACCACACACTACCAAGCTATTCTCAACACTGGGATGTGAGCTTGTTGCCGTTTGTTGATAATGAGCAGATCCGAGCGTGTAGCCCACTCAAACTAATGGAATACCTTGCGGCGGGCACACCAATTATCACAACACCGTTCCCTGCTTTGGTTCCATACCAAGAGCACGTGACCACGGTTGGCAGTGCGAACCAAATGATTTGGGCGCTTGATCATGCGCGCCAACTAAGCAATTCACCTATCTCTGTCGTCGAACAAGAGAGCTGGGAGAACCGTGGTAACTTTGTACATTGGATGTTGGAGCTATTATGAATAATCTGAAATTGCGGTTATTAGTCATCATCAATGCGATGTGGCGCCAACGCTACGTTATCGTTCTGCCAATGCTTATTTTGCCCTTTGTAGGTTTTGGTGTGAGCAAGTTGGCTCCAACTAAATATGACGCGCATACCAGTATGTTGATTCAAGAAACGGCCAAGATGAATCCATTCTTGGAAGACATTGCCGTTTCGACGATGCTCAAAGATCGACTTAACGCATTGAGAACACTGCTTCACAGTCGACATGTGCTTTACTCGGTCGCTGATGAACTGCAATTAACCACGCCAGATATGCCTGAAATTGAGAAACAAGAGATCATTACTGACCTGTCTCAACGTCTAACGGTGACTCAACTTGGAAAAGATTTTCTGAAGATAAGTCTAACGTCGAACACACCAAATGGAATGGAACAAACGCTGCGCTCGGTGAGTGAACATTTCATTGAACAGTTGCTCGCGCCGGAACGTTCGTCAATTGAAGACTCAAGTAACTTCTTAAAAATTCATATCGACAAACGGAGTGTGGAACTTGAAGAAGCAGAAGAAGCGCTAGCTGCATACATGAACGAAAACGTCCAGTCGACACCGGAGGTACAGAGCCAAAGTTTGAATCGCTTAGCTTCACTCAAACAAACACTGGCAGAAAAAGAGGCCGAGTTATCGGGTGTCGAAAAAAGTTTAGGGTCAATCGACCAACAACTTTCAAGAACCAACCCTGTGATCGGTAAATTAGAAGACCAGATCATCGACATTCGTAGCGACCTTACCTTGTTACAAGCTAAATACACGGACAAGCACAGTGTTGTGCAAGCTAAAGTGCGTGAGCTAGACAGACTAGAGAATGAACGTAAGAGTTTGCTCGAGGTAACCCAGCCAACGATGAACAGCGACCAGCTTTGGGACATCGCAAGTAGTACGACACTGAACAAACTTTCTGATACCCAACCTCTTCTGGTCACTCAATTACACAGCCTACAGCTGGTTCGTGCTCGCTTTGAGTCTTTAACTGAAGAGACCAAAAGCCTTCGAACTATGATTTTCGAATTAGAACACAAGGCCAATAACTTCGGCGAAAATGCAAAAGAGATGTACCGCCTTAAACGTCAAGTTGAAATCAAACGTCAACTATATGATGAACTGACAGAGCGTTATGAAATGGCTCAACTAACGGGTTCGCTTGGTGTATTCGAGCAAAACAAACGTGTGAAGATTATCGATTTGCCTTTCACACCGAGTGTCAAATCTAACATGCCGACTTTTGTTTTTATTCTGGCTGGATTCGTTGCAGGTATCGGTTTGGGTATTGGTTTAGCGGTATTGTTTGAACTGTTTGATTCTTCAATCAAACGCAAAGACGAAATCGAAGATATCTTGGGTGTCCCTGTGATAACGGTGATCCCTAAAATGAGCTAGTCAGCCTCAAAGCCATTTTTGACTTGCTAGATTCACAGCTTTCTAGTTTCCAAGCTTCGTGCATCCTAGAGCAAAACGCCAACACTCGGTTGGCGTTTTGTTTATTTAGAGCCCCAAGTTCTAATGCTACTTTCGATTTACCCAAGCCCTATGATTCAAACTGCCATTCAATTGTATTTTGTTTTGATTCCCATTTTGAGAAATGAAAACTGCCCTAGAATTAAATAGTCTAAACAACTGAAAAATAACGGTTATTTAATTGGCACAACTCCTGCAATCTCCTTGTGTAGTTAAACGTTTTAAAGAAGTTACTTCAAGAGAAACGTCAGAAAGGCGAAACAACAATTATAAAGGCAGGGTCCAAATTATGAATACGCATTTAACGAAGCATGGCAAAAAGATCATACACGTTGTTCAGCACCTTGCACCGGGTGGATTAGAAACCCTAACTCTGGATTTGCTGCGCCTTGCTAAACCAACAGACCAAGTGTTGATTGTCAGTTTAGAGGGTACTAAACAAGAGTCTATAAACAACTGGCCGAAGCTAGAGCCATACAAAAAGCAAATCGTCTTTTTGGATAAAGCACCAGGCGTACAATTCAATATCATTATTAAGCTAATTAAAGCCTTCAATGCGATTCGCCCTGATGTGGTTCATACCCATCATATTGGCCCACTGTTATACGCTGGTTATGCCGCTCGCGTAACCGGGGTTCCAACTCGAATCCATACCGAACATGACGCTTGGCATCTGAACAACAACAAACGTCGTCGATTACAAGCGCTTGCTTTAAAAGCTGCTCAACCAACGTTAGTTGCCGACGCGACACGTGTTTATAACCAACTACGCACTGCTTTTTCTTATGAGAACATCATTACCATCAAAAATGGCGTTGATTGTGAGAAGTTTAAGCCAATGTCGAAAGAACACGCGAGAGCAAAACTAAACCTGCCGACAGACAAACACATCATCGGTTGTGCAGGTCGACTAGAACATGTCAAAGGCCAAGACCAACTTATTAAAGCACTGACTCTTTTACCTGCAAACATGGTTGTCGCATTGGCTGGCGGCGGTACTAAACGCAATCAACTAGAGCAACTGACTAGCCGCTTGAATCTGAGTGACCGAGTCATCTTTCTTGGCTTAGTTGAAGACATGACCACGTTTTACGGAGCGTTGGATACGTTCTGCCTACCTTCACGCCACGAAGGGCTGCCGCTTTCTACACTTGAAGCTCAAGCATGCAATATTCCAACCGTCGCAATGGACGTTGGTGCCGTCGATGAAACCTTATGTCCAGTCAGCGGCGCCCTCGTCAAAAGCGGCAGCATTGTGGGGTTAGCTAGTGCGCTATTAGAAAAGCAAAATGAACGCTTTTTGTCACCTCGTCGTTACGTACTCGAAAACTTCGACATCATCAAAATGGTTTCGTCTTACAACGATATATCAGAAGGAGCTTACGCATGATTGATTGGTTGCTTGCGGGACTTTGTTTGTTTTCAGGTGCGTTGATTGTCTATCATCACGCAGCCTACCCTTTGTTACTGCGTTGGTATGCGAAAAGCCACCCCGCACGCAAAGTTGAAGAGAGTCATCGTTGCTACAAAGAGGAACAGCAAGATTGCACGTTGCCGACCATCACCGTTCTTGTTCCTGCATTTAACGAAGAACAGTGGATCGCAGACAAGATTCGTAACCTTGCTTCACTCGATTACCCAAAAAAGAAGTTGGAAGTCATTATCGCTTGCGATGGTTGCACTGATAACACAGTCGCCATTGCACAAATGACCATACAAGAAGCGATGTGCAGTGATGTCTATTTTGAGATACATGACCATCAAGTAAACCGAGGTAAAGTCGCGGTTGTTAATGAAGAAGTGACACGTATAACCAGTGATATCACGGCGATGAGTGATGTTTCTGCCCTTATTTCATTGGATGCTTTGCTTATAGCTGCCGCTCATTTTGAAAGTGACAAGGTTGGAGTGGTAAACGCAACGTATCAACTTTGTCCAACAGGCAATGAAGGCGAAAACACGTATTGGCAGTACCAAACCGCGGTTAAAGAGTCTGAGGCTTCGTTAGGTTCTAGCTTGGGTTCTCATGGCGCTTTCTACTTGTTTAGAACACACCTGTTTGAACTGCTTCCACTCAACACTATTAATGATGATTTCATCTTACCGATGCAAATCGTTAAACAAGGTTACATCGCCGAATACGAAACCCAAATGGTTGCATTAGAGCTAGAAGAATCGAACCTAGAAACAGACTTCAAAAGAAGACTTCGTATTTCAGCGGGCAACATGCAACAAGCGATTCGATTATTTGCCTTGTTCAGCCCGAAGTTTAAAGGCATCGCGTTTGCGTTCTTTTCAGGAAAAGGACTTCGCCTACTCACTCCATATTTAATGATTGTGTGCTTAGTGTGCTCAATCTTACTTAGCAACTACTTGGTATTTGAAGCGCTGTTATGGGCTCAAGTTGCCGTTTATACCATTGGCGTCCTTGGCTGCATCTTACCAAAGCGTCTAGTAAACAAACCTATTTCATTAATCTCTTATTTGATAGTTGGACACTACGCCAACTTCATTGGTGGCATTCGTTACCTAATCGGACTAGAAAACTCACCTTGGACACGAGCAAATCATTAAGGACTTATTATGATGAACATCGAACAGCTATCTACCCAAAACCTATACCAATACAAAATCTCACGTGCTAAACGTACTTTCGATTTTGTAAGCTCACTGATTGCTTTGATTTTGCTAGCGCCCGTATTTCCGTTGATTGCGATGGCGATTGCACTCACTTCTCGTGGCCCTATTTTCTACCGTCAATTGCGCGTTGGTAAATCGACACCGGAGAAAATGGAAATCTTTGAGATCATGAAATTCCGTAGCATGTACGAGGATGCAGAAACTCGCTCTGGTGCAGTTTGGGCTACCGCGAATGACCCACGAATCACACCTGTTGGCCGCTTTTTGAGAAAGACACGTCTTGATGAACTGCCACAACTGATCAATGTACTGAAAGGTGAAATGTCTCTAATTGGCCCGCGCCCTGAACGCCCTACTTTTTACACCAAACTAGAGAACGAAATTCCTTACTTTGCCGACCGCACATACGGTGTAATGCCTGGTATTACAGGGCTTGCACAAGTAAATCAAGGTTACGACACCTGTATTGATGATGTACGTCGTAAAGTAGGTTTTGACCACAGTTATGCACTAAGCCTATGTTCGGTTAAGTCTTGGATTGCCGCTGATCTCAGCATCATCTCTAAAACAATCATCGTAATGGTAGATGGTAGAGGTCGCTAAACCAGTATGGTCTAATGTGGATACAAAGCCTGTTTTCTATAAAGCCTTAGGGGGCGATTGGAAAGTCGCTAATGAAACACAGAGTGCCGAATTAGCCCACGTTAACTAGACTCGCTGCTCTCGGTTCTCAGTTGAATGGTGTAATAAGGTTTCTTCCCTATCAATTGACGTAAACATTGGCAATGAATGTATAACGCAGATGTGGCTTGAGTTAGGGATTAGAAATTAAGAGCTGAGAGCTCAGAGTTAAGAATTAAGAGTTAAGACGAGAAAGCTTATATTCATAGAAAACCACAGCACTTTCGTCAGAGGCTTGCTCAACAAAACCTAGCTTTTTAAGTAAGTTGGCAGAGGCTATGTTTGAACGATCGACACCGCCAATCAGTGTTGACCATGACTCCGTTTTTGCGACTTCTGTGATGAAACTCTTCAGTAACTCACTCGCTAAACCCTTGCCCCAAAACTCTTCTGCAAGCAAGTAGCCAATATGAGCATCACTTTCGTCTTCTACATAAGCGAACAGAAAACCAATCAATTGATTATCGTTGGATTTCACTTGAAGTAAGCGGCTCCCCGACAACATTCGATCGAGCCAGATTTCAGCCAGTTCACGTGACACAATACCGTGAAAGTATGGTGGAAGGTTTTCAACGACTGACGGGATTAGAATGCCAGGTACTCGCTCAAGCAGAGCCGAACGTTCAGGAACAGTAAGTTCACCTGCGACTTCTTCTACTTTTAGTCTTTGAGTTTCAAACGAGATCGCCATGTGTCCTGCCTAATTCGATAAAAATGTGGATTATACACCTGAGTTCTCGTGTTGGCTTCGTTTCCAGGCTAAAGCAAACTAAAGAACAGCCACGCCTTCAACTTCAATCACTGAGTTAACATTTGCTCGCTCGATTATCTTGAGTAACGTCGTTTGAACTAATTCATTATCTCGGATTTCGGTTTCACAAGAAAAACGCTCTTCTTGAACACCATCGCCCTCACCCAGCATAAATTGAACCGCGACTTCCGTTGCGAGATCTTTGGTCGTCCCGTAATACGCTAACGTGATTTTTGGGTATCCGTGGTCGCCTTTTTTAACCTGCTTTGCGATACGTTTTTTGGCTTTATCTAAATTCATACAACTTCCTTTTAAGTTTGAAATACAAGGTGACTAGAACACCTTTTTAAACGGTAAGCAATACAATCAGCGTTGGTTATAGAGATTCCCTAGCCTCTTGATACTAATCAAGATGGTACAGTCTTAGCACTTTAAAGAGTGATAGCTAGAACACAGAAAACCTGTTTAAGAAATATAATGACAACATATAAGAACTACGCGCCAAGAAGTGGGAGATGTTTTCGTTGCTGATAAGTTAAGGCTAACTCCAAGCACTGCTTGATTGGTGCCTTGGGAAGTGGTTCAGTCAGTTTCAAGACGATTGCACGATTACCTTGAAATACCAATGTGCCATCGTGCAATTCTCTGAATGTGTCGATTAGCTTCGTTTGGCAGTTAAAGAACAAGTAATAGTTGTTTGGCGATTTTAATTTCCAATCGATTCGAATTGGACTGCCCGTCTTAACGCTGTAACTCGGCTCGCCCCATTTCAGAGACTCTTCGACGTCACCTAAATCCAAATCAGAGCAAAGCTCAAAGATTAATGAACGCAACTCTTCAAGCCGAGCTCGAACATCATCGGGATACTCGTCGAAATGTGTTTTGATTGCTCTGTCCATTCAACCTCCGATTCATTTGTTGTGATATTAAAGTCCAGCTCACTTAAAGCATAGAACCTGAAACATTAGTCCAACTTGAAACGAAAAGTGCCAAGCCTCGTAAATCAATTTTGAGTTATCTGTTCGTTAGCGGTTTGCAAGGCCAACTTTAAACCGTCCGTATCCTTACAACCAATGTAAACATGCTTTCCATTACTTAAGCTTAACTTCAGCGCTGAACCTATCGATGCATTATACAACCAGCCATCGCTCAGCATTCGGATGCCAATACCTTGATACCATTTACTTTGATAGAACGATGTCTCGGTAATGCCTGACACTTCTACATTCTTACGCCAAAAACCAAAGCCGAAATACCAGCTTAGTACATTGTCTTTGACCTCAATGGTCATAGAGAAAAAGAGCAAAGCAATTAAACCATTGATGGCGTGAGCGATTAATGCCCCAGGGTTACTATCAGAGGTAACGACAATGAAAGCACTTATCGCAACGAGGATAAGCAGCAATCCCTTGTTGAATTCCTTACTATAAAACACAGCGACAACTCCTATAGACAACGAACAACCCATTAACTAGCCAACAGCTATCTTACTGCGGCCTTTCTAAATAATCGTAGCAAGTAATGCAGGCATACTCCCACAACCAAACCAAGTAGCATCGCCTTGATACTACCAACCCAAAGTATCAAGCCAGAATAACCTTGTCCCGGACCTAAGCCTTGTTTATTAATCACATCGACGAACATAAATCCGTTCCACAGCACATGCAGTGAGGCTGTAAATCCATGCACACAAATTGCGACGGTTCCAAGTAACTTGTACCTGTTAATGACTGGTGCGCCACAAAAAATGACAACAAGCGCAAAGGTAAAAATCAGAGGGCCAGACAGTACTAAAGTGAGTGTGATTACTTCAACGTGGCTCTCTATGCCATAACTGTATGTACAAAATACCATTGTCATTGAAAACAAAAGCGAAATGAGTGCGAACCATAGTGTTCTATTCATTGGGGTTCCCTGCCTTAATAGTGGGTTTAGGACAAATTCGATAATCGACAGGAAGAACTAATTACCAAAAATACGGCATGAGAAATGACCTTGTTACACGACTATTCGATGGACGACTCAGACTTTCATAAACCCAATGTAACGGAAGACTTAGAACACAAGCTAGGCAATATAGCTTCGGCTATATTGAACCACGAGCATAGACTGAAGACAGGTGCTACGACGGAACAAGTAAGGTAGGCTCTACTCATCAAACGATGAGCAATCCACGTATATCAGCATGAGAACCGACGACATTACTTGCTTCATCTATGTAATAACACTATCCCTTAAATAACAAGAAAGGCTCTATAAATGCGGGAGCAGAAACTTCTACGCTCTTATTGACAGAGGGGGTCATATCGCCCTGTTAAGGTGTGAGCAACGCAACCACGAAACCCAACCATACCACCGTAAACACAAAACCCAACGATGGAATGAAAAATGCCAAGCGTTGGGAATCACTCTTAAATGCTTTGTATGGATAATAAGCAC